>NZ_JBSHJX010000002.1:0-362662 GCF_053619695.1 Microbacterium sp. NPDC055521 | reverse complement strand
CTCCAGATGTCGGACCGATCCGCGTGAAGCGTCCGACATCTGGAGTGTCGGCCCCCGGAACGTATCGGCCCGCGGCGCCCGTGGCGGCACGGGCCGGGCGGCACGGGCGGGGCGGCACGGCCGGCGGGGCCCGCGCCGTCAGCGCAGGGCGGACAGCCGGCGGCCGGCCTCCTCGATCACGTCGACGCGCTTGCACGCGGCGAAGCGCACCAGACCCGCGTAGTGCCTGTGGCTCTCCGGCGCGACGAACGCGCTGATCGGGATCGCCGCGACCCCCGCCCGCTCCGGCAGGGCGCGACAGAACGCTGCGGCGTCCGCACCGCCCAGCGTCGTGGCATCCGCGACGGTGAAGTAGCCGCCCTGCGGGGCGAACACGTCGAAGCCGGCGGTGCGCAGCGCGTCGCCGAGCAGCTCGTGCTTGCGCAGCATCGTGGCCGCCGCCTCGTCGAAGTAGGCATCGGGCAGTCGCAGCCCCACCGCGATCGCGGGCTGGAATGCGGATCCGTTGACATAGGTGAGGAACTGCTTGACGGTCAGCACCGCGGTGATGAGAGCGGCCGGTCCGTGCACCCAGCCGATCTTCCACCCCGTGGTCGAGAACGTCTTGCCCGCCGATGAGATCGTGAGGGTGCGCTCGGCGGCGCCGGGCAGCGTGGCGATCGGCACGTGAGGCGCGTGGAACGACAGATGCTCGTACACCTCGTCGGTGACGATAACCGCGTCGTGCTGCGCGGCCAGGCGCACGACCTCGGCCCGCACCTCGGGCGTGAACACCGCACCGGTGGGATTATGCGGATCGTTGACGAGGATCATCCGGGTGCGGTCGTTCACCACCGCGCCCAGTTCGTCGAGGTCGGGCTGGAAGTCGGGGCGGCGCAGCGCGACGGTGCGCAGCCGCGCACCCGCCAGCGCCACGGCGGCCGCGTACGAGTCGTAGTACGGCTCGAAGACGACGACCTCGTCGTCGGGGCCATCGATGAGCGCGAGCAGGGTGGCGGTCAGCGCCTCGGTCGCACCCGCGGTCACGAGGATCTCGGTGTCGGGATCGACCTCGAGTCCGTAGAAGCGGCGCTGATGCTCGCTGACCGCGGCGAGCAGATCCGGGATGCCCCGGCCGGGCGGATACTGATTCGCGCCGTGCGCGATGGCATCCCTCGCCGCCTCCAGCACCTGCGGCGGACCGTCTTCGTCGGGGAATCCCTGGCCGAGATTCACCGACCCGGTTCTCACCGCGGCGGCCGACATCTCGGCGAAGATGGTGGGGGCGACCCGTCCGTCGGGGGAGAGCAGACCGGCGCCCGCGGCAGTGCGGCGCCATGCTCCTGATATGACATCCATGCAGAACAGGCTAAGACCATAGGCGAATGTCATCGGCGGCATACGAAACGCACAGACTCGGTTGTCACTCTGATAGGGCATTGGAGAAGGAGCAGAAGATGAACGACAACAGCACCCCGGACCAGCCCTCGAACCCCGAGGCCTCGGCTCAGACCCCGTCGTCGTCGACGCCGGGGCAGCACGTACCCTCGCACTTCGGCTCCGACCAGGCGCGGTGGCAGGCCCCCGCGTCGCCGCAGTCGGGTGCGCCGTACGGCACGCCGCCTCAGCCCGGCGGAAGCTTCGGGCACGCCGCCCAGCCGCAGCCCGGCGCCGCCCACCCGGGCGCCGCTCCGTACGGCGCCGCCCAGCCGGCCGGCACTGCGTACGGCGCCTCCCAGCCCGGGATGCCCCTGCCACCGCACCCGACGGGATCGCCGTCGCCCTCCGAGCAGCCGACGCTCAGCCTCGATCCGACGCTGGTCGCCGCGCCGACCGCACAGACCGGATCGCACGATCCCGGGCAGAGGAAGGGCGGCGCACCGGTGAAGGTCGCCGGCCTCATCATCGCCGCGGCGCTCGTCGGCGGGGTCGCCGGGTTCGGCGGCAGCGCCATCGGCACGGCCGTGTTCGACCGGCCCGCATCGGAGTCTGCGAGCGGGCCGCAGAGCGTCACCGTCAACAACCCCGGCTCGGTCAACGAGACCACGGCCATCGCCACCGAGGTGCTGCCGTCGGTGGTCACGATCGAGGTCGCGGGTTCGAACGAGTCGGGCAGCGGATCCGGGGTGATCCTCGACAAGGAGGGCCACGTGCTGACCAACACGCACGTGGTCACCCTCGGCGGCGCGGCCGCCGACCCGACGATCCGCGTCACCACCTCCGACGGTCGCATCTTCCAGGCGAGCGTCGTCGGCACCGACCCGGTGTACGACCTCGCCGTCATCAAACTCGACGGTGCGAAGGACCTCACGCCGATCGAGATGGCCGATTCGAGCAAGCTCAACGTCGGCGACACCGCCGTCGCGGTGGGCGCCCCGCTCGGCCTGTCGAACTCGGTCACCACCGGAATCGTCAGCGCACTGAACCGCAGCATCGAGGTCGCCTCGTCGGCGCTTCCCGACAGCTCGTCGCAGCCCGACAGCGAAGGCGAGCAGGGTGGCAGCGGCAACCCGTTCCAGTTCGACATCCCCGGCCTGGGCCAGCAGCAGGCGAAGCAGTCGATCTCGATCTCCGTGATCCAGACCGACGCGGCCATCAACCCCGGCAACTCGGGTGGTGCGCTCGTCGACAGCAAGGGAAGCCTGATCGGCATCAACGTCGCGATCGCCACGGCCGGCGGCTCGTCGTCGTCGAGTGAGGCCGGTTCCATCGGCCTCGGCTTCGCGATCCCGTCGAACATCGCCAAGCGGGTCGCCGACGAGATCATCGCCGACGGCGCAGCCACCCACGGTCTGCTGGGCGCCACCGTGCGCAACGCGTCGAGTGTGAAGGACGCGTCCGTCGCCGGCGCCGTGATCGACACCCCGACGCCGGGCGGTGCGGCGGAGGCGGCCGGACTGCAGCGCGGAGACGTCGTCACCCGGTTCAACGGCGTGCCGATCTCCAGTGCCAGCGACCTCACCGCTCAGGTGCGCGCCGCGGCCGCCGGCAGCGACGCGACGCTGAGCTACGTCCGCTCCGGCAAGACCTACGAGGCGAAGGTGACGCTGGGCGAGCTCAAGCTCTGAGCCCTGCCAGCCGACTCCCCGAGAAGGACGCCGCCCCGCGATAGGCTCGCGAGGTGGCGTCCTTCTCATTCGGCTCCGGCAACGCGGCGAAGCTGCTCGTGATGCCGCTGTATGCCGCGGGACGCATCGCAGCGCTGCTGATCCCGCGCGGCGACAGATGGGTGTTCGGCTGCGGAGCCGGCGTCGGCGACGGAGCCCTCGCGCTGTACCGCGTCGCGGCCGGCGAGGGGCACCGCCTGCTGTGGCTCGCGCGCTCCGCGCGGGATGCCGATGGCGCCAGAGCCCTGGGCATCCGCACCGTCCCGCGCGACGGCATCCGCGGCTGGTGGGCGACGATCCGCGCGGGCGTCATCGTCGTCACACACGGGCTCGGAGACGTGAACAGATACGGCAGCAGCGACGCGTTCGTCGTGCAGCTCTGGCACGGCATCCCGCTCAAGCGCATCGGGCTCGACTCGCCGGTCACCGCGCAGGTTCCCCCGGGAATCCCCGGCGCCGCTGTGCTGCGCCGGCTGCTGACGGCGATGTACCGCGGCGCGGCGCAGCGCATCCAGGTGCTGCCCGCCGCATCCCATCGCTCGCGCGGCCGGCTGGAATCGGCCTTCGGGCTCGGCGACGACCGGGTCGTCGTCACCGGCGAGCCGCGTGTCGACGTGCTCTCGCAAGGCTCCGACGCGCAGCGGCGCGCCACCGCCACCACGCTGCTCACCCGCACCGGTCCGGTTCTCACCGGTCAGCGCGTGCTGCTGTACGCGCCGACCTGGCGCGACGGCGCCCCTGACCCTGCGGTGCCCAGCGCCGCGCAGTGGCTCGAGATCGTCCGGCTGCTCGAGAAGCACGACGCCATCCTGTTCATCCGGTCGCATCCGCTCGGCGCCGGCGCGTACGCGCCGCCGTGGTCGAGCGGACGGGTGCGGATGCTGAACTCCGACCTGCTCGTCGATGTCACACCGGCGCTGCCGCGGGTGGACGTGCTCATCACCGATTACTCGTCGATGGCCTACGACGTGGGTCTGCTGGCGATGCCGGTCGTGTACCTGGCCCCGGATGCCGAGCAGTACGCCCGTGAGCGCGGCTTCTACGGCCGGTACTCCGACGTCGCCGGAGACGATCACGCCGCCGACTGGCCGGCCGCTCTCGAGCAGCTCGACGCCGTGCTCTCGGACGACGCGGTCAGGGCGGAGCGCTCGGCGCGCTCGGCCGAACTCAGTGCGCACATGCACGCGCATCGCGACGGGCGGAACGCCCGTCGCGTGTACCAGGCCATCCGCGCGCGCGGCATACCCGCGCCGAAGGGAGCACGATGACCACGGCTCGCATCGATGAGCAGACGCAGACGCTCATCATCTCGGGAACCGGCGCCCGCCCGGCATCCGCCTGGCTCGTCGGGCCGCGAGCCCGTGTCGCCGCCCGGATCACCGGCGGCGGCAAGACGTGGAAGGCGACCCTGCCGCTGCAGACCTCGCGCTGGGGCGGAGCAGCGCTGCCGCTGCCCGCCGGAGCGTACCGGCTGACGGTGGAGGGCGTCGACGTCGACGGCGTCGAGATCGAGCCCACCCTGCTGCCGGGTCTGCGCATCGAGGTGCACGGACCGGATGCCGTGATCGCGGCGCCCATCGCTCCCATCTACGAGACCCCGGAGGGGCAGCGCACGCTCGAGCAGCGGTACGCGTCGCAGATCGGCGCCGGTGAGAACGCGGTCTTCTTCGAGAGCTTCTACGGCCAGACCGCCGGGTGCAATCCGCGCGCGATCGACCGCGTGCTCGCCGAGCGCGCACCGGCGGTGACCAGGTACTGGAGCGTCACCGACCTGTCGGTGGAGGTGCCAGAGGGCGCGGTGCCTGTCGTCGAGGGTGGCCCGGACTGGTGGCGGGCCCGCGCCGAGTCCCGCATCCTCGTCGTCAACGACTGGCTGCGGCGCCGGTTCGTGCGCAAGCCGGGGCAGATCGTGCTGCAGACCTGGCACGGCACGCCCCTCAAACGCCTCGCGCTGCACCGGCCCGGCTTCGACCCGCGACGCATGGCGGCGGTCATCAAGGAATCCCGCCGGTGGGATGTGCTGCTCGCGCAGAACCCGTACGCGGCACGCATCCTGAAGAAGGCGTACGCGTTCTTCGGCAAGCCGATCTGGGTCGAGGGCTACCCGCGCAACGACGTGCTCGTGAACGCAGACCCGGCTCCCGTCCGCGAGGCCCTGGGCATCGGCGCCGACGAGCGCGTCATCCTCTACGCACCCACCTGGCGCGACGACCGCTCCGAGATGGTGGACTTCGTCGACCCGCAGCTGCTGGCCGAGCAGACCGACTCGGTCGTGCTGGTGCGCGGGCACTCGCGCACCATCCAGCCGGGGCGCGACCACACCGGCGCCAGGGTCATCGACGTCACGGGATACCCCGAGACGGCCCGGCTGCTGCTCATCGCCGATGTGCTCGTCACCGACTACTCGTCGGTGATGTTCGACTTCAGCGTCACCGGCCGGCCGATGTTCTTCCTCGTGCCCGACCTGCAGCACTACCGCGGTGAGCTGCGCGGGTTCTACTTCGACCTCGCCGAGCGCGCCCCGGGGCCGCTCGTGCACAGTCAGGACGAGCTGGTGCGTGCGCTCGACGAGCCGGAGGTGCCCGAGGCCTACCGTGAGCGCTACGCCGCGTGGCGTGCGCAGTTCAACCGGCGCGACGACGGCCAGGCCGCGGATCGCGTCGTGTCGCGCATCCTCGACCAGGGATGGCTCACCGCCTGACCTCCTGGGTCCCTGAGCCTGTCGAAGGGCCGCGCCCCACCCCTGACACCCGACCCCACATGGGTCCCTGAGCCTGCCGAAGGGCCCGCGCCCCACCCGACAGCTACGGCAGCGGCGTGTTCCGCGATCCCAGCCGCGACGCGTCGACCGTGTCGCCGGCACCGCGCAGCGCGCCACCGATGAAGCCGAGCCCCCACGAGAGGTGCATGGTCGGCAGCACGGCCATCGTCCACAGTCGCTGGCGCATGCCGCCGGGGCTCACGAGGCCGACGCCGATGACCAGCAGGGCGTACGCGATGAGCGGCAGGTAGATCACCGACGCGACCACCGCGGCGACGCCGCGCAGCACCCCGAGCAGCTGCAGGATGCCGATGAGCACCGCCATCGCGGTCACGACGACCAGAACGGGCGGCGCGAAGAAGCGCAGTCCGTTGCGCCGCCCGAAGCGGCGCACCAGCTCGCCCCGCCACGCGCCCGTGGCACGGAACTGCCGGGCCAGCCGCGACCAGCTCTCGCGCGGCCAGTACGTGACCGACAAGGCGGGGTCGAACCACACCAGGTGACCCGCCTGCCGGATCCGCAGGTTCAGCTCCCAGTCCTCGCCGCGGCGGATCGTCTCGTCGAACAGGCCGACCTGCTCGATCACGTCTCGACGCATCACGCCGAGGTACGCCGACTCGGCCTCGCCCTCGTGCTCGCTGCCGTGGTACGCCCCGCCGCCGAGCCCGACGGGGGAGTTGTACAGCCGCGCGACGGCTCGCTGGAACGGGGTGCGCCCGTCGGCGCGCATGATCCCGCCCACGTTCGCGGCGCCCGTGCGCTGCAGCGTCTCGAGGGCGCGGCGGGCGTAGCCGGGAGACAGTTCGGAATGCGCGTCGACGCGGATGATCGTGGGGTGCCGGCTGGCGCGGATCGCGGCGTTCAGGCCGACGGGGATGTGCGCTGCGGGATTGTCGACCAGGATGATCCGCGGGTCGTCGTCGGCGAGGCGTCTGGCCAGCTCCGTCGTGCCGTCACTGGACGGTCCCAGCGCCAGCACGAGCTCGGCAGGACCGTCGATGTCCTGCTCGAGCACCGAGCGCACGGCGTGCTCGAGGTAGTCGCGCTCGTTCAGAACCGGCATCACGAACGAGACGCCGGCGGAGGTGATCCTGTCGTCATCCTGCACGTGTCGATCATGTCATGCGCCTTCGGCGGGTCAGCACGGACGATTCGGAGGTTGCCTCGATAGCGTCCCGGGATGGACGTTCTCCGAGATGCGAAGAAGGCCGTCCGGCTGGTGCGGCGTGAGATGCGGCTGCGCCAGGCGCGGCGGAACGTGCGGGAGGCGCTCGCCATCAGACCCGCCCTGCCGGCCGGTCACTTCCGCATCGCGGTGTACTTCGCCGACACCGAGGTGAACATGTACCAGATCCGTCAGTGGTACCGCCCCCTGCAGCGCCTCGCCGACCGGCACCCCGTCGTCGTGCTCTCGCGCTCTGCGCGCGGGGCGGAGGCGCTGCTGCGCGACGACGCGCTGCCGGTGGCCTTCGTGCCCGAGGTCACCGACCTCGAGGCGTTCCTCGCCGAGCAGGACATCCGCATCGTGCTCTACGTGAATCAGAACACGCGCAATTTCCAGATGTTCCGCTATGGCCGGCGCATCCACGTGTTCATCAACCACGGCGAGTCCGACAAGGTCTACATGAGCAGCAATCAGTACAAGGCGTACGACCACGCGTTCATCGCCGGGCAGGCCGCGCGCGACCGACTGCTCGACGCGCTGTGGGAGTACGACGTCGACGCGCGCACGAGCATGATCGGCCGGCCGCAGGCCGACCACTTCGCCGGTGACGTGCCGTTCACGCCCGATGAGCGCACGGTGGTGCTGTACGCGCCGACCTGGGAGGGTGACCGGGCGTCGATGGCGTACGGGTCCGTGCGCACGCACGGCGTCTCCCTGGTCGAGGCCCTGCTGGCCACCGGCCGGCACCGGGTGATCTACCGTCCGCATCCGCGCACCGGGGTGATGGATGCCGAGTACCGCGCCGCGAACGAGCGGATCATCGCGATGCTGGCCGAGGCGAACGCCGCCGATCCCGCCGCGCACCACGTGCACGACCACGGCCCCGACATCGGCTGGCAGCTCTCCGTCGCAGACGTCGCCGTGCTGGATGTCTCGGCGATGATCTACGACCGCCTCGCCACCGGGCGGCCGCTGCTCGTGACCCGCCCGGTGAGCGCGGAGGCGGAGATCGACGAGAGCGGCTACCTGTCGGCCTGCGAGTGGCTGAGCGCCACCGCCGCGCGCACCGAGGCGGTGGCCGAGATCGAGCGCGTGCGCGTCGACGCGGAGGCGATCGAGCGTCTCGGACGCTGGTCGACGCGCTACTTCGGCGACACGTCGCCGGGAGCCGCGACCGCGCGCTTCGAAGCCGCGATCGATCGGCTCTGGGACGCCGCCGCCGGGCATCCCGACTCCTGAGGGCGGTCGCTACCGCCGGTATCCTGGAGGGATGGGTGTGGTCTCAGACGGCAAGAAGGCGTATCGACTGCTGCAGAAGGCGCTGACCTCCCGATCGGCCGTGCAGCGGGTGAGGCGCCGCCTCATCGCACAGGGCCCCCACCCGCACGGTCACTACCGCGTCGCGGTGTACTTCGCCGACGGCGCGGTCAACATGTACCAGATGCGTCAGTGGTACCGCCCGCTCGCCGAGCTCGCGAAGCGGTGGCCCGTCGTCGTGCTCGCCCGCAGCGCGACCGGCGCAGAGCGACTGATCGCCGAGGACGCCCCTCCGGTCGCCTTCGTGCCCACGGTGCGCGACCTCGAGCGGTTCATCGCCGAGCAGGACATCCGCGTCGTGCTGTACGTGAACCAGAACACCCGCAACTTCCAGATGTTCCGCTACGGCCGCCGCTGGCACGTGTTCATCAACCACGGCGAGTCCGACAAGATGTACATGACCACGAACCAGTACAAGGCGTACGACTACGCCCTGATCGCCGGTCAAGCAGCCCGCGACCGGCTCAGCCGCACCCTGTGGGACTACGACCTCGACACGCGCACGATCGAGATCGGCCGGCCGCAGGCCGATCACTACTCCGGAACCCTGCCGTACACCCCTGACGAGCGCATGGTCGTGCTGTACGCGCCGACCTGGGAGGGCGATCGCCCTTCGGCGCACTACGGCTCGATCTCGTCGCACGGCGAGATGCTGGTCACCCGGCTGCTCGCCACGGGGCGCCACCGGGTGATCTACCGTCCGCATCCCCGCAGCGGCGTCGTGGACGACGAGTACGGCGCGGCGCACCGCCGCATCCTCGCCGCGATCGAGCAGGCCAACGCCGCCGACCCCCGCGCGCAGCACGTGCACGACGACGGCCCCGAGCTCGGCTGGCAGCTGGCGGCCGCCGACGTCGCCGTGGTCGACATCTCGGCGATGGTGTACGACCGGCTCGCCGCGGGCAAGCCGCTGCTGATCACGCGCCCGGCCGACGAGCGCGCCTCGATCGACACCACCGGGTACCTGTCGGCGTGCGAGTGGCTCACCGTCGACGGCGCCGGGCGCATCGTCGAGGAGGTCGAGCGGGTCGCCGCCGACGACGAGGCCGTCGCGCGGCTGCGCCACTGGGTGCAGCACTACTTCGGCGACACCACCCCGGGCGCCGCCACCGCGAAGTTCCACGGCGCGATCGAGCAGCTCATGCAGAAATGGGACGACTGGCACGCGCGGGAGGTCGGCCCCGCGGCATCCGGCACCGATTCCGGCGGCGACATCTGATGCGGCTGCCCCGCGCGCATGCGCTCGCCGACCCGCTCATCGTGCTCGACTCGTGCGGCTCGACCAACGCCGAGATGCGCGAGCGGCTCGCCGACGAGCGGCTCGCCGACGAGCGGCTCGGGCATCTCGCCGTGGTCGTCACCGACTCGCAGACCGCCGGCCGCGGGCGGCTGGATCGAACCTGGACGACACCACCGGGCGCTGCGCTCGCCGTGTCGGTGCTGCTGCGCGATCTGCCCGCCGACGGCGACGCGTGGGGCTGGCTGCCGTTGGCGGCGGGAGTGGCGATGACGGATGCCGTGGCAGCGCAGCTGCCGGCGCACGACGTGGGGCTGAAGTGGCCCAACGACGTGCTCGTCGACGGGCGCAAGATCTGCGGCATCCTCGCCGAGGTCACCCCGCACGGCGTGATCATGGGCAGCGGCGTGAACACGGCCATGACGACCGACCAGCTGCCCGTGCCGACGGCCACGTCGTTCGCCGCGCTCGGGGCGGAGGCCGACATCAACCGCCTGCTCTCGGACTATCTGACCTCCCTGCGCGACCGGGTCGCCGAGCTGGCCCGGGTCGGCGCCATCGCATCCGGACTCCACCGCGACGCCGAGAGGCGCTGTCTCACCCTCGGCCGTGACGTCGAGGTGACCCTGCCGCACGGCGAGACGCTGCGCGGCCGCGCCGTGCGCCTGCAGCACGACGGATGCCTGGTGGTCGACGTCGACGGGGCCGAGCACGCCGTGGCATCCGGCGATGTCGTGCACGCCCGACTCGCCTGAGCCGACGCGCCCGGCGGGCCTTCCGCGTACCCGCGCCGCCGCAGGCACAATGGAGGGGTGACCCAGCCCGTGACCCTCGGAGGCAGGCCGAACATGCCGCCGCCGGGTGCGCCCGCCGAAGAGCTGCTCGTGGCGCGTCTGCGCAGCCAGGCCCGCCGGCTGTTCTGGCCGGCTGCGCTGCTGATCGCCACCGCCGGCGCCACCGGCTACCTCTACGACAACCTGCCCGCCCCGTTCGAGAACTGGATGCTGCTCGCCGCGGCGGGCATCGTCGTGCTGCTGCTCGTGGTGATGCCGTTCCTGTTCTGGATCTCGCGCACCTTCACGATCACCACCCGCCGGGTCATCGTGCGCGACGGGCTCGGCTCACGCCGCCGCCGCGAGCTGTCGCACATACGCGGCTACTCGATCAGCATCCGCCGCGGTCCGCTGCAGCGGATGTGGGGTGCGGGGACGATCACGCTGAGCAACGGCTCCGATGAGCCGGTGCGGCTGGTGAACGTGCCCATGGCGAGCCTTGTGCACGAGGTGCTCGCCGATCAGGTCGAGGTGAATCAGATCCTCGCCCACCGCGACGCGCAGACCGCGAGCCGGGGGTACTGAGCCTCGATCGTCTTCCGGCCGCGACGGAGTGCGCGAGAATGGAGGCGACGAAAGGGGCGCTGCATGACCGTGCGCGTGGGTGTGATCGGCGGAGGACAGCTGGCTCGGATGATGATCGCTCCGGCGGTCGAGATCGGGCTCGACATCCGGGTGCTCGCCGAAGACGAGGGGATGTCGGCGCAGCTGGCTGCGACCGCCGTCGGCGACTACCGCGACCTCGAGACGGTGCGGGCGTTCGCGCGCGACGTCGATGTCATCACCTTCGATCACGAGCACGTCCCGCAGGAGGTGCTGCGCGCGCTCGTCGCCGACGGCACGCAGGTGCATCCGGGCCCTGACGCCCTGCAGTACGCGCAGGACAAGCTGGTCATGCGAGCGCGTCTGGCCGAGCTCGACGTGCCGCAGCCGGAGTGGGCGGCGGTGCACGACGCCGGCGAGCTGCAGCGGTTCATCGACGAGCACGGCGGGGGAGCGGTCGTGAAGACGCCGCGCGGCGGCTATGACGGCAAGGGCGTGCGGGTCGTGCGCTCAGGCGCCGAGGCAGCCGACTGGTTCGCCTCCGCCGACGGCGGGGCTCTTCTCGCGGAGGAGCTGGTCTCGTTCCGCCGCGAGCTCGCCCAGCAGATCGCCCGCCGGCCCGGCGGGGAGATGGCCGCGTACCCGGTCGTGGAGACCGTGCAGCGCGACGGCGTGTGCGCCGAGGTCATCGCACCGGCGCCGGGCACCACCGACCGCGTGATCGCTCTGGCCGAGCAGATGGGCCGCCGGATCGCCGACGGCATCGGTGTGACGGGGATGCTCGCCGTCGAGCTGTTCGAGACCGACGACGATCGCCTCCTCGTGAACGAGCTGGCGATGCGTCCGCACAACAGCGGGCACTGGAGCCAGGACGGCGCCACCACGGGGCAGTTCGAGCAGCACCTGCGTGCGGTCGCCGATCTGCCTCTCGGGCGCATCGATCCGCGTCAGCCGTGGACGGTGATGATCAACATCCTCGGCGGACCGGCCGAGGGCTCGCTGGCCGACCGCTTCGCGCCCGCGATGCAGGAGTACCCGGATGCGAAGATCCACACCTACGGCAAGGACCCGCGTCCGGGCCGCAAGGTCGGGCACGTGAACGTCTCGGGCGACGACCTCGACGAGGTGGTCTACACCGCCCGCGCGGCGGCCGCCCTGTTCGTCTGAGCGCGCGCGTGCCGTTGCGACCTTCTCCCAGCGGCGCATCGTAGCCTGTCATGGTGACTGAGCCACTGCACTCCTCGAGCACGCCCCTGGTCGGGGTCGTCATGGGATCCGACTCCGACTGGCGCGTGATGAGCGACGCCTCCCAGGCGCTCACCGACTTCGGCATCCCGCACGAGGTCGAGGTCGTCTCGGCGCACCGCACGCCCGACAAGCTGATGAGCTACGGGCGTGAGGCGCGCCGCCGCGGCATCCGGGCGATCATCGCCGGAGCTGGGGGAGCGGCGCACCTGCCCGGCATGCTCGCCTCGGTCACCGCGGTGCCGGTCATCGGCGTGCCGGTGCCGCTCGCCTACCTCGACGGCATGGACTCGCTGCTCTCGATCGTGCAGATGCCCGCAGGCATCCCGGTCGCGACCGTCTCGATCGGCGGAGCCCGCAACGCGGGCATCCTCGCCGCCCGCATCCTGGGCACATCCGACGGCGAGCTCGCCGATCGCGTCGAGGCGTACGCGCGCGACCTCGAGCAGCAGGTCGAGCAGAAGAACCAGCGGCTGAAGGACTCGCTGTGACCCTGGCCGCACCGCACGCCCCGGCGCGAGGCGGTCGGCCGCTGATCGAGACCCGGCCGCTGCGGCACCCCGACACCGCTGACGCGGCCGTCATGGGCCGTCGCGGATGGTGGCTCGTGGCGCTGAACGCTCTCATCCCGGGCTCGGCGCAGGTGCTCGCCGGCAACCGCCGTCTGGGGCGCCTCGGACTCGGTGCCACCCTGCTGGGGTGGTTCCTGCTCATCGTCGGCGCGGGGATGGGTCTGTTCGCGCAGGATGCGCTGGTGTGGTTCGTCACCGGACCGCTGTCATGGTTCGCCCTGACGCTCGTGCAGGCGCTGCTGCTCGGGTACGCGATCCTGTGGATCGTGCTGACCGTCGACACCCTGCGCGTGGTGCGTCTGGTGCGGGTGCCGGTCTTCTCGCGGTGGGCGATGGCGGTGGCATCCGTTCTGGTGCTCGCGCTCGCCGCGTCGTCGGCGGTCTACGCGTCGACCGTGACGGCATCCAGTCGGGGTGCCATCGGCACCATCTTCGGCAGCAGCGGGCCGAGCCTGCCGCCCAGCGACGGCTACTACAACATCCTGCTGCTCGGCGCCGACAGCGGTGACGGGCGCGACTCGATGCGATTCGACAGCATCTCGGTCGTGTCGGTGAACGCCGGCACCGGCGCGGTCACCATCACCGGCATCCCGCGCGACATGCCCAATGTGCCGTTCGCGAAGGACAGCCCGATGCGCGATCCCGATCTGGTCGGATTCGACTACCGCAACTACTTCGAGGGCCACGACGACCGCAAGTGCGGCTGGGGCCCCGGCATCAACCAGCTCACCAACGCGGTGCAGGTGTGCCGTGACGACGACGGCGCCGGCCTCTACCCGGATGCCGCGGCGCACGGATCCACCCCCGAGATCGAGGCCACCAAGGACGCGGCCGAGGGTGTGCTCGGCATCAAGATCCCGTACTACGTCTTCGCCGACATGAACGCGTTCGCGCAGCTCATCGATGCGCTCGGCGGCGTCGACATCGAGGTCACCGAGCGGCTGCCGAAGGGCGGCGGTCCGTCGTATCCCGGCGAGCCCGCCGAGGAGTGGGCGACCGGCTGGATCGAGCCGGGAGCGCAGCATATGGACGGCGACACCGCCCAGTGGTACGCCCGCTCGCGCTACACGACCAGCGACTGGGATCGCATGAAGCGCCAGCGTCAGCTGCAGGTCGCCATCCTCGACCAGTTCACGCCGCGCAACGTGCTGGGCCGGTTCAACGAGATCGCGGCTGCAGGTACGGCGCTGATCGAGACGGACATGCCGCGTGACAAGCTGCCGGAGTTCTTCGACCTGGTCATGAAGGCGAAGGAGCAGCCGGTCGCGCAGATCGAGCTGACTCCCGAGTTCGGGGTCGACGAGCACGAGCCGGATTTCGCGCAGATCCACGAGATGGTGCAGCAGGCGCTGCACCCGCCGACGCCCACCGCGACTCCCACGCCCTGACTCTTTAGAGCCGCACGGCACCCGCACGCAACCCCGTCGCATGGATGGGATTCCTGCGATCGAATGAAGGTGTGATCCCAGACGACATCGACCGCGTCGCCCGCGAGTCCTTCGGAATCAACCAGCTGAAGCCTGCCCAGCGGGACGCGATCGAGGCCGCGGTGGCCGGCCGCGATGTGCTCGGGGTGCTGGCGACGGGGTACGGCAAATCGGTGATGTACCAGATCGCCGCGACGCTGCGCGAAGGCGTGACCGTCGTCGTGTCGCCGCTGATCGCGCTGCAGGAGGATCAGCTGGTCGGCATCGAGAGTGCGCCGGATGCGCCGGCCGCGGTCGCGCTCAACTCCGCGGGCGGGGTGCGCCGCAAGCGCGAGGCGTGGCGGATGCTGCGCTCGGGACAGGCCGAGTTCGTGCTGCTCGCGCCCGAGCAGCTGGCGAAGGAGGGGGTGCTGGCGGCGCTCGCCGAGCTGGACGTGTCGCTGTTCGTCGTCGACGAAGCGCATTGCATCGCCTCGTGGGGCCACGACTTCCGACCCGACTACCTGATGCTCGGGGCCGTCGCGGAGCGCCTCGGGCGCCCGCCGATCATGGCTTTGACGGCGACGGCATCGATGCCGGTGCGCGCCGAGATCTCGCGGCGGCTCGGGCTGCGCGATCCGTTCGAGAGCATCGGCGAGCTCGACCGACCCGAGATCACGCTGACCGTGCGGCGGCACACCCGCGATGCCGACAAGCGAGCCGCGGTGGTGGACGAGGTCGTCGAGCTGCCGAAGCCGGGCCTGATGTACACGGCGACGCGACGCGACACCGAGCAGTACGCGCAGCAGCTGCAGGAGCGCGGTCTGCGCGCGGCCGCCTATCACGCGGGTATGCCGGCGAAGTCGCGGGCCCAGGCGCACGAGGATCTGCTCGACGACCGGCTGGATGTCGTGGTCGCGACCTCGGCATTCGGGATGGGCATCGACAAGCCCAACGTGCGCTTCGTGGTGCACGCCGATGCGCCGGATTCGGTCGACGCGTACTACCAGGAGGTGGGCCGCGCCGGCCGGGACGGCGAGCCTGCCCAGGCGACCCTGCACTTCCGTCCCGAGGATCTCGCGCTGCGGAAGTACTTCGCGGGACGCAAGCCCGCCGGCGGTGAGATCCGCCGGCTGCTGCGCGCCCTCGACGGCGGCTCCCGCAGGCGTGCAGAGTTGGCGGAGGCATCCGGACTCTCAGCCCGACGCGTGACCGCGCTGCTCGCTCTGCTGTCCGACACCGGGCATGTGCGCATCGGCCGCAGCGGCGTGCGGCTGCTCACCCACGACCCGGCGACGGCCGTCTCGGATGCGCTCGAGCGGGTCGAGGAGCGCGAGCGCATCGACCAGTCCCGGATCGAGATGATGCGCTCGTACGCCGAGACGCGCCGGTGCCGGCGTCAGGTGCTGCTCGGATACTTCGGTGACGAGCTGGACGAGCCGTGCGGCAACTGCGACACCTGTGCGGTGGGCGTAGTCGGCGATGTCGGGGAAGAGACGCAGGTCGAAGACGGACGCGGGTTCCGGGTCGACGACGTCGTTCGGCACCGGGAGTGGGGCCGTGGCACTGTGATGTCTGTCGAGGAGGATCGGATGACCGTGTTCTTCGACGCCGAGGGATACCGGGTGCTCTCACTCGAACTCGTCGAGGAGAAGGAGCTGCTCGAGCTCGAGAGCTGAGGAGCCTGTCGACTCATCGCTTCGGCATGGTTCGTGCGGCAGCTGAGAGAATGCAGAGCGCTCTGCTGCGCTCCGGAGAGGCTCCTGGGGGCGGTGGATGCCGCCGTTACTCTGGAGTCATGACTGTGCAGCTGCGTGTCGTCATCGACCAGGTGGGCGTGGACGCCGATCTGGCGCGTGCGGCGCGAGGGCTGACTCAGGGGCTGATCCGCACCGCGCCCCGTGGCTGCGTCGTCTCTGGGATCGTGCCGAACGGCGCGGAGGCGTCGATCGCCGGTCTGCGCGAGGTGCGCACCCTGCCGCTCGCGCGGCGTGAGCTGGCCGCCGCCTGGCAGATGGGCATCGCGGTCGGTGTCGGGGGCGGGCTGATCCATTCGCCGACCCTGCTCGCGCCGCTGGTGCGTCACGATCGACTGCACGACAACGACCAGACGACGGTCACGCTCTGGGACCTGTGCGCGTGGGAGGCTCCGGAGACGCTGTCGAAGACGAGTGTCGTGTGGCAGCGCGCGATGCTCAAGAGAGCCGTCAGGCATGCGGATGCCGTGGTCGTGCCCTCACATGCGATCGCCGAACGGCTGGGTGAGATCGCCCCCCTCGGTGATCGCATCCGCGTGATCGCCGGCGCCGCGCCGAACGGATTCGCCGCGCCGGCGGATGCAGCGCGGCTGCGCGCGGATCTGCTGCTGCCGCAGCGCTATGTGGCGGTCACGGGCGAGGGCGAGTCGTTTGCGGACGGGTTCCGCGCGGCTGCGCGCGCCGAGGTCGATGCCGTGGTCGTCGACGCCCCGGACGGCGCGGAGGCTGCGCTGCTCGAACTGGCCCGCGCTGCCGGGCTGGGTGAAGATCGCCTCCGCATCGCGGGCCAGCTCGACGACCCGTCGCGGGCAGCGCTGCTCGCGGGAGCGGATGCCGTCGTCGCGACCTCGCCGGCTTCGGTCTGGCCCTGGCGACTGATCGAGGCGATGGAACTCGCCGTGCCTGTTGTGGCGGTGGATTCGGGAGTGCACCGAGACGTGGTCGCAGACGGGGGAGCGGTCGTGCTCTCCGCTGGGCTCGACGATGCGCTCATCGATGCGCTCGGTTCGGGGCGCGAGCGGCTGCGGGTGCTCGGCGCCGACCGGGCCCGTGCGTTCTCGTGGGCGAGCTCCGCCGAGCGTGTGTGGGCGCTGCACGCGGAACTCTGAGAGTCAGCTCCGAGTCGCTGGACACGCCGGTAAGGATCGGCCAGTATGTCGCCTCGCTGGCATCATGCCGCAACTTCCGCCACACTGTTCACATGCATCTTCGTGGATCCCGCCCCCGACGGGTCTCGCACATCGGCCGTTGGACGGCGACGCTGCTCGCCGTTCTCGGTCTTGTCGTGGGCACAGCTGTGCCTGCTTCCGCGGGCGCGACTCCCGTGTCCTCGGTCGCAGCGAGTGTCGCCCGCACGGGCTCGGCCGCTGGCGTGGTACCCGCGTCGACAGCACCCGGGAGCGGGCCGATGAAGACGTCGCTGGCTGGTTTTGACCCCGGCAATATCATCGGTGACGCCGTTTTCACTGATCGCTCGACCATGACCGAGGCGCAGATCCAGACGTTCTTCAACTCCAAGGTGAAAACGTGTCAGGCCGGGTATACCTGCCTGAAAGACTACAAGTCCGACTCGGTTAATCGGCCCGCAGACGTCTACTGCAAGGGCTATATGGGCGCGAGGGGCGAGTCAGCTGCCCGGATCATCCATCGTGTCGCGCAGGCTTGCGGTATCAACCCACAGGTGCTGATCGTGATGCTTCAGAAGGAGCAGGGGCTCATCACGCACACATGGCCGAGCAAATGGCGCTACGACGCGGCGCTCGGTCAGGCGTGCCCCGATACCGCGCCATGTGACCCCAAGTTCGTCGGGTTCTTCCACCAGATCTACGGCGCCGCGCGGCAGATGCAGATCTACATGGAAGGGCGCTACTTCCAGTGGTACCAGGCGGGCAAGACCTGGCAGATCCAGTACCACCCGGACCGTGAGCGGTGTGGCACCGGACCGGTCTACATCGCGAACAAGGCGACGGAAGCCCTGTATTACTACACCCCGTACCAGCCCAACGCGGCGGCCATGCGCGCCGGCTATGGCACGGGTGACTCGTGCTCGAGCTACGGCAACCGCAACTTCTACAACTACTTCACCGACTGGTTCGGTTCCACGCAAGGCGGCGGACAGCCGCGAATCGACGAGGCCTATGTCGCAGCAGGCGGCAAGGCCGTGCTCGGTGCAGGTGTCTCCGGGCTCTCTTGCCCCAACACTGCCGTTAACTGCTGGCCCCAGTATGAGAAGGGCTCGATCTACTGGAGCATCGGCACAGGTGCAACGGTGGTGCTGGGTGACATCGACTCGGCTTTCCGGAAGTCAGGTGGCCCGATCGGTCCACTGGGATACCCGCTTCCCGGCGTCTACACCTATCCGCAGAACGGCGGGGGCAAGGCGCAGGACTTCCAGAAGGGGAGCATCTTCTCGTCCGCCAGCGGCGCCTACTGGACCGTCGACCGAGTTCGGCGGGGCTACTTCGACATGGGCGGCTCGGCGGGGTCGCTCGGCTGGCCGACCACCTCGACGTCGTGCTCGGGTGCGCGTTGCTCGCAGATGTTCCAGTTCGGTGGCATTTACGACTCGGGGTCGTCGATTAACACGACGTCCGCGCAGATCCATGTCGCCCTGATGAGAAACGGCGGCCCTGCTGGCAGGATCGGCTGGCCGGTCTCCGGCATCTTCAGCTACCCGGAGAACGGCGGGGGCATAGCCCAGGACTTCCAGAACTCGACGTCCATCTTCTCCTCTTCAGTGGGGGCGTTCCCCGTCGCGGACGCCATCCGGCGCTCGTACTTCGACCAAGGCGGAGCGTCCGGAGCTCTGGGATGGCCGACCTCCGACCTCTTCGCCTACTCCGAGAATGGCGGAGGGACGGCTCAGGACTTCCAGAACTCTGCATCCATCTATGCCTCGGCAGCGGGCGCCTTCCCGGTCACCGGCGCGATCCGGCGGGCGTATTTCGATCGCGGCGGGGCATCGGGAGACCTAGGCTGGCCCACCTCGGGGATCTTCACCTACTCGGAGAACGGTGGCGGGGTCGCCCAGGACTTCCAGAACTCGTCGTCGATCTTCGCTTCTTCGTCGGGCGCGTTCGCGGTCTCGAACGTGATGCGACGCGCGTACTTCGACCAAGGCGGTGCCGCGGGACCGCTCGGGTGGCCGACCTCCGGCGCCTCGTGCGCGGACAAGGTATGCGAGCAGTCGTTCCAGGGCGGCGCGATCAGGATCGACGGTGAGGGGTTCCCGGTCTCCGGAGCCATACTGCAGCTCTGGCAGTCTGTGCGGGGCAGCTCTCTGGGTGCACCCACCACGAAAACCTTCTACTACGCAGAGAACGGCGGCGGAACCGCTCAGGACTTCCAGGGCACGAAATCGGTCTACGCGTCGAAGGCAGGCGCCTTCATCGTCGAAAGTCAGGTTCGCAAGGGCTACTTCGCTGAGCGAGGCGCTGTGGGACCACTCGGCTGGCCGACTGCGGCGGCAGTCGCCGTGACCGGCGGCGTGACTCAGGCCTTCCAGTCTGGAGCTGTCTACGCGGGTCCTTCCGGAGCGTTCGGCGTCATGGGCAAGCTGCATCAAGCCTATGTCGAACTCGGCAGTTTCAAAGGCGCGTTGGGCTGGCCCGCTTCCCGGACCTTCAGCTATCCCCAGAACGGGGGCGGAACAGCCCAGGACTTCTCGGCGTCGGCGTCGATCTACTCATCATCGGCCGGTGCATTCGCAGTGAACGGAGTCCTTCGGCGCGCATACTTCGACCGGGGCGGTGCCGCCGGAGCGCTCGGTTGGCCCGTTTCGGTCGCAAGCTGCACCGGCGGGATCTGCCGCCAGCAGTTCCAGTTCGGTGTCCTCTATGTTTCGGAGAGCATCAAGGCGGCAGTGGTCGGCTCGAGCGTGGACCTGGCGTATCACGCGCAGGGAGGTCCGAAGGGGACGCTGGGGTGGCCTGCTGGGCAGGTATACAGCTATCCCCAGAACGGCGGCGGCACGGCCCAGGATTTCAGCAACCAATCATCGATCTATGCGTCCAAGGCAGGATCGTTCGTGGTCAGCGGAAGCATCCGTCGCGCTTACTTCGATGAGGGAGGCTCCGCGGGACGCCTCGGCTGGCCCATCTCGACCATGACGTGCGCTGGTGGCGTGTGCGAGCAGAAGTTCCAGGGAGGCGTGATCAAGCGCGGTCAGTGAGCTTCACTGCGGCCCTGTGGGATGTCGGTCGCAGTAGGCGCGCGTCTCGCCGGCGACCAAGTCGAGCCTCGCCTGACTCCGACTTCGCTTTGATCGTTGCGGAGATGCACGGCAGGTGCTGGGGACTCCGCCGCACGCGGCCGGGCCGCCGGCGGTGCGCCCCGCGTCGACGGCTGATCAGGCGTCGAGTGCGAACGCTCGCGCTGCTTCCGTGAAGTGATCGTCTCCGGTCATCTCTCCGAGCATCGTCAGCTGCTGGATGTGGATCGGATGGTAGGAGGCGTTCTGCCATTCCGGGCGCTGGCAGTAGCCCTCTCTCACGCAGTAGTACGACACGCCCCCAGGTACACGGAACGTGTCGAGATAGTGGTGGACGGTAGTCGCGCCGCCGTCGAAGAGATCTCGCGCATGGCTGTCGCCGGTGTGGCGGGCGTACTCGTACAGGCCGTACAGCGCGAAAACGTGCCCGTTGACGACGAGCAGCGGTTCGACGTCGGCCGCGTACTCCTCGAACCACAGATACCCATGGGCATCCATGGTGGTGATCCACGGGACGCCGAGTGCGCGCCAGGCCCGGAAGCTCCGGAAAGTACCGACGGCTGCGCGCTGCCAGCGCTCATCATCGGGGTAGCGTTGCCAAAGCCGCGTGAACAGCGAGAGCGCCTGCCCTTGTGCCAGTCCCGACCACCAGGGAACCGGCATGGTCACGTCGTAGTACGTGTGTGGGAAGCGGTAGCTGAACCAGAGCACATCGTCGACCTCGTCCGCCAGCTTGAGAAGCCGCGCACCTCCTGCCAGCGCTCTGCTCTCGTATCGGCGATCGCCCGTCCGTCCATACGCTCCGAGGGCCGCAAGTGCGTACTGCGTCACCGTGACCGGATGATGGGCAAGTGTGCCATCGGGAGCGCGCCAGAGCGCGACGCCTTCCTCATCCAGTTCGACATCCGGGTCGAAAAGATCGAGGATGACGTCGCCCTTCACGTAGTCCATGCCTTGGTGCTCGTAGGGAAGCACCACCACGTCGTGCAGAGGGTAACCCGAACGATGGAACGCGGACCGATCGACGTGAGGAATCTCGGTCACGGGCGGTGTGTACAGCTTCGGGAGTCCCGCGCGCACTCGCCGATACCAAGCGAGGTATCGGCGAGGGATGGAGCGGATGGCCCGGAAACGTGGTGGCATCAGCGTCGCCGGTGGGACACGCCGTCCAGGGCCATCTGCTCCGCGATCTCGACGATGCGCTGGCCTTCGACAAGGGAGACAATCTCCGTGGTGTCGCCAGTGATCACGGCGTCCCGGAACGTCTCGTGCTCGACGAGAAGCGGCTCGCGGCGGTCGAGGGCGAACCGCGTCATGTCGCCCTCGGTCACGCCTCGGAAGGCCGACACCTGATCCCATTGAGTGACGATGGTGCCGTTCTGATAGTGAGTCAGATCTGCAGTGAGGGTGTCCGCCACCAGCGCGCCCTTCTCACCCGTGATGATCGTCGTGCGCTCCTTGAACGGCGTAAGCCAGTTGACGACGTGCGAGGTGATGACGCCGTTCGCAAGGGTCCCGACGGCCACGACCATGTCCTCATGCGGACGCCCACTTCGGTGAGTCGTGCGTGCGTTGACCGACACGTACGGCTGTTGCGCCACCCATGCGGTCAGATCGATGTCGTGCGATGCGAGATCCTTGATCACACCCACATCGGCGATACGTCCAGGAAAGGGCCCCTGCCGCCGGGTCGTGATCTGATAGATCTCTCCCAGAAGACCATCGGTGATGCGTTGACGCGCGGCCCGCAGGGCTGGGTTGAAACGCTCGATGTGCCCGACCCCGCCGATCAGGCCCTTCGAGGCGAAGATCGTGCGGATGGCTTCTGCGTCTGGGGAGGTGGAGGCGAGAGGCTTCTCCACCAGGGCGTGGATGCCGGCTTCAGCGAGACGAGTCGCCAGGTCCAGGTGATAGACCGTCGGGGCGGCCACGACGGCGTAGTCCAGCCCCGTGTCGATCAGGCGGTCGAGGTCGTCGAAGGTGGGACTCCCATGAACGGTCGAAGGCACACCCGGGGCCGGGTCATACACTCCGACGAGATCCACCCCGTCCAGATGCGCGAGAATCCGTGCGTGGTTGCGCCCCATCACGCCGAGACCGATGAGTCCGGCCCGCAGCTGCCCGGCCATCAGGCGCCCGCTCCAGCGACGGTGTTGACGGCGGCGACGATGCGGTCGAGCTCGCCTTGGCTCAGCGACGGGTGCACTGGCAGCGAGACGACTTCGCGCGCAGCGCGCTCAGTTTCGGGAAGGTGCAGGCCCGGCGCGAACCGCTCCAGCGACGGCAGCCGGTGGTTCGGGATCGGGTAGTAAACACCGGCACCCACGTTGTGCTCGTTCTTGAGGGCAGAGACAAACCCGTCGCGGTCTTCCGGCACCCGGATCGTGTACTGGTGGTACACATGTACGGCGCCGTCGGCGACGGGCGGCACCACGACACCGCGCAGGTTGGCGTCGAGGAAGGCCGCGTTCGCCTGACGGGTCTTCGTCCAGGCGTCGACCTTCGTCAGCTGCACGCGACCGATTGCGGCGTGGATGTCGGTCATCCGCGCGTTGAAGCCGATGACCTCGTTCTCGTACTGGCGCTCCATGCCCTGGTTGCGCAGCAGCTTGACCTGCCTGGCGATCTCGGCGGTCGCCGTGGTCACCATGCCGCCCTCGCCGCTGGTCATATTCTTGGTCGGGTAGAGGCTGAACATCGCGAACTCCCCGAAGGAGCCCACGGGACGCCCGTTGAGAGAGGCGCCGTGAGCCTGGGCCGCATCTTCGTAGAGCGCGACACCGCGTTCGGCTGCGATCGCCTCGAGCTCGCGCATGCGTGCGGGGTGACCGTAGAGATGCACCGGCAGGATGCCCTTGGTCTTCGGGGTTATCGCGGCGGCTACTGCCGCGGGATCGAGGGTGAAGGTCTCCGGCTCGATGTCGACGAACACCGGAGTGCCTCCGGTTAGCGCCACGGAGTTGCCGGTCGCCGCGAAGGTGAACGACGGGACGATGACTTCATCGCCCGCTCCGACACCTGCGGCCAGAAGCCCGAGGTGCAGGCCGGCCGTGCCGGAGTTGACCGCCACCGAGGGGCGGCCTTGAACGAAGTGCGCGGAGAACTCCTGCTCGAACGCCGCGACCTCGGGACCCTGTGCGACGATGCCGCTGCGCATCACGCGATCGACGGCTGCGCGCTCCTCATCGCCGATGATGGGCTTGGCGGGGGAAATGAACTCGCTCACACGGTCTCCTTGGTCAATGTTCCGTTGGTCTCGATGAATCGGTCGCCGGTCGTAGGGCACGTCCAGATCCCATCGTTGCCGGTGGCGACGAGCGGCACACCGGACTCTCCGACCCAGCCGATGCGGCGAGCGGGCACGCCGGCCATGAGCGCGTAGGCGGGGACGTCCTTGACGACGACGGCACCGGCAGCTACCGTAGCCCAGGCTCCGATCGTCACGGGAGCAACGCAGGTGGAGCGTGCGCCGATGGCGGCTCCTCGCTCGATTATGACTCCGACCGGCTCCCAGTCGTGAGCGCTCTTCTGGCTGCCGTCGGCATTGATGGCCCGCGGATAGGTGTCGTTGGTGAGCACGACGGCCGGTCCGATGAACACTCCGTCGCCGAGCCTTGCCGGCTCGTAGACCAGTGCGTAGTTCTGAACCTTGCAGTTGTCCCCCATGAGGACGCCAGTGCCGATGTACGCTCCTCGCCCGATGATGCAGTTCTCGCCCAGATGAGCGCTCTCTCGCACCTGGGCCAGGTGCCAGATGGAGGTTCCTGCGCCGACGGTGGCCTCGGGCGAGACATCTGCGGTTTCGACGACCCGCACGGAATCATGTGCTGACACTGATCAACCTTCTCCATCATGGCTCGAGCGAGCAATGCTATTCCCGCATAGTTTACCGGTCGCGCGACGCTGCACGTTTCGGCTGCCGCCGCCAGCGCGGCTGACTCGGCAGACCTGAGAGAATGGGGGCGTGACGCACACCTCTCCGATACCTGACGACGAGACGCCGCGCCAGCGGCCGACACCCGTTGTGGACTCCAGCGCGTGGATCGTCATTCCGCTCTTCAATGAAGTCTCCGTGATCGGCGAGGTGGTGCGTTCTCTGCGCGAGCACTTCGCGCATGTGGTCTGCGTCGACGACGGCTCGACGGATGCGTCGCCCGAAGCCGCTCTCGCCGCTGGAGCACTTCTGGTCAGGCATTCCGTTAACCGAGGGCAGGGCGCCGCGCTCCAGACTGGGATCGAATATGCACTGATGCACGATTCCTGTGAGTACATCGTCACGTTCGACGCGGACGGGCAGCACAGGGTCGAGGACGCGCAGGCCATGCTGGGCCTTGCTCGCGAGTCAGATCTCGCTGTCGTCTTCGGATCTCGCTTCCTCGACGACCGCACCAACCCCGGCTGGATCAAGAAAGTGATTCTCAAGACGGCGATCTGGGTGACGAACATGTCCACGGGACTCCAGCTGACGGACGCACACAACGGTCTGCGAGTCATCAGGAGGGACGCAGCCCGTCGCGTGCACCTGAAGCAGGACCGGATGGCCCACGCCACAGAGATCGTTCTCGACCTCGGACGGACCGGACTTCCCTGGCGGGAGTACCCGGTCGAACTTCTCTACACGGACTACTCGAAGTCCAAGGGGCAGAGCGTCCTCAACTCCGTCAACATCCTGTTCGACCTGATCGTGAGGTAATCATGTGGATTCAGCTTGTACTCATCGCCGCAGTCGCGGCACTCGGTCTGATCATGATGCGTCGCACAGGAGCCGACAGCCACCTCGCGATCCGGCGGATCGGAATGGGACTCTTCGTCATCGCGGCCATTCTCGCGATTCTGTTCCCGCAGTGGTTGACCGCGTTCGCCCAGCTCATCGGAGTGGGCAGGGGCGCTGACCTTCTTCTGTACGCCCTGGTGATCGTCTTCTTCGCCTTCGTGTACACCCAGTACCGTCGGAACCTCACCCAACAGCGTCAGCTGACGCTGCTCGTCCGGCACGTCGCCTTGACGTCTGCACCGAGAGCCGACGCGACCGGCGAACCGAACGGCGGTGAATGAGCCGGGGTCAGTCTTCGCAGGCCGTGATTTGCCACAGCGACGCGTCGCCTCGCTTTGCCACCAGCTCGAAACCGGGACGGCCGGCGAAATCCGTGAGACCGGGCATGACGAAGCGACCAGGGCCCAGCTCTCCCTCGCCGAAGTCCAGTACGTAGGCTGGGCTTCCCATGCTTGCGAGGGCGTCACAGACCGCGGGCTCGGTGGAGACATCGCGCAGTTCCTCCGCAATCACGTCCCACTCAGCGGTCTTCGGCGGTGTCCACGTTCGCGGATACACGTCGCGACCGCTGAGCATATACCCGAACGCTGCGCCCGTCGAGGGATTCGCGATGACCCGTGCCTCAGAGGGGACGTAGTCGTCGAGTGACTCAAGAAGAGCTCTTTCGTCTTCGCTGAGGTAGCTGTCGGATGTGGTCAGGTACCGGGAGTCCGTGTCGAAGGTTCCCTGCAGGAAGGCGGGCATGGGAACTGGCCGCCAGAACGTGATCCCGCTCATCGCGACGGCTGCCGCGGCCATCGCCACGACGATCTGACGACGGTTGGTAGCTACCTCGCGCCCGCGGCCGACGATCACGCGCGCGAGCCGGTCGATGCCGATGGCGGCCAGGGGAATGACCGCCATCGGGGCGAGAGCGGCGAGACGATACGGATCTGCGTACCAGGGGCCCAGCAGCACGTCGCGGATGACCGGCATCCCGACTGCGGCGACCAAGACATATAGTGCGGAGAAGCCCAGCCACACCACGACCAGCCATCTCCAGGCCTCAGCGCGAAGCGCGACCACAAGCCCCGCAGCCATGAAGGCGCTGATGACCCAGGCGGGTGCGATTCCTAGCTGCCCGTTGACCACGACCTCGAGCAAGGCTTCCACCTTTCCCCGGAAAGGCGGCCAGTGCGCTCCGTCGGTCCCGCGAGTCATGAGGTACCAGGCGCCCGCGAGCAGCAGCCATGCCGCGATCGCCGCCGCGATCGTCGTGGGGCGGGCGCCGGCACGCAGCATCCGGTCAGTGAACCAGATGACCAGCATGAGTCCCCATATCGGGAGCGCGGCGGGGTGCGACAGTGCGAGCGCTGCCATTGTCATCGCGATGATCAACGCGATGCGCCCACTGGACCTCAGCCGATGCGCGGGATCGTACAAGTCCGCTGACACGATCACTGCAGCAACCGCCGCGGGGAGCAGGGAGACGGAGAGGGCGTTGGGGAAGAGCACACCCCACTGGAACATCAGGAGCGGGAACGTCTGCAGCGCCGGCGACATCACAGCGGCAAGCGCGGCGATCCGGTCCGAGCGCGTGATCACGCGGACCATCCAGGCGATGCCGAGCGGCCACACGGCCGCGCCGACGATCAGTGTGATGGCGTTGACCGAAACGGCAATGTCTGTCCCGCTGAGCAGGACCGTCATCGACACCAGCGCATGCCACGCCGCCGGATAGAAGCCGGTTCCGCCGATCACTGAAGTCAGGTGCAGCGATGAGACGTCAGCCGTGTCGAGCGCATGACGTATCGCGTTCATGTGGAACACGGAGTCGTTCGTTTGTGAGATCCCCGCTGGATCCTGGATGTACGAGATCAGGCGCCAGGCGCCGAGGATGACACCAAGAGCGATGCCGACAGGCAGCAGCCAGCGTGCCGATCGCGGGGATGCTGCGTCGACGCGTGGAGGCCCGAATAGCTGCCCGAGACCCCATGCCGCCAGCGCCATGACCAGGAGCGTTCCCGCAAAAGAAGCGACCGACCATCCGATGGACGGCAATCCGAGCAGCAGAGCTGCGACGGCGAACATCGCCACGGACGCGATTGGTGCCAGAGCGATCAGGCTGAGACCCCGGACGCGCCGGAATCCCCAGAGGACGAGGCACCCCGGCACGAAGACGACAACCGCAGCTGCGAGCACCGCGGGAATGGAACTGATCCAGGCGAGGATCATCCTTCGACCATCGCGAGTGCTTGATTCACCGCGCCGTCGAAGACGATCTTCCCCTTGTCGATCACGATCCCGCGGGTGCACAGTTCGCGAACGATGTCCGAATCGTGGCTGACGACGACCAGCGTCTTGCCCGCGTCAATGAGCTCGGCGAACTTTCGACGGCACTTCTCACGGAACTGCGCGTCTCCCACCGACAGGATCTCGTCGACGAGGAGGACGTCGAGTTCGACATGAATCGCGACGGAGAAGGCCAGGCGCATGAACATGCCCGAGGAGTAGTGCTTCACTTCCTGATCGATGAACTCCTCGATCTCGCTAAAAGCCACGATCTCGTCGTAGCGCTCTTCGATCTCCGTGCGCTTCATCCCGAGGATCGCCGCATTGAGGAAGACGTTCTCGCGACCGGAGAGCTCCGGGTGGAACCCCGCTCCCACCTCGATCAGCCCCGCCACTCTGCCTCGGGTCAACAGCACCCCGCCATCAGGCGCCATCACCCCGGACACCAGCTTGAGGAATGTCGACTTACCCGAGCCGTTTCGCCCGAGAACCGCCACCGCCTCCCCTTCGCCGATGACGAGATCGATTCCCTTGAGCGCTTCGAACGGCGTCGTCGTCTTGCGACGCCGTACCCACGACACGAGCGTGTCCTTGAAGGAGAAGGCGTGATTGAGCAGGAAGGTCTTGGAGACGCCTTCTGCGATGATGCTGGGGCGTTGCGAGATGTCGAAACTCATAGATCCTGCGCGAACCTTCCTTCGAGTTTGCGAAAGACCGCTTGGCCGACGAGCAGCGCCGCGATCGAGATGGCGAACGTCCACAGGGTGTTCATGCCCAATCCGGGCGGCACGTCCATCATCGGGAGGCCGTCGTAGCCGACGGCGCCCACGAATCCCTCGGTCGCGGGACGCCACAGCGCGTAGTGGAACAGTTCGACAGCCTGCGTGATCGGGTTGAGCAGGTACACCTGAAGCAGCCACGACGGCAATCCGAGCCCACCTACCAGAGCGCTCTGCACCTGCGTCCACGAGTAGAGCACCGGCGAAGCCCAGGTAGCCAGTAGCAGGAGAAGTTCCACGATGTTCTCCGAGTCGCGATACCGGACGTTCAGCGCGCCGAACATCAGGCCCGTGCCCAGCGCGAAGAGCATGACCAGGGCGACAGCACCGAAGATCGCCAGCACTCCGAGCACGGAGATGTGTAGAGCCCAGCCCATCAGCACGCAGACGAGCAGCAGCAGAGCGAGCTGCGGAAGGAAGTGCACGAAAGCGACCAGGACGGCCGATACCGCGAAGAGCTGTCGTGGCAGGAAGACCTTCCGCACGAGCGCCGCATTGCCGACGATCGACGTCGTGGCGTTCTTGAAAGCTTCCGAGAACAGGTTGATCACGACGATCCCGGAGAACAGGTACACCGCGTAGTTGGGGATGCCCCGGTTCAGATCCATGAAGACGCCGAGAACGACCCAGAAGACGAGGAACTGGGCGGCTGGCCGTACGTAGGACCACGTCCAGCCCAGCACGGAGTTGCGGTACCGAGTGGTCACGCCGGTACGCACCAGCAGTGCCAGCAGATAGCGCCAGCGGACGACATCGATCAGCCCGCGGCTCTTGCCGGGTGTGTCGAAGGCGCTTCGCGGCACAGCGGCGAAAAGATCTTGATTCGGAGTCACGGGCCTATCCACACTACGACCTACCCTGTGGCGGCCGTCATTCACTCAACGATCCTACGTCAGAACCCTTACGAGATCCGAGGTGATGGTGCGCGTTCGAGGGTGTCCTGCAGCTTTCTGTTGAGCAGCGGGCCACTCACGGATGACACGGCGTGGCGGAGCACCCATTCTCTGCCCGCTGACGCGAGCGTCGCAATGCGGGCCCTGTCATCGAGCAGAAGTCGCAGGTTCTGCTCGACCTCGTGATGTCGCGTGACCAGCCATGCTTGATCGGAGCCGTTGGGAAGCTGAGGCTCCATCCGCTCCTCGGCTCTCGTCAGCACAGCACATCCCGCTGCCATCGCTTCGACCGCGAAGACGCCAGGCATGAACGCGAAGAACTCGTTGAGCACGATATGAGCCCGTCGGAGCGCGGCGCGAACGTCGGAGTTCGGCACTCCCTGCAGCTCTACGTACTCGAAGTCATAGCCCTCTTCGTGCAGCGCCCGCACGGCCGCGCGGACGAGCTGCGTGCCCTTGATGACGGGGGAGGAGGGCGCATGCACTACGACGAGGCGCTCCTGCTCGCCGAGCGGCTCCCGAGCGGGGAGGACGTCCGCGTCAGGGTAGAAGTAGAGGAACGGCTCTGAGGATGCCGGCACATAGCCGCGTTGGTCGTTCTGCGCGGTGAAGACCAGATCCGCGTATGCGGTAGCCGTCCTGCCCATCCGTTCCTTAGCGGCATCGAAGGCCGGATCCGAATAGCCCGGGGCGACAGCCCGCAACCAGGTCGCGATGTTGGGTTCGCCGGTTTCATCCTCGAGCTGCTGCATGAGCTTCGGCGAACGGATGTCGCTTCCGGTGAAGTAGCAGACGATGCGCAACCCGCGATCGCGGAGGAACTGATACTCGTAGTCCCGCTCGACCGACCACAGGAACCCACCAGCACCGACGTAGATGAACCCCCGGGATCGAGCCGCGAGCTTCCCCAGCAGCCAGGGCCCCTCGAAGATCCCGGCGAGACGCCGGCGCCACCCGCTGGACCTCACCGGAGGAAGCCAGTCGTATCGGTCGCCGTACATCGCGTGACGCGCTAGCAGAGCCGAATAACTGCCTTCGACCACTGCCGTGATGTCACGGACGATGCCGGCCGTCTCAGTCGGGCCGACCACCCACGTGATCGGACGTGACGTCGAGCGGTGCAGAGCGAAGCTGAGATGAAGCGCGCTGAGTTGAGCCCACCGCGCCAGCGTCTTCTTCACGGCTTGCAGAATTTCTCGTAGAAGCTCCGCGGCACCCGGTTCAGTTTGTAGAGCATCCAGAACAGCGGCCTCAGGCGCTCGAAGGTCTTCTTGTAGGTCTTGAACTCTCGATACGAGTGCTCGGGCGAGCTCATGACCGATTCGAACTCGGCATCGCTGAAACGCAGACGCTTCTTGACGAGCGCGATGATGTCCGCATCGCCGTTGCGCGGGGCCGAGAACTGTTCGATGGCGTCGTCACGACTCATCTGACCCGAACGCACGAGTGCCGACAGCTCGATCTGACGGAAATTGATTTTGAAACGCTTCGGCAGGAAGTAGGAGTGGTAGAACGCGGTGAACCGGTTCTCGAGGTGGTGCCCGCCGTACCACGTCCAGCCGTACTCCTCGGCAAGGAAGCGCTTGGCCTCTTCCTTCTGGTAGTCGATCCAGTACAGGGGACGCGTGCGCTCGATGCCGGAGAACGCCGACCAGCGGAGGAAGTCAGGCAGGGCCATGTTGGGGAATGTCTTCATGGGGATCGCGCCGAAACGTCGATGCACGTCGCTGATGTACCCGCCGTCCATGTAGAGCCACCCCATCGGAGAGATGCCTTCGGTGCGGAACGAGTGGCCTTCGACGATGTGCGTGATGCCGTGCTTCTCAGCGGCACGATACAAGACGCCCATGAAGCCGATGTCCGTCGGGGCTTCGATGTCCTTCACGCCCGCGAGCATGAAGGAGCGATAGATGTCGTCGTACTCGGTGTTGTCCACGACGTAGGTCTCGAGGTCGACACCGAGCTTGTCCAGCACAGCGTAGATATTGGCGGTCGCCGTGGGAGAGTTCCACGTGTTGTCGAAATGAACCGCTAGAGGACGGACGCCCATGCTGACGAGCAGATGAGCGAGATACGACGAATCGGTTCCGCCGGAGACACCCAGGACGCAGTCATAGCCGCTCTTGTTGTTCCGTCCTGCTCGTTTGAGCTTCTCAGCGAACGCATGCAGTGCGGCCGTGCTGCTCTCGCCGATCGGGAACTGCTGATCGAGCGAATCGTGCAAACCGCAGTAATAGCAGATCTCGGATTCATCCAGCCCGGACCGGGGAACGTCTGAGGTGATGATGCATCGCCGGCACATCCGTGTCGCGCTGAGGTCTCTGCCGGGAACGATGTAGCGAGGGTCGGGCTCTGGAGCGCTGTCGAAGAGAACGGAATGCTCACGCCCGAAGAGGGTGCTGAGGTCGCGAGGCGTCGGATAGTTGATCAGGATCGAAGAGCGATTTCCCTGCATCACGAACTGACTGCCTGCGGCCACCGCGCTCGCGCCGCTAACGGAGACCGGTTCGACGAGCTGCGCCCTCGTTCCAGCGCCGCCGTGAGCAATTACGGGAACCGAGAGTCGATCCGCCACGTGCTTGGTCACATGCAAGTCGATCCCCACGCGCGTTCCCTCGCGATCGATAGACGTGACCATGGCTTCCCCGATGCCCACGCTCTCGGCGAGGGCGAGCCAGTCGTCCAGCGGCATCTCAGGATCCGCAGTCCCCGAGTGCGTGTAGACGTGATAACCGTCTCTACCGGCACGGACGTCTACCGCGCCGACCACCGCCTGCGAACCCAGGGAGGCCACGACCTCTCGCACGACGTCCGGCCGCTCGATGAGCGCGGTGTTGAACACGACTTTCTCGAAGCCAATGCGTATGAGGCGTTCGGCATCCCGCAACGTCTCGACTCCGCCCCCATAGGCGAGGGGCACGAACGCCTCGGACGCCAGCCGATCCAGGTAGGAGAAGTTGATGGCGGAGCGACGAGCGGCCGCATCTATGTCCAGCAGCAGCATCTCATCGACTTCGAAGTCATTGAAGATGCTCAGGACATTGACGGGGTCGCCTACGTACACGGGATTTGAGAACCGCTCGGTCTTGACGAAGCGTTCTCCGCTGAGGAGGAGTGCCGGGATCACTCTCGGCTGGGCGTCACGAGCGTCGAACTGCAGAGGGCTTGTCATTGCTGCCTCGCAAAATCGGTGAGGAGTGCCATGCCGACGCGATGACTCTTCTCGGGATGGAACTGCGCGCCGATGACGCGACCGCGCCGGACCATAGCGGTGAAAGGCACACCGTAGAGCGAGGTGGCGAAGACATCCTCCGCGGCCTCCGGCACCGCGTGATAGGAGTGCACGAAGTAGAAGCGACTGCCGTCCTGTACCGACGGCAGGATGCCGTCGTGACCCTCATGTCTCAACACCGTGCTCCAGCCCATGTGCGGCACGAGCAACCGGCGCTGAGCGATGTGGTCGGGGAACCGTTGGACGGTTCCGGGGACGAGACCGAGACCCGCCTCTCGTCCTTCCTCACTGGCTTCCAGCAGCAGCTGCATGCCGAGACATACGCCGAGAATCCAGGCTCCGTCCTGCGCTCGTCCGAGGACGATGTCCGCCAGCCCTGACTCGCGAAGGCGGGTCGCCGCGCGGTCGAACGATCCGACTCCGGGAAGGATCAGCTTCTCGGCGCTGGAGATCACCTCGTGATCCTCCGTGATGACGCTGTCGAATCCGGCCTTCTTCAGCATGTTCGCGATGGACTGAAGGTTTCCCACCCCGTAATCGACGATTGCGATCGGGGTCATGAACGACCTCGAGACGTCGCCACGCTGGACACGAGTGCCTCGCGTACTCGGATCAGATCATCGTCGGTGAGCTGCGGGTAGAGAGGCAGAGTGAGGCCACTGTGGTGCGCGCGCGTCGCTGAGGGCAGAGCAGCGTCCGAAATGCCAAAGCGATCACGGAAATACGGCTGGAGATGCATCGAGTACGTGCCCAGAGTCGTCTCGACGCCGGCTGCTCTCATGCTGTCGATGACGGCATCTCGGGAGATGTCATCATCGAGAGTGACGACATAGGACTGGAAGGTATGGGTTCGGCCCTCGGGTACCCGCGGGGTCCTCACACCTTCGACATCCGCAAGCAGTTCGGCATATCGGTCTGCACGGGCGCTGCGATCTCGCAGCAGATCCTCGAGCCGGGTCATCTGCACCAGTCCGATTGCCGCGTTGATGTCGCTGAGTCGGTAGTTGTAGCCCGCCTCGATGAAAGACATGTAGTGGGAGCCGCGGACGGAGCCGTGGGACCGAAGCACAGCAATGCGCTCTGACAGCTCGGTATCCGAAGTCGTGATCATCCCGCCCTCGCCGGTGGTGATGACCTTGCGGGGGTGGAAGGAGAACACGCCCGCGGTGCCGAGAGCCCCGGCCTGGCGGCCTTGATACATCGCGCCCAGGGCGCAGGCGGCGTCCTCGATGACGGGCAGCCCATGCCGTGCTGCGATCTCGAGGATCGGATCCATGTCGCAGACGAGGCCGAAGGCATGCACGGGCATGATCGCCTTGGTCTTCTCGGTGATGGCGGCTTCCAGCAGAAGCGGATCCATTCCGAAATCGGACATGGTGATGTCGACGAAGACCGGTGCAGCTCCGAGCTGCACGACTACGTTGGCGGTCGCAGGGAAGCTGAAGTCCGGGATGATGACTTCATCACCGGGACCGATGTCCAGGGCACGCAATGCGAGATGGAGACCGGTGGTGGCCGAACTGGTGGCGAACGCGTTGGACGCGCCGGTCAGACGGCTCACTTCGTTCTCGAACGAGGCAGCGCGCGGTCCTTGAGTCAGGAAGCCCGAATCGAGGACGGCCGCCACCTCGCGGATCTCCTCCTGTCCGAGAACGGACATGCTGAGCCGAAGAGTCACGCGAGAACCTTTTGATACCACTCGACGGTCTCTGCGAGAGCATCGTCGCTGAGGACGGCGGGGTGGCGACCCACCAGCTCGTCCAGACGCGAGACGTCCGCCATGTGGAGTCGGACATCCCCGGGGCGCTCTTCGGAGTGGAAGACAGGATGATTCTCCGCTCCCATGATGGCGAGAATGCGCGCCACCAGCGTGTTGACCGAGGTTCCCACTCCTGTTGCCACGTTGAACTCCTGACCGCGTGCCGCCTCGTGTTCGAGGATGGCGACCGTCAGATCCGCGGTGTCTCGGACGAAGGTGAAGTCACGAGTCTGCTCGCCGTCTCCGTGGATCTCGATCGGCTCCCCGGCCATCACCCGCTGCACGATGATGGGGATGATGCCGGCGTAAGAGCCCGGGTTCTGCCGTGGTCCGTAGTTGTTGAAGGGGCGGACGACAGTGGCATGGATGCCGAACGTGCGGACATACGAGCGAATGATGTGATCCTCCGCGGACTTCGCCGCCGCGTACGGAGTGATGGCATCGTGCGGGTGGTCCTCGTCCATCGGGACATAGCGCCCGGAGCCGTAGGCCTCGGAGCTCGACATGTGCACCAGACGGTCGATGAGACCGCGTCGAGCCACTTCGCAGAACGTCGAGGTGATGCCGATGTTCGTCTGCATCGTCCAATGCGGGTAGGTCAGAGAAGTGGGGAGCGGCACGACGGCGAGATCGAACACCGTGTCGATCTTGTGCTCGACGACCACATCCTGCATCGCTGCGAGATTAGAGGCGTCCAGCCGGAGCACCTGAAGATCGGGGAAGGCGGCGCGTGCGTCGTCGAGGTTCCGCTCGGCGCCGAGGAAGAAGTTGTCGACGACCACGATCTTGCGGGGGTCTTCCTTGATCAGGCGGTCGACGAGGTGACTGCCGATAAAGCCAGCACCACCGGTAACGAGGAGAGAATGGTTTTTCAGGGTCACTCTGCAATCCTACGGGATCGCACGTTGCGACCAGGGCTGGGCGGTAGCGGTGGCTGAGCTAGGATCGCCACATTGCTTCGACGATGGGAGACGGCTCCGTGGACGGGTTCGATGAGTTGCACGGACTGCCCCGAAACCCGTTCAACACGCATGCATGGCTTGTCGGAGAGCCCGAGATCGGTGAGGACGTCTGGATCGGCGCGTTCTGCGTCATCGACGGCAGCGGCGGTCTGGCGATCGGTCGCGGATGCGACATCAGCGCAGGTGCTCAGATCTACTCGCATTCGACCGTGGAGCGCTGTGTGAGCGACCGAGCGCGCCCGATCGTCAGACGGCCCACTCGCATCGGACGCAACGTCCATATCGGTGCCAATGCAGTCGTGCTGATGGGCAGCGAGATCGGCGATCACAGCGTCATCGGTGCCGGAGCAGTGGTTCGAGAGGGGACGGTGGCGCCTCCTTACAGCGTGCTTGTCGGCGTGCCGGCGCGGGTGATGGAAGGTGCGGCGCATCGACTGATCGACCCGCATTGACCCAATGGGGGCGCATCTCGCTCCAATAGGATCGAATCCATGCGGATCCTCAGCGTCGTCGGCGCGCGCCCTCAGTTCGTCAAGCTAGCTCCGATCGCTCGAGAACTCGGCGCGCGAGCCGATCATGTCATCGTGCACACTGGACAGCACTATGACGAACTGCTGTCGGACGTCTTCTTCTCTGATCTCGGGATTCCTGCGCCGGACGTGAACCTCGAGGTCGGCTCTGCGCTTCATGGCAAGCAGACCGGTGACATGCTGATCCGCCTCGAGAAGGAATTCACCCGGCTGGCTCCGGACGTCGTCCTCGTATACGGAGACACGAACTCGACGCTGGCGGCGGCGATCGCTGCAGTCAAGATGCACATCCCCGTCGCCCACCTCGAAGCTGGACTGCGTTCCTTCAACAGAGCGATGCCGGAGGAGCACAATCGCGTTCTGACCGACCACGCGGCGGACCTCCTCCTGGCCCCGACGGAGGTGGCGATGCAGCACCTGGCAGACGAGGGACTGGAGGTGCGCTCTCGGCTCGTCGGCGACGTCATGACCGATGTTCTCTACTTCGTCCGCGACCGAAACGTGCAATCGGGCGTCGGAAGCCCCGAAGGCGTCGACGCAGGCGGCTACTACGTCGCGACGATCCACCGTCCGAGCAACACCGATGAACCCGGACGCCTCGCGGAGATCCTTTCCGCATTGGGCAGCCTGGACGCGCCCGTTCTGCTGTTCGCTCACCCCAGGCTCATGGACAAGATCGTACGGTCTGGATTCGAGGTCTCCGGCTCGTTGCAGGTTCGCGCACCGCTTCCATACCCGGAGCTCGTGTCCGCGGTGGTGCACAGTCGAGGGGTGATAACCGATTCCGGGGGCCTGCAGAAGGAGGCCTTCCTCCTGCGCGTGCCGACGACGACCATCCGCCCGGAGACCGAGTGGGTGGAGACCGTGGACCTCGGATGGAACGTGCTCGCGAACGACCCTGCCCGCATCCCCGATGCGGTGCGCCGTCGCACACCTGCACCGACGGGCGATGCACCGTACGGCGATGGACACGCCGCTCGACGCGTGGCCGACGTGCTGCTCGAGCATGGGTCGACTTGGTGAAGCAGCGTCTGCTCATCCTCTCGTTCTCGCAGATCTACTCGGACGCGCGAGTCCTAAAGCAGGTGCATGCATTCGCGGAAGAGTACGACGTGACGACGTGCGGATACGGTGGATCTCCGGACCCGCGCGTCGTCCACTGCGAGATGACGCCGCTCCCGGCAGACCACGGGCGGAGAACGAATCTGATCCTGCGGCGATACGCGCTCATGTACGAGAACGAGCCCGCGGTGCGCAGCGCGCGCGCAGCTCTCCGAGGCGCAGAACCCTTTGATCTCGTGCTCGCGAACGACGTCGATTCTCTGGGGCTGGCTCTCGCGCTGCGACCGACGCGCGGGGTGCATGCTGATCTCCACGAGTACAGCCCGAGGCTGAATGAGGAACTCGTCATGTGGCGGCTGTTCATCGCGCCGTACATGCGGTGGATGTGCAGACGCTTCCTGCCACGCGTCGCCTCGATTACGACGGTCGGACAGGGGATCGCCGACGAATACCGGCGACGGTTCGGCGTGGCTTCCGAGGTGGTCAACAACGCCGCCCCGTACGTCGATCATCGTCCGACACTCGTCGAGGGTCCTATCCGTCTGGTGCACAGCGGAGCTGCGCTTCGCAACCGACGGCTCGATGTCACGGTGCGCGCGGTGCTCGAGAGCAGCTGCGACGCGACACTCGATCTGTACCTGATGCCGAACGACCCGGTGTATCTCGATGAGCTCAAGACGATCGCGGGCGAGGACCCACGCGTGACGTTTCACGAGCCCGTTCCGTACGAGCGGCTGATCGGCACCCTTAACGGCTACGACGTGGGCGTCCATGTCATCCCGCCCACGAACTTCAACAACAAGTGGGCGCTTCCGAACAAGCTGTTCGACTACGTCCAGGCGCGACTGGGCATTCTGGTCGGGCCGACGAAGGAGATGGCCGATGTCGTTGCCGATAACGACATCGGCATCGTCGCGGAGAGCTTCGACGCGGCCGCCGTGCGATCAGCGATCGAGCGGATCGACGTGGAGGCCGCTGATCTGTGGAAGCGGAATGCGGATGCATCAGCGCACCGCCTCTCCGCGGGACCGCAGGTCGACATCTGGAGACGCGCCATCGCCGAGCTCGCGGATCGTGACCGATGACTGCGCGGGCTGTGGACGTCGTCGTCGCGGTGCACAACACGAGCCGACCGATCGATCGTGCGGTCGGCTCGATTCTGGACGGCACGGACGCCGCGGTGCGGGTGACGGTCGTGTGCCACGGACTGAGCAGCGACGCCATCGGCGATCGCCTCGGCTCTCGAGCGGATCACCCGTCTGTGCGCCTGGTCGAGCATCATGACGAAGTGGCGAGTCCCGCAGGTCCTTTCAACGCGGGCTTGGACCTCGCCTCGGCCGAGTTCACTGCGGTCCTCGGATCCGATGACGAGCTCGAACCCCACGCCATCGACGCATGGCTGGCGACGGCGAGGCGAACCGGGGCGCGCGCGGTGATCTGCCGGCAACGCTTCGTGTCCGGGAAGCTGGCGAGGACGCCGATAACCCGGCCATGGCGATCGCGTGGACTCGATCCGGTCGAGGATCGACTCGCCTACCGCACGGCTCCGCTCGGTCTGATCTCAAGGCATGACTTCTCGCACATCCGATTCAGCGACGGTCTGACCACTGGTGAGGACATCGCCTATGGCCTGCACGTGTGGTTCTCTGGGGCAGCAATCTCATTCGCTCGCCACGACCCCGGATACATCGTGCACGACGAAGCCACGGTCGACAGAGTGACGTCGCCTATTCGTGATCCAGAGGATGAATTCGCGTTCCTTCCGCATGTGATCGAGACCTCGTGGTTCGATCGATTGTCGATTGAATCCAAGACCTCAATCGGAATCAAGCTTCTACGGAGCCACGTGGTGCCGGCGGTGCTCGCGAGGTCGCAACGCGCGAAGCTTGAGGAAAGCGACGCCGCAGCGTTCACCACCATCGTGAACCGAATCGGCTCGGCGACGGCTCGACGATCGATGGAGGTCCTCAGCCGACGCGATGCACGCCTGCTGGACGCCCTCGGTCATGGGTCGGAAGCTGTATCGGCGGCTTCTGAGGCGTACCGGAGGAGAGTGCCGGCGGCCGCTCTGCTTCCCAACGCCCCGAGAAGAATCTTCGACAGGGAGTCGCCGCCCCGTCTGCTGGCGGCTGCCGCGTTCAATCGTTCATAGGTCAGCGCGCGGGAATTCCGATGAAAGTCGAAAGCACCCGCGCACTGTAATCGCCGCTATGCACGGTTGTGACGAATCGGCTCCCCTGATCGATCAGCGTCGAACGCTCGTCCGGTGCGGAGACGAGGCGGCGGAGCACGGAGGTGATCGTGTCGGGGGTGGCTTCGACGATCGGCACGTCCAACTGGGTCGCGTTCTTCACATGAGCGCGGACATCGGCTGCGACGTGGCCGACCACGACACAGCCCGAGGCCATCGCTTCGCACGCGGCTGCTCCGTAGGCGCCGATCCTGAACTGGTCAAGCACGATATCCGCGTCGCCGTATACGGCGGGCATCAGATCGGCCGGCACCCCCGTCACCTCGCGGTATTGCAGGACTCCCGCTCGATCGAGCTCCTGCAGCTGGCGAGATATCAGCGAAGTGCCCTTCATCGGCGCTCGCGACGGTGCGTGCACGACCACGGGTACCCGGTTGTCGGGGCGCCGAGCCGAACGCCATCGCGCGCAATCGATCACGACCGGGCACCATGCCGCGTCGGGGAGATCTCGGAGCAGATCGGGCGTGGTCACGAAGAGCGGCATCCCGGATCGCAGAGCTCGAGTTCGCACCTGAGCGGTCCGCCGTCGGAGCAGTCGGGTGGGGATCTGGGGATCGTCGAAAGGCGACCACTTCTCTATACGCAGATGGGCGTCCGGATCACGGATGTCGCTGCCATGGAACATGAGGGCTGTCGCGACATCCGCGTTGCGCAGCCACTCCAGCTCGGCGAACGCATCAGCGTCCTTGAACCTGCCCAGCATGGGTCGAGCAGACTCGTTGATCACGTGGGTCTGCGATCGCAGAAAGGAGGAAAACGCTCTCGTCCACGACCGATCGCGGAGGCTCACCCCGCGGGGCACTGCGACATCGACGGGTTCGCCGGTCGGCTCCTTGACTGCGAACGACGTCGCACTAATCCGCTCATCCCGTCGGAGTGCGCTGGCCCACGCGTGGGCTTGAGCGACCTCGTTCGCCGGACCGATGGCTACTCGGACGGCCGCGGCGGAATGGGGGAGGGCGGGCACGTCCTCAGGGCAGTACCGGGTCGTGAGCCGTGACAGCAGGGCGCCAGCCACTCCGCCGCCCGCGGAAGCCCGGACGATCGCGTCGGAAAGCGGCCCGGGCAGGGCGTTGAGGGCCGATGTCGCATCCACTCATATCAGTATTCCAGGGAATCGCGACCACGGATGACCGAACTCCCTTCTGATAGCCTGGCTACCGATGAACGAGTTGCTGCCGGTGCTCCGCAGGCTTTTCCCGCTCCTTCCCGCCGGCGCTCGGAAGTTCTTCGTGGTCTACGTGCTGGCCTCTTCCGCCCTGACGATCTTCGACGTGATAGCTATGGCGGTCCTCGCACTGACGATCGCGCCGGCTGTGAGCTCCTCGGCGATCGACATCCCGCTGGTCGGCACATTCCCGGTGGAGAAGGCTCCGCTTCTCGTGCTGGTTGCGTGCGTGCTGCTCATCCTGAAGAGCCTATTCGCGGTCGTATTGCAGTTCGTCGCCACACGGCGCTTCGCGGCTTACGAGTTCGAGGTCGGCAAGCGGCTGTTCGATGCGTACATCCGCTCGAGTTGGGAGGACAGAACCCGCCGCGCCACCGCGGAGATCACGAGGATGGCGGACGTCGGAATCGCGAATACGATGTCCGGGTTCGTCATTCCGCTGTCACGTGTGCCGAGCAACCTCCTCACGTTCGCGGCCCTTCTCGCGGTCCTGCTGCTCGCACAGCCTCTGACCGCCGTCATCGCCTTGGTGTACCTGTCTCTCATCGCGATCTTCGTGAACCGGCTGATCTCGCGTCGAGCACTGCTGGCGGGTGATGTCAATCGTGATTACACGTACCGCGTGGGGATCCTGATGACCGAGGTCGTCGAGGCTCTCAAAGAGCTCACCTTGCGGGATCGACTCGGCCAGGTGGCGGACGTCATCTCCCGTAGCCGAGCGAAGTCTGTCCGGGCACGCGCGAACAGTTCCTTCCTGTCCACACTCCCGCAGTACAGTTTCGAGGCTGCGCTGATCGGTGGGTTCCTACTCATCGGGGGGGCCACGTTCTTCCTAGAAGGGCCTGAGGCGGCGATCGCATCCGTCGCGCTCTTCGCTGCTGCCGGATTCCGCCTCCTCCCTGCGATCGTCGGGATGCAGAATGCGCTGGTGACATCGACGACCGCCATTCCGTGGGCGAAGGACGTCATACAAGACCTGACCGATACCCGGGTTTCTGCCGGATCGGAGCACAGCGTGTCCGACCAGGCGACACTGGCGAGCACCCCGCGCGGAGTCGCGCTGCGGAACGTATCCTTCCGATACCGCACCTCGACCGAGAATGTGCTCGATTCGGTGACTCTCGACATCCCCTTCGGGTCGCGTCTGGCGATCGTGGGTCCCTCTGGGGCAGGGAAATCCACGCTGATCGACATCCTTCTCGGGCTCAGCGTCCCGACCGAGGGGGAAGTCCTCGTCGACGGAATGGAGATGACGAAGGTGATTCGTGCGTGGCGCAGCCGGGTCGGATACGTTCCGCAACGCGTCGCGCTCTTCGACGGGACGATTGCCCAGAACATCGCCTTGACATGGGACGACGATTTCGACCGCCAGAAGGTGCTGGAGGTCCTGGACAAGGTCCAGCTGCTGCCGATGATCCAGTCACGACCTGGCGGCATCGATGCTCGGATCGGTGAGCGCGGTATGCTACTGTCCGGCGGCCAGCAGCAGAGGCTCGGCATCGCGCGCGCGCTGTACGGCGATCCGCTCGTTCTCGTCCTCGACGAATCCACCAGCTCACTCGATGTCGAGACCGAGGACGCGATCTCCCAGGAGCTTCTCGCCCTGTCCGGCGCGGTGACGATGATCTCCGTTGCTCATCGGCTGTCCACGATCAAGGACTACGACAACGTCTGCTATCTGGACAAGGGACGAGTCGTCGCGGAGGGAAGCTTCTACGAGCTTGCCGAGAAGGTTCCCGCGTTTGCCGCGCAGGTGCGGCTTGCCGGCCTGGAACGCACCGATAGGTAGCAGCGCTCTCCTGTCAGTAGGCCAGGGAGCGAATGGCGTCAGCCGAGGGATAAGAGATCAGCACTGCGCGGTGCTTTCCTGTCATCACGAACATGCTTCCCGCGCCGGCTGCTGACGCACCCGCCTGAATCGCCTGGCGGAGGTCGTCGAAGGTTCCGGCGCCGCCGAGCGCGATCAGCGGGACATCCACTGCTCCCGCTACGCTCTCGATCAGCTTCAGGTCGTAGCCCTGGAATGTGCTCTCCCGATCGATCGACGAGATGAGGATCTCGCCTGCCCCGCACTGCTGCGCGAGCGCCGCCGCCTCGGTCGGGCTGTATCCCGTCTTTCTGCGCCCTCGAGACGTGTAGGTGTCCCAGCCGCCGGTGAGTCTTCTCTTCGCGTCTATGCTGACCACGGTGCTGGAGGAGCCGAGCGCTTGGGAGACGTCTTCGATTACATCGGGCGAAGCGAAAGCGGCGGTGTTGAGAACGACCTTCTCGATTCCGATGTTGGTGATCCGACGGGCCTCGGCGACTGAGGTCACGCCTCCGCCGAATGCGACGGGCATGAATGCCTCGCTGGCTACCTCCTCGATCAGCCTGTAGTCGACTCCTGGTCCCTTCGCAGAGGCGTCGATGTCGCAGATGATGAGCTCGTCGACCTGCTTCTCATTGAAGATGCGCACCGCGTTGATCGGGTCGCCGATGTAGGTCTCGCCGCGAAATTTCACAGGCTTGACAAGGTAGCCGTCGCTGACCAGAAGCACGGGGATGATGCGAGGAAACCCGTTCACAGTGCACCGAAGTTCTTGAGCAGCTGCATGCCGAAAGTGTGGCTCTTCTCCGGGTGGAACTGAGCGCCGATGACGTTCTCCGACCGCACCATCGATGTGAACGGGGTGCCGTAGGGTGTCGTCGCCAGCACCTCGGATTCGTCCGCAGTGACGACATGGTACGAGTGAACGAAATAGAACCGCGAATCCGGGGTGATGTCGCGGACGATCGGCTCATCTGTCGTCGGTGCCACGCGGTTCCAGCCCATGTGGGGAACCCGTAATCCGGACTGCCCGCTGAAGCGCACGCTGTTCCCGGGAATGAGACCGAGTCCGTTCATCGTCCCTTCGTCGCTCGTGTCACAGAGGAGCTGCATGCCCAGGCAGATGCCGAGCAGCGGTCGACCGGTCGCCGCGAACTCGCGGATGGCATCCATCATGCCCTGCTGCTGCAGCAGGGTGACGGCTGCGTCAAAGGAACCGACTCCGGGAAGCAGGAGCCTGTCGGCCTCGGCGACGTGTTCGGGTTGACGAACGATCGTCGGCTCATTATCGACACGGCGCAGCATGTTTGCCACGGAACCGACGTTTCCGAGACCGTAATCGAGGACGCTGACGGTCATGCGGTTCTGGACTCGCGCTTGAGCACCCGCGAGGGGAGGGTGGCAACAGACATCGCAAAATCCCACATGCGCTTGGCATTGGGGTAGTCGGAGTAGTCGCGGGGCGGAAGCGCGATGATCTCATCGAGCTCATCCGTGTCGAGCCCAAGTTTCTTCGCGATGAACCGATGGTCCTGAGCCCGGAGTTCGTCCGGGTAGTTCGAGGACTGCATTGCCTCGAGCGCGGCGTCACGAGTCATCTGACCGGAGAGGATCAGCGATGAATAGTGCGCAAGGCGCTTGTCATACCCGAACTTGGTCGGCAGGTAGAAGCCCTGGAAATACCGCGTGAAGACCGACTCGTAGTGCTTGCCACCGTAATCGCGCCAGCCCACTTCTGCGGCGATGACCTTCTTCGCCTCCAAATAGCGATAGGGCATGAGGTTCAAGGGCTTGACGGTTTTCACCCCCCGCACCCGCGGATACCAGACGTGTCGCTTGAAAAGTCCCATCAGCGGATAGGTCTTCAGCTTGACTTTTCCGAACCTTCGATGGATGCCCTTGACATGCTTGGCGTCGGACGCGTTGTACCCCCAGGCCTGGGGGAGAATCGATTCACTGGCGAGATTGGATCCCGACAGAATGTACTTCACTCCGTACTTGACGGCCTGCTGGTATGCCACCCACCCAAACGCATGGTCGGTCGGAACGTCGCAGTTGGCCACCGAGGCTTTGAAGAAGGAGAGCTGAAGGTCGCGCATCTCGCGCCAGTCGACCACGTGCGTGTAGAGGTCGAGGCCGAGCCTTGTGACGATGTTGTGGATGTTGTCGACCGCCAGCTCCGAGTTCCAGCCGCTGTCGAAGTGGACTGCCAGGGGGCGAAGGCCGAGCTTGACCGCCTGGAGTATGAGGTACGTGCTGTCAACGCCGCCCGATACGCCGACGATGCAGTCGTACGGCTTGCCTTCGCCGGATGCCTTGATCTCGGCCACCAGGGAATCGAGTTCGCCGAGGAGCTCGCCGGCCTGCGCGGCATCCACACTCGGCTTCATGGTGGCATCGAACTTCACAGCGTGGGAGGAGACACCCTGCTCGTCGAACCAGATGTCCGGATCGGAGGTGTCCATGATGGTGCGAACGCACTGCTGATAGGCGCGCGCAACTCCCGATTCGCTGTTCGGCACTCTCTGACTCCTCGCATGACGGACATTTGGTGGGCGCTACCGACCGGTGCATCGGTAGGCGCCAAAGCACCTCAACAAGGGTACGGCACGGTTTCGACCTCTCGGCCGATCCCCGGATCTGCCGCCGGCACCTAATCGAGTATCGCCGCGAGCAGGGGCCGCAATCGCATGACCTCGTTCTCGAAGGAGAGCTCCTCTGCTGCGGCGTCCGCCGCAGCCTTTCCCTGTCGCAGCGTCTCGGGGCGCAGACCCGACAACGACTGCGCGCACTTCTCAGCCGAGAAGCCGCTGCTGATCGTTCCCAGCGCGTGGCGCTCCACGAGTCTGCTCATCTCAGCAGATGGACCTATCGCGACCAGCAATCGCGCCTGGATGTAGTCGAAGAACTTGTTGGGCAGTGTGAGGCGCGCGTTGGTGTGCGTCGGAGGAATCCAGAAGACGCCGACATCGTACCGGTTGAGAGTCTCTGGCAGGGCCGCTGGTGCCACGGGCGGATGAAAGGTGATTCTCGGATCGCCTGCGGCGCGCTCCCGCAACTGGTTCAGGTACGCACCGCCATCGCCTCCGGGGATGAGGTAGAGATCGAGGGAGAAGCGACTGTCCAGCAGGCGCATCGCGTCGATCATCAACTCGAGCTTGCGCCCGTGGATGGCGGCGCCGCTGTGCACGAGACGGATCCGGTCGGATGAGACCGTTGAAGGTGAGAGGCGTCGAAACGCGCCCGCGTTGCGCATCACGTGTACCGTGACGTCGAAGCGATCGCGGTACAGGGCGGCGATCTCTTCCCCCACTGTGGTGATCAGGGCAGACGAAGGCAGATAGCGGCGGCAGAGATATGTCATGAACGGGGCGACGAGCACCCTCCATGAGAGGATGTGCGTGCGCTCCTCCGGGGCCCATTCGTGCATGTCGGCCCAGACCGGCGCACCCGCTGCGATGTGGTGTGCCAGGCCGAGCGCCCGCGCCTCATTGGCCACGATCAGGTCGAAGGAACGGCCCTCGAGTTCCTGGAGAGACCAGGCGATGGCTGGGGCGGCGAGCGCTGCGGACGAATAGAGGCGAAAGGCCAGCTTCGCCACGCCCGGGACGGTCTGTGGCAGCGTGCGCAGCCCCTGCGGGACGGAGATGTGTTCTGCCGCCCCCTCCGGGCGATCCCCGAAGCCGATGGTGGTGACGTCGCCCAATTCGCGCAGAGCGCTGATCTGGCGGAGGACGCGGGCGTCGGAGCGGATGTTCGACAGCGAGATGCAGAGGATCTTCGGGCGAGCTCTCGTGCCCATGGTCAGCTCTTTCTCCTCTTGGTTGTGGAACTGGGGATGCCGCGCCGTCTGATCACAGTTCCGAGGACGTTCGCGACCCGACCCGACACCCTCCTCAAAGAGTGATTCCGTGTGGCCCATTCCGCGAGTTCCTGTCGTTCCTCGACACTTCTCGGTGCGAGCAGAGCCTGGATCATGGCATCCGAAACGGCCGCGACGTCGTAGGGGATCGACCACCCGACGTGCTGGTTCAGCACGAAGTCCGCGCCTTCCCCACCACCGGTGTAGATCACGGGCGTTCCGCATCCCACTGACGCGTACATCTTGGTCGGGAATGCTTCGTATCCGTCAGGATGCACGCTGGCGAGAGTCGCATTCGCGCCGCGGATCCAGTCAGCGGTGGCCTCCGGCGAGAGCCGCGGATGGAACTCAATCGCGTCTTGCGCGACGGCCGCGGCACGTGCTTCGATCGCTGCGCGGTCGGCCCCTTGACCCACGAACACCAAACGTGCAGACGGGATCACCGCGAGCACGCGCTGCATGGCCTCGATGAAGATCCCTGCACCGTGCACTTCGGAGGCAGTACCGGCATAGAGCAGGTAGGGAGGTGCGCCGAGTAAGGCGTCGGGGTCGGGTCGGAAGGTATCCGAGTCGTAGCCGTTGCCGACCACCTCGACATCCGCATGCGGTGCCACTCCCGAAACCCGCCGCGCGACGGAGTCCGAGACGGCGAGCACGGCCTCGGCGCCGTTGTAAGTGACTCGCTCCATCCACCTGACGAATGAGACGACCAGAGTCGGCGCGCCGGCGACCTGTGCCGCCTCGGACCAGATGTCGGCGGCGTAGAAGAGGTAGGGGACTCGCCGGAGCTGGCAGGCGATGCGCAGCAGGAAACCGGTGGTGGGCGGAGGCTCGACGATCACGGCGTCTATCCTGCGTAAGAACAGAAGAGCGAAGAACGCGATGATATCGAAGCTCAGGTACTGGATGTAGCCACGGACGTAGCCGTTCCTGTCCCGCAGAACGGGAAAGCGACGGACGCGGATCCCGGGCTGCGCGTCGGCCGGTGAATAGCCAGCGGGGGCTCTGCTGGTATGTACATCGACATGTGCACCCGACTCGCTCAGGAGTCGGGCCATGGCACTGAGCCGGAGTGACGCTGCTCCCGGCTCGGGCGCGTAGATACGCGAAACGATAGCAATCCGGCGACCCGCGAGTTGGTCCATGCCTCGATCCTGCCCGAAATCGTTAGGGAATCTGCTTGACGTCCGCATCATCGATTCCGCAGCGGCTGGACGGCGCGGCGACCACGCTGCCAATCTCGGAGACGCTTCTCGACTGGCCGTTCGAGCAACACGTGCAGGGCCCATGAAAGGGCGATCGAGGCCGCCAACACAAGCGCCGCCCACGCGATTGAACGGAGTCCACTCCCGGTCTGACGGCCGAATGCTTCGAGGGCCGCATAGATGAGTATTGCGTGGATCAGGTAGAACGCGAACGACCACTCGCCGAGTGCCACCAGCGGTCGGGCTCGCATCAATCTCGCATGCCCCCTGAGCTCGTGTGACGCGACACTGGCGATCAGCAGCGCGCAGAGAGCGGTGACGACCTCGCCGCTGAACGCGCCGACAGTGGTGGCAGCGGGACTGCCGTGCACCCGCAGCGTGGACAGGCCGACGACCCAGATCGTGATCGCTACCGCAGGAATGACGGGGTGCACCCGCGGACGCCACCCCATCCGGAAGGCCTGCGCGAGCGTCATGCCCGCCAAGAACTCAGGTAGATGGAGCAAGGGCAACGGCAATGTCGCCACCCCCGCCGTGGCGGGCATCAGCGTCAGGCCGCGAAGGGCGAAGAGCAGGGCGATGAGGGCGAGAACCGCAAGAAGTCCACTTCGCCGACCCAGTCGAGCAACCGCGGGGATGGCGAACGGAAACAGAGCATAGAAGAACGCTTCCACAGTGAGCGTCCAGGATGCGGGGTTGCCGGCGAATAGCAGATCCGGGTCGCGAGACCACCCCTGGACGAGGAACACGCAGAGCACCAGCGCCACCATGTCCACCCCTTTGACCCAGGACTGGTCGCCGGGTGGCGATGAGAATCGGTAGAAGATCGGGATCGCCATCGCGAGAGTGACCAAGTGCAGCGGGTAGATGCGGGCGAACCGACGCCAGTAGAACGTGCGGCGGTCGACACCTCTTCGCCACGACCAGGTCAGGACGAATCCCGAGAGCACGAAGAAGAAGTTGACTCCGAGATGTCCGAAGCCGAGGACAGGAAGGAGGGTGGGCGAGACCGAGACCAGATTGACGACGTGCTGCCCGAACACGGCGAGCGCAGCCCACCAGCGCAGGCCGGTTATCGCGTCGAGGCGCTGAACTCCGGCGTCTTCCCTGTCCTTTGTCACGACGAGCGAGCCTAGCAAGGACTGCATCGAGAACGCGCAGTCGCTGCCTCCCCGTAGACTTATGACCATGCGCATCGCCGTCGTGGCCCTCGGAAAGATCGGGCTTCCCCTTGCCGTTCAGTTCGCCTCATCCGGCCACGATGTCGTCGGCGTCGACGTCAATCAGCAGGCGGTCGACATCATCAACGCAGGCCGGGAGCCCTTCCCCGGAGAGGTGCACCTGCAGGAGCGTCTCGCAGAGCTCATCCCGGCGGGCCGTCTTCGTGCGACCACGGACTATTCCGAGGCGATCCCAGATGCGGACGCGGTCGTTCTGGTGGCCCCGGTCTTCGTGAACGACGAGACCTGGGAGCCCGACTTCAAGTACATGGATGCGGCGACGCGGTCTCTGGCCGAGCACCTCACTCCGGGAACGCTCGTCTCATACGAGACCACACTTCCCGTTGGCACTACACGCTCACGGTGGAAGCCGATGCTTGAGGAAGGGTCCGGACTGAGGGAAGGGACTGACTTTCACGTCGTCTATTCGCCGGAGCGCGTGCTTACGGGCCGTGTGTTCGAGGATCTGCGTAAGTACCCGAAGCTGATCGGCGCCCTCTCCGACGAGGGCACTCGGCGTGCGCGGGAGTTCTACGAGGCCGTCCTGCAATTCGACGACCGTCCCGACCTGCCGCGTGCGAACGGAGTGTGGGACCTCGGGTCGACGGAGGCGTCTGAGATGGCGAAGCTGGCGGAGACCACGTATCGAGACGTGAACATCGGTCTCGCCAATCAGTTCGGTGTCTTCGCCGCCAGCCACGGGATCGACGTGTACAAGGTGATCGAGGCCTGCAACTCGCAGCCTTATAGCCACATCCACAGCCCGGGCATCGCCGTGGGCGGACATTGCATCCCCGTCTATCCCCGCCTGTACCTGTCGACGGATCCGGACGCGGACATCGTTCGGGTAGCTCGTCAGTTCAACGCCTCGATGCCCGAGCGACTGGTCGCGCAGGCGGCAGACGTCCTCGGTGACCTTACCGGTCGACGCGCGGTCGTGCTCGGCGCCGCGTATCGAGGGGGAGTCAAAGAGACCGCGTTCTCGGGTGTGTTCCCGACCGTCGCCGCTCTGGAGGCACGAGGCGCTGATGTGCTCGTGCATGATCCGATGTACTCGAATGATGAACTTCGCCGACTCGGCTTCACTCCCTACGAGCTAGGCGAAGCCGCCGAGCTGGCAGTGCTGCAGACAGACCATGCGGAATATCGGACAGTAGGACCCGAACGGATACCCGGCGTGAAGCTCATGGTCGACGGGCGCAACGCCACCGACGCTTCGCTGTGGGCGGGGACCCCGCGCATCGTCGTAGGCGCCGCCAGCTGACGCGACCGCTTGGGTTGGGAAAGACGGTTGAGGCGACTATCGAGGCGTTAGGTGCATGTTGGCGCTCCGGCGCTCAGTAGCATTGATGTATGTGTATGCCAGCGAGCTCTGACCTGCAAATGAAACCTGCGAGCCGGTGCTCTTCAGCTGAGGGTGCCCAGCGCCGATGAGTTGGTGGGCTCAGATCCCTGCCCTGGTCTCCGCGGCTGCAGTTCTCGTTCTTCCCGGGCTGATCGCGGCGTTCCTCGTGCGGCTGCGCGGCTTCACCGCCTTGGCCGCCGCGATGCCGCTTTCGGCGGCATTGCTGACCGCCGCAGCTCTGGTCAACGCCGTGATCCCCTTTCGGTGGGGTCTGCTTGCCTGGCTGATATCGTGCGTGCTCTTGCTCGGCATCGCGATGACAATCCGATGGGCGAGCGACCGGTGGTCGCCGCATCGCGGTGAGGCCTCGCGCGCTACGGGCTCGTCGCGATGGCGTTCTATCGCGCCTTTTCTGACTGCCTTGCTGGCCGCGGTCGTCGCCGCCCCTCGGCTGATGTTCGCGTTCGGTCGGCCAGACCACATCTCCCAGACGTTCGACAACATCTACCATCTCAACGCTGCGCGCCTAGTGCTCGACGAGGGCTTCATCGCGCCCACCCGTCAGATGCTGCCGGGCTTCTACCCGGATCTCTGGCATGTCGTTGTCGCGACCACGTCCCATCTCAGTGGGGCGAGCATCCCTATCGCCGTCAACGCGGTCAGCATCGTGCTCGGCGCCGTGGCGTGGCCGATCGCATGCATCTGGCTCGTCCGGACCATCGTCGGTCCGCGGGTCGACGCCACCGTCGCGGCCGGCGTTCTCTCCGTGGGCATGGCGGCGTTCCCTCTGCTGATGCTCGACTTCGGCGTGCTGTATCCGAACGTTCTGTCCATCTCACTCCTTCCATCGGCCATAGCGACGGTCGTCCTCGTCTCCGGCCTCGGCAGGGGGGAAGGGCCACCCGCGGTCGTGCGGTGGTCTCTGCTGGTCGCCGTCGTCCCGTCTCTGGCTCTCGCACATCCGAGCACGTTGATCGCCTGGGTCATCATCGCGTTCTGGATCGGCCTGATCGGGTTCATCACCTGGTCACGACGTGCGCGGCAGACGCACGTTCCTGTGCACCGCCGACGCCAGCTCGGAACCTCTCTCGCAGTTCTCGCGGTAGGTGCTCTACTGCTTTTGATCTACGCGCGCCCTGCGCGGGAGCTGGCTTACTGGCCGCCGTCCGCCACGGTTTCCGATGCGCTACGCCAGCTTCTCACGGGAGGACTGGTGTGGCGGCCGGAGAGCCTTCCCGTGGTCGCGGTGACGCTCGCCGGTCTGCTCACGATCCTCATCGCGCCTCGGATGCGCCGGCACTGGTGGCTCATCGCCTCTCTGGTGACGCTCTCGACGATCTACGTCGTCTGCCTCACCTGGCCGCAAGGAACGATCCGCTACATGATCACGGGCACGTGGTACCAGGACGTCTACCGGATTGCCGCGCTCTTCCCTGCTGTGCTGGTGCCTATGGGGGCGATCGGCATATCCGGGTTGAGCATGCTTCTTGCCCGTCTGCTTCAATCGCGCACGCACAAGGCGCTGGTTGCAGTGCCGTCGTTTGCCGGTGTTGCGGCCGCGTTGGTCGTCCTCGTCCTTACGCAGACCGGGTCTGCACTCGCTGCCGAGACCGCGAACACGCAGAGCATGTACCGGCAGGACGCGACATCCCCGCTGATCAACGACGACGAGAGAGCGCTGATCGAACGGCTCCCGAGCCATGTCGCGCCCGACCAGGTCATTGTCGGCAGCCCGTGGACGGGCACATCTTTGAGCTACGCGCTGGTCGGACGTCGAGCGCTTGTTCCGCACATCTTCCAGGCGCTCACGCCGGATATGACCACGATCGTCACCGAGCTGAACCGTGCCGCGGAAGATCCGACGGTGTGCGAAGCCTTGAAAGCCACTGATACCCAGTGGGTTCTCGATTTCGGGACGGAAGAGATACACAACGACGATCATGCCTACCCGGGCCTCACAGACCTCGGCCCCGACGTAGTCGAACTCGAGGATCGTCAAGGAGACGCGGCACTGTATCGCATCATCGCGTGCCGGTGACAGGAGGCGCGCTCACCTGTTCGCTGGGAACGGCTCCAGGTCGGGCTGGTCCGGTGTCGCCTGGATATCCAGTTGCAGCGCGGCGATGAGCATCTGTATGCCGATCATCAGCGGCAACGCGGCGAGCATGACGGTCGCCGCGGTGGCCACGACGGAAGACGCGATCTGGAACATCACCCATATCGCGATGCCTGTTCCCAACAGCGTGAGCAGGATGCCGGCGAACAGCAGCAGAGCGATGGGGGAGAAGGACCACAGCACGTAGCGATACCAGATGCGTGACCAGTAGCCGGCGGTGAGTTTGTGAAGCAGCTCCGGAATGACTTTGCGCAACCGAATGCTCGACACCTCCTCGCCGTACACAGCGGGAATGGGCACGTCGGTGGCCGACACCTGAAGGATGTTGAGCTTGATGAGGAGATCGTTCTCGAAGCTGTAGCGTTTAGAGACGCGATCCAGATCGACCCGTCGAAGCACGGACGTTCGGATCGCCGTGTATCCGTTCTGCGGGTCGAAGAGGTTCCAGTAGCCCGACGCGAGCTTGTTCATGAATGACAGCACGACGTTGCCGAAAACACGGTGCCCGGGCATGCCGCGGAAGGATTCCGGACCGTAGAAGCGATTCGCCTTCGCGAAGCCGAAGCCGTCGTCGGTCACCTTGTTGAGGAGATCAGGCAGGTAATCAGGATCCATCTGCGCGTCGCCGGCCATCACGACGTTCACATCGGAACCGAGCTCGATCGCCGCACGGTGACCTGTGACGATCGCGCCGCCGACACCCTGATTCACTTCATGTCTAACAAGCGTGACGCGATCATCGTGCTGCTCGAGCACGACCTCCGCGGTGCGATCGGGGCTGCAATCGTCGACGATCACGATGTGATCGACGAAGTCGGGCATCGTCTCGATGACCTTTGCGATCATCAGCTCCTCGCGGTACGCCGGCACCACTGCGGCGATCACAGCGTTCTTATACATGGGCCCCTTTGGGTCGTGGGGTGGCGAACACCCAATATCGATAGGCGAAGTAGTTACAGATGGTGGTGGCGGCGACGGCGACGACCTTGCCGAGTATCCACCCTCCGCTCAGAGTTGCGACGACCCACACGATCCCAGTGGTCACCAGCGTGTTGAAGGCGACAAGCACGGCGTACCGGAGCACGCTGGGAGCCACGCGGGCATCCGAGGTGAACGCGACCACTTTCTGCAACGTGTACGTCACGACGAAAGAGGCGAGGAACGCGATGGGTGTGGCAATCGCAAGTGGCACTCCGAGAGCATCATGTGCGAGCCACAGCAGGCCGAGATCAACGGCGAAGCAGACGCCGCCGACAACGAGGTAGCGCACCTCGCTGCGCGCCCAGGCGCGGCGGATCACCATGAGTGAGTTCGACATCCGGTCAATTCTGCCAGAGCATGTGCGCGTTGATCGCGAATCCGCTGTGCCGACAGCGCCAGTGATCTGTATCGCGCGCGCCCCGATACGATGGATGCCATGGATCTCCTTGTCGTCGGGTCGGGCTTCTTCGGCCTCACCATCGCCGAGCGCGCCGCTGAAGCCGGTCGCAAGGTGACAGTCATCGACCGCCGCTCGCACATCGGAGGCAACGCCTACAGCGAAGCCGAGCCCGAAACGGGCATCGAGGTCCACCGCTACGGCGCGCACCTGTTCCACACGTCGAATCCGACCGTGTGGGAGTACGTCAACCGGTTCACGACGTTCACGAACTACGTGCATCGCGTGTACACCAACCACGACAACGTGGTGTACCCCATGCCCGTGAACCTCGGAACGATCAACCAGTTCTTCCGCGCAGCGTACTCGCCCGATGAGGCCCGAGCGCTGATCAAGGAGCAGGCGGGTGAATTCGACGTGAAGTCGGCGCAGAACTTCGAGGAGAAGGGCATAGCCCTCGTGGGCCGCCCTCTGTTCGAGGCGTTCTTCCGCGACTACACGGCGAAGCAGTGGCAGACCGACCCGCACAAGCTGTCAGGCGATATCGTGAGCCGTCTCCCCGTGCGGTACACCTACGACAACCGCTACTTCAACGACACGTGGGAGGGGCTGCCGACCGACGGCTACACGGCATGGTTGGAGCGCATGGCCGACCACCCAAACATCGATGTGAAGCTGGACGTCGACTATTTCGATGAGACTCAGCCGTTGAACAAGCGTGACACGGTCGGGCAGCTGCCCGTGGTCTACACTGGTCCGGTCGACCGCTACTTCGACTACGCCGAGGGTGCACTCAGTTGGCGCACGCTCGACTTCGAGCAGGAGGTCCTGAACATCGCGGACTTCCAGGGCACGAGCGTGATGAACTACCCCGACCTCGACGTGCCGTTCACCCGCATCCACGAGTTCAAGCACTTCCACCCGGAGCGCAAAGAGATCTTCGAGTCCGACAAGACCGTCATCATGCGCGAGTTCTCACGCTTCGCGAGCCGAGACGACGAGCCGTACTACCCGGTGAACACGCCGGCCGACCGCGAGGGCCTGCTCGCGTATCGGGACCTCGCCAAGGGCGAGACGGATGTGCACTTCGGCGGCAGACTCGGCACCTACCAGTACCTCGACATGCACATGGCCATCGGCTCCGCACTCTCGATGTGGCGAAACGAGCTTTCGGGTCAGGGCGACTGACGAGAACATGAGCAGGACCGCCGTCGGTGCGCCCGGCACCCCGCAGCGTTACTTCCATTCGCTGTGGTTGCTGTCGGCCCGTGACCTCAAGGTGCGCTATTCGACGAGCGCACTGGGGTACCTATGGTCGGTGCTCGACCCGCTGGTGATGAGCGCGATCTACTGGTTCGTGTTCACACGGGTGTTCGACCGAACCGTCGGTGAGCAGCCCTACATCATCTTCCTCATCACGGCTCTGCTGCCCTGGGTGTGGTTCAACTCATCGGTCGGCGACTTCACCCGCGCGTTCAAGAAGGACGCACGACTGGTGCGCTCGACCGCGATCCCGCGTTCGATCTGGGTGAACCGCATCGTGCTCAGCAAGGGCATCGAGTTCTGCTTCTCGTTGCCCGTGCTGGCGATCTTCGTCGTGGCGAACGTCCTCCTCGAGAGCGACCCCGCGAAGACGGCGCACGTGGGATGGGGCATTCTGCTGTTCCCCGTGGCGATTCTGCTGCAGACCGTCCTGCTCGTCGGCCTCGGGCTGCTGGTCGCGCCGCTGTGCGCCCTGTACACCGATCTCGAGCGCACCACCGCGCTCATCCTCCGAGCGCTCTTCTACGCCACACCGATCATCTACAGCGTCAACGACCTGCCCGGGGTGTTCCAGACCCTGGGTATGTTCAATCCGCTCGCCGGGATCTTCTCCCTGTATCGGATGGCATTCTTCCCGGACCAGTGGCGTCCAGAAGTCGTGGCGATCAGCGCGCTGACGAGCTTCGCGATCCTCGCCCTCGGGATCTGGGTGTTCCGCACGCTGGAACGCCCCGTGCTGAAGGAGCTGTGATGGAACCCGCGATCAAAGTCGCCGATCTCGGCGTGCGCTTTCGCCGCAATCGTCGCGGACGACGCACTCTCAAAGATCTCTTCGCGGGAGCGAGTCGTCGATCCCGTCCCGGCGAGTTCTGGGCTCTGAGAGATGTGTCGTTCACCGTCGAACCCGGCGAGTCCATCGGAGTGGTGGGGCGAAACGGTCAGGGCAAGTCGACGCTGCTCCGCCTTGTGGCGAGCGTTCTGCTGCCGGACGAGGGCAGCGTGCGTGTCAGCGGGGGCGTGGCTCCGCTCATCGAGCTCACCGGCGGATTCGTGGGCGACCTGACTGTCCGCGAGAATGTGCGTCTCACCGCCGGTCTACATGGCATGTCGAAGGCGGAGGTCGCTTCGCGCTACGACGAGATGATCGCTTTCGCGGAGCTGGAGGACTTTCAGGAGACGCCCTACAAGCATCTCTCCAACGGGATGAAGGTGCGACTCGCATTCTCCGTCGTCTCTCAGCTCAACGAGCCGATCCTTCTGGTCGACGAGGTCCTCGCCGTCGGCGACAAGGCCTTCCGCGACAAGTGCTACAAGCGCATCGACGAGCTGCTTGCCGAGGGGCGCACCCTCTTCTTCGTCAGCCACAATGAGCGCGATCTGCGCCGCTTCTGCAAGCGCGGGCTCTACCTCGACAAGGGTGCTCTGGTGCTCGACGGACCGATCAAAGACGTGCTCGACCGTTATAACGCGGACCACAACGCGCACTGATCCGCGAGGTGGCGGGCGGGCTATGCGTCAGAGGCCGACGAGCGCGTGCAGCGACTGCAGGGCCGAGCGTGCAGCCCCCACAGATATCGTCGATCCGTTAGTCGCCGCCGAACGCAGCTCACCCAGCTGTGATTCGTAGGCCGAGAGCTTGTCTCTCCACTCGGCGGTGATCGAGGAGGGCGCCGGGGTGTCGGCCAGTCTCTGAGCATCCGCCTCCAGCGCGTCGATCACCGCAAGTGCTTCCTGCCCGCTGCTGCTCGACACGATGTCCAGCCCCGTGCCGGCGTCATCCAACCAGCCCCGCACCTGCCCTCGGAAGGTGTCGATGTCGGGATCCGGCACCGGCGGCGGTGTCGGGACGGCGGTTTCAGACGGCTCCGGCGTTGCGGAAGGCGCGGCCGAACCACTAGCCGACGGCGACGCACTCACCGACGGCGACGCACTCGGCGTGGGCGTCGCACTTGCATGCGGCGCCCCGGGCCGCAGGAACAGCCAGAACACCAGCGCGGCGATCACGACCGCAGCCACCGCCAGGCCGACGATCAGCCACGTGCGGCCGCGCTTGGGCTTCTCGTCCGGGTACGCCCAGACGTACTCGGGCTGCTGCTCGGTCATCGTGCCTCCAGTGCCGGCATGGGCTGCCAGGTGCGATCGCGGCCGATCCGGCCCCCGTCACGCAGGCCGCGGAACAGGTTGCTCGTCCCGCGCACCGTGCGCTCCACGAAGAGCAGCCGGATCAGCTCCTTGGCGAACGTCGCCGAGGTGCCCAGGCCGAACAGCACCGGGTTGTACACCCCGTGCACCCGGTAGTAGTTCTTGATGAACGCGCGGTTGCGCATGATGTAGTACCGGTACGCGTTGCTCGACGCGTTCATGTGCCGGATGCCCATGTCCCACTGCTTGATCTCACGCGTGCGGCGCAGCACGAACTCGTCGACGATCACAGCGGTGGTCAGGCGCGATGCCAGCCAGCCGTACATCTGGTCATCCCAGTAGATGAAGAAGCGCGGATCGGGCAGGCCGATCTTGGCCACGATCGAACGATGGATGAACATGCCCTCGAAGCATCCGCTGTTCATCCCCTTGAAGCCCGACGAGTCGAACTTCGACGGCGCGAACGGAATCGGGATGCCCATCCGGTCGGCGATGCGGTACTGCCAGTAGAACTCGCTGCCGTCGTAGTCGTAGCGCCGACCCTGGATGCTCTTGAAGCGCCTCGACCAGCGGCCCATCTTCGCGAGACCGTCGGGCAGCACCTCAACGTCGTCGTCCATCATCCAGATCCATTCGGATCCCAGCTCGTACGCCGTGCGCATGCCCTCGCTGAACCCGCCCGAGCCGCCGGTGTTGGTCTCGAGCCGGCGGTAGACGATCTCGGTGCCGATTCCGTCGCGGAACGAGTCGACGACGTCGGTCGTGTCGTCCGACGACGCGTTGTCGATGATCACGACGCGGCCCGGCTTCGGGTCCATCGACCGGATGCTGGTGAGCAGCCCGCTCAGCAGGTGCGAGCGGTTGTAGGTGACGATGACGATCGATGCGGATGCGGGGTCGAACTCGGCGGAGCTCATGCCTGCTCCTCGAACATCCGCCGCCAGGATTCATCGGAGACGAGGTCGGGAAGCGCGGCACGATATTCGGCCTGAAGCTTCGGCCAGTTCCGTCGCAGACGTCGATGCAGTCTGACGCTCTCGGTGAGCATCCGTCGGTACTGAGCACGATCGCGCGTGTAGACGTTCTTGCCGGAACCGTCGGCGGAGCTGACGAGAACGCTGTCGAAAAGCGGCACGCGCCACCAGTGGGCATCGCCCTTGCCGAACTCGACCTCGGGCTGAGCGACGTTGGCAGGATCGGGGCTGCGCAGCCAATGGGCGATCAGGGTGCGAAGAGTGAACCAGCGAAGGCGAAGTCCGGTAGGGCTGTCGAACTGGTGCTGCTTGAGGCGCTTGTACACCTGCCTGCCCTTGCGCGAGTGCAGAACCCGGCTGGGGTCGCGATTGACCACTGTCTCGGGGAATTCCCCGGCCAGCTTGCGTGCCGCGGGCATCGCCGTCGCCAAGTTCACGCGCATGTGAGCAGGACCCGACAAGACGTCATGCAGTGCGCGTGCGCGCAGGGCGACGGGATAGTACTGCATCATCATCAGGTGCTTGAGATCGACCCGAAGGCTGTGCTTGAGCAGCCGGCCTCCTCGGGGAGCGTTCGAGTGCAGCAGACCGGCGACGATCCGGTTGCGCGCGTGGAAGTAGGCCTGCCAGTCGATGGAATCATCCTTGTTGACCCACGACACATGCCAGAGCGCGACGCCGGGAAGCGACACGGTGGGGAAGCCGGCTTCTCCGGCGCGGAGACAGAACTCGGCGTCGTCCCATTTGATGAAGGCCGGCAGTGAGAGGCCCACCTTGCGGATGGCGTCGAGAGGGATGAGGCACATCCACCAGCCGTTGTAATCTGCGTCCATCCGCATGTGCAGCAGCGGCGATTGACGGAGATTTGCTGTGCCGAAATCGTGCGGCATCTTCTCCTGATACAGGTTGCGCCACATGAAAGGATGCTCGTCGACCACTTCGGCCCAGCCGTGCAGCTTCGGGCGGTCGAGCAGATCGAACATGTGGCCGCCGACGAGCACCGGGGTGGTGGCGTAGCGGGCGAAGACGATCGAACGACGCAGTGACTCGGGCTCGATGCGGACGTCGTCGTCGAGAAGCTGGACGAAGTCGCTCTCCGGTCGCTGCAGCGTCTCATGCATCGACCGAGCGAAGCCCCCGGATCCGCCGAGGTTGTCCTGGCGGATGATCTGGAGGGTCTCACCCAGTTCGGCCGCGACGTCGTCGTACCCCTCCTGCTCGGCGACGAGCTGGGTGCCCTGATCGATCAGGAAGATGCGGTCGACGAACTCGAGAGCATCGGGTGATGCGGCCAGAGCCTTCAGAGTTTCCACACAGTAGTCGGGCTTGTTGTACGTCGTGATGCCGAGCGAGGCCTTACCGCGCCGGACGGGCTCCTGCTCAGTCGTCCACTGTGCACCTTCGAGAACCGCGTGATTCTCATCGGCGACGACATCGAACCAGATCCATCCGCCGTCGCTGTACTCGGTGAGCGACAGGTCGAATGATGTGCTCGCGTCGCCCGATACCTCGCGCGTGTCGATGCGCTGCCGGACTCCGCCCCCGTTCGAGCGGTAGACGAGGATTGTCGCCGGACCAGAGGTCCGCACCGTCAACTGCACCTGCCGGACGCTCGTCCAGTGCTGCCAGTACGAAGCGGGGAATGCGTTGAAGTAGGTGCCCAGCGACACGCGGCGGCCGGAGACGACACGAGCGCTATGCCTGCCGAGAATGTTGCCCAGATGCGCGACATTGCTCACACGCACCGGTTCTTCGTCGATGACCGACCAGGTCTCGGGGTCCGCATACAGGGGAAGCAGATCGGGGTCGCGGTCGAGCGGGAAGACGACGTTCTGCAGCACGTGGGTCACGAAGAGAAAGCCTACCTGTCGTGGCCTCAGAGTTCGGCGACAGCCCCGCTTGCACGACTCAGCGAGGACGCTCCGGCCCGAGCGTCGGGATCGCCCCAGTGTGCGCCGCATCGATGCTCTCTCGCCACGACCTGGTCTGCCCGGCTCGCAGGGCGCAGAGCACGAGCAGAAGCCAGCCGGTTCCGGTGAGCGCGAAGCTCTCGAACATCGACTCCACACCGAGCGTGACGAGCACGAGCGGCGTCCACGCGTACACCACCGAGCGTCGCACGCTCGCCACCAGCCACGAGCGCACCAGCGCAACGCCGCCGAGCACGACGAAGAGCGCCAGCCCGGCCGAGCCGAGCTGCAGCAGCGTGTCGAAGTATGCGTTCAGCGCCGACTGGTGTCGATCCGACAGCAGGAAGTTGATGTACGTGAACGGGTACTCGCCCCGCGGCCACGGGCCGAACCAGCCGTAGCCGGTGACGGGTCGCTGGGCGATGAAATCGAGCATCATGTTCCACAGATCGGCGCGGGTCGAGAAATCCGAGCCGGCGTCGAGCATCCGGATGATCCGATGCCGGAACGCGAACGCGATGACCAGTCCCACCACGACCAGCCCGCCGAGTGCCGCCTGCACGGCGCTGCGCCGGTGAGCGGGCGTGTGCCGCACGATCACCAGCGCAGCGGTCGCCACGCCCACCGCCGCCGCGAGCACGACGACCGTCGGCGAGGCCGAGAACAGCGCGAGCGAGCCGCCGAGCGCGACCGACAGCACGCCCGCGACGCGGCCGATCGACTGCGTGCGCCATTCGATCACGAAGGTGATCAGGGCGACCACCGCGATGAAGCCGAGCATGTTGCGCGTACCGAAGATGCCCTGGACGGGGCCGCCGTCGGCGAGCGAGCCCTCGATGCCCAGCAACCGGAACGGGCTGTCTAGCAGGATGCCGAACACGATCTCGAGCCCGAGCGAGAGGGCCAGCAGCCAGCGCAGGGTGTCGCCGATGGCGCGCACCGTCTGCAGCGTGTCGCGCACGTGCCCGATGGTGATCGCGATCACGGCGTACCCGAGCAGGGTGAGCCAGCCGGCGACCGTGCCCCCTGCATCCGACGACCAGAGCGCGCTCAGCAGCGCGAGCAGCAGAAAGCCGAGCAGCGACGTCGGGGCGAAGCGCAACAGAGACAGCTCGTCTCGGCGCACGACGAGCACGGCGACGCCGAGCACCGCGAGCGCGCCGATGATCGTCGCCAGGCTCACCGGCGACATCATCCGTTCGATCAGGAACGACGAGAACACCGCGGTGAGTGCGGTCAGCGTGTAGGCACGGGCGAACAGCGCCGAGCCCAGCAGTGAGACGACGAAGCGCCGCGGTGTCATGGCACCTGCCGCGGCTGCGGGCCGTGCGAGATGACGGGGGTGCGCTCCCCGACGCCGACGCCGATGAGCGGCACGGCCTTCATCTTGAACGAGAGCAGGATCAGCAGCAGCCAGCCCCACAGCATGATGGGCGCCGATTCGGCGAGGCCCTCGACGAGCAGCACCGCCGTGAACAGCACGGGCAGCAGCGATAGGGGGGAGTAAGGGCGGCGGGCGTCGAGGTCCCACCGCGGCCGGTCGACGGCGAAGAACCACGCCCGCCACAGGAGTGCCAGCCAGGCGACCGCCATCAGCACGACGCCCACGACGCCCAGTTGCAGGAACACGTCGAGCCACATGTCGTGCGCGTGGAAGACGCTGAGCCCGTGGTTCAGGATCCAGCCGTCGAATGCCGGATCCCAGGGCACCCAGGGGGAGGAGAAGCCGTTGCCGAACACCGGCCGGGTGATCGCGCGCTCCCACACGGCCTGCCATATCTCGGTGCGCCCGGTGAGGTCGCCGTCCTTGCCGAGAGCCGAGAGGATCCGGTCGCGCAGCAGCACCGCACCACCGATGCCGACGACGGCGACGGCGGCGAAGAGCAGGTAGAGCCGGCCGCGTCGGCGCGGAGATGCCCGACGCATCATGAACACGGCGGCCAGCACGACCACGACGACGGCGATGCTGAGGTACACGGTGGCCGACGCGGCTTTCACGAGCAGCACGGCGGCGAGCACCGCCCAGAAGATGAGCATGGTGCGCCGGCGCACCTGCTTGGCATACAGCACCGCGAAGACGATCAGCGCGAACAGGCACATCATCGCGAGAGCGTGCGCGTTGCCCACCACCCCCTGGATCCGACCGTCGTCGAACAGGTTTCCGCGCACCCAGTAGAGGTGAGGGTCGATCTTCCCCTCGGGCAGGTCCACGAAGTTCGGCAGCAGGGGGCGCCGCAGCACGAGCGCGACCCACAGCTCGATCACCAGGGAGAGACCCAGGACCAGCTTGAGCGCGCTCGAGATCGCCCGGGCCATCTCGTTCCAGGTGAGGGTGGTCGCGATGAGCACGGCCGTCACGGTGATGGCGGCCAGCAGCGACCAGGTGAGCAGCGTGGCGGCGGGCCAGCGGGACCACAGGGTGGATGCCAGGGCGAGGGTCGCGTAGCCGAGCGCAGCCCACGGCAGCCGGCGCCAGGGGAAGCGGGTGGGACGCTGCGCGACGACCTCGGGTACCCAGATGGCCAGGGCGCCGGCCGCGAGGATCACGAGCAGGATGCCCGACCCGAGCGCGCCGAAGGTGTTGAACACCGCCGTGTGCGCGAAGAGGCAGAACATGGCCAGCACGCTGTACGCGCGCACCAGCAGATGCCCGGTCGCCTCGCGCGGCGGTGCCGCGGGGCGAGGGGCCACGGGATGCTTGCTGTACACGGCCATCGGGTTCAGGCTATCGCGCCGGCACCGCCCGCACCCGCTCCGGTTTCGTCCGTTCTCGCCGCCGCGACACGCCGATGAGACTCAATGAACCTTAAACGCCCCGTTGAGGGTTTACGATCCGCGACTTGACCGCGGCGAATGACACGGGTGTAATTAGTGGTGCACGGCCCGGAGAGGGCACATGCAGGGTTGGGAGATCGAGATGACGGGTTACCGGTCGGACGTTCCCGAGAATTGGTTCGTCGATCCAGTGAACCTCGGCGTACCCGGTGTACGCCGGGCTGACGCCGAGGATGATGGCGCGCTCGCCTGGCAGGTCGACGCGCTGTGCGCGCAGACCGACCCCGAGGCGTTCTTCCCCGAGAAGGGCGGCTCGACACGAGACGCCAAGCGCATCTGCACATCGTGCGATGTACGGGGCGAGTGCCTCGAGTACGCCCTCAGCAATGACGAGCGATTCGGCATCTGGGGTGGTCTGAGCGAGCGCGAGCGTCGCAAGCTCAAGCGCCGCGCGAGCTGACGGCTTCGCGGGCACGCCGAGTCCGATGACCGGCGCCCCGCGGATGCCTGTCTAGGCTGGCTCTGCCATGCCATCCCGAGTACACGCCATCGTCGTCGCACGCACCGGCGACTCCGCAGCCGCACAGCTCAGCGAGACCCTCGACGCCCTCCGCAGTCAGACGACGCCGCCCGATGCCGTCACCGTCGTCGTCCTGGGCAGCGGCGCACAGGTGAGGGCCATCGACGGCATCGGGCACAGCGTCGAGGCGATCATCGAGGCACGCGCGACCACCACGTTCGCCGAGGCCGTCGCGCTCGCCCAGCCGCGCGTGGCGACCGGCAGCTCGGTCTGGATGCTCACTCACGACTCTCGGCCCCGCCGCAAGGCGCTGCAGCTTCTCGCCGGATCGCTCGAGCGCTCGCCGTCGGCGGCGCTCGCCGCGCCCAAGCTCGTAAGGCACGACGACGACCGGGAGATCGTCTCGCTGGGTGTCAGCATGAGCCGGTTCGGCCGTGCCGTCGAGCTCGCCTCCGATGAACTCGACCAGGGTCAGCACGACGCCGCTGAGGACGCACTCGGAGCGGATGTGCGCGGCATGCTCATCCGCGGAGCCGCACCAGCGGTGCTGCGTCCGGATCCGGGTCTCGGCGGTGCCGACGAGGGACTCGACCTGGGTGTGCGCGCTCGGCTCGGCGGTGCGCGCATCGTGCTCGTGCCGAAGGCGCGGATCGGCGTGCGACCCGACGGCGTCGCCGCGCTCCCGCAGCGACAGACGGCGCGAACCTGGACGAGCCGCCGCGCTCAGCTGCACCGCCGACTCGCGTACGCGCCCGCCGTCGCGGTGCCCCTGCACTGGCTGAGCCTGCTGCCGCTGGCCCTGTGGCGCTCGATCATCCACCTCATCGGCAAGCGGCCGGGATCGGTCATCCCCGAATGGGGCGCGGCTCTGGCAGCCATGCTCGCCGTGCCCGCGGTCACCCGCTCGCGACGCGCCATCCGCTCGTTCCGCACCGCGTCGTGGGCCGGCATCGCGCCGCTGCGCGTGACCCGTACCCAGCTGCGGCACCGCCTCGACGACGGGCACGGCAGCGAGCGCGGCGCCGTCAGCGAGCTGCACTTCTTCAGCGGCGGCGGAGCGTGGGCGGTTCTCGCCGCGCTCGTCGTCAGCGTCGCCGCCTTCTTCCCCCTGCTCGCCTGGCCCAGCATCGGCGGCGGCGAGCTGTTGCCGATGCAGCAGAGCGTCGCCGACCTCTGGAACGACGCCGGATGGGGTCTGCGCGACCTCGGTGCCGGGATCATCGGCCCCGCCGACCCGTTCGCGGCAGTGCTCGCGGTGCTCGGCACCCTCTGGCCGGGTTCGCCGTCGTTCGCGGTCGTGCTCCTGTGGCTGGGCGCCCTGCCGCTCGCGGTGCTCGGCGGATGGTTCGCCGCGACCCGGATCACCGACCGGTCGGGCCTTCGGATCCTCGGCGGCGTGCTCTGGGCGCTGGCGCCCACCTTCCTCGCCGCTCTCGTTCAGGGCCGACCCGCTGCCGTGCTGCTGCACCTGCTGCTGCCCTGGCTGTTCCACTCCGCGGTGGTGGCGCACCGATCCTGGGGCGCGGCGGGAGCGGCATCCCTCCTCACGGCGGCATCCCTCGCCTGCGCCCCGTCGCTCGCCCCGGCCTTCGCGGCGCTGTGGGGTCTGACGGTGATGGCGATGCTCGCCGCGGGCCGTGTGCGCGGAGCCGTGCGCGTGTTCTGGCTGCTGATCCCCGCGGCCGCGCTGTTCGCGCCACTCATCTACTGGCAGCTGCGTCACGGCGACCCGTGGGCGCTGCTGGCCGACCCGGGCGCTGTCGCCCCGCTCGCCCAGGCAGCTTCGGATGCCGCGGGGCGCCTGCTCATCGCGCAGGGGTTCCCGGCCCCCGACCGAGGCGGGTGGGAGTGGCTGCTCGACGGCAGCTTCGCGCCCTTCGTCGCCCTGCTGCTCGTTCCCGTGGCCCTGCTCGCTCTGACCTCGGCGCTCTCGCCCCGCTGGCGCGCGGGCTTCGCCCTGCTGGCCACCACCGCGGTCGGGCTGCTCACCTCGATGCTCGCGGTCGGCGTGCAGGTGTCGTTCGCGCAGGGCGACGCGGTCGGCATCTGGCCCGGCACCGGTCTGAGCTTCGCCTGGCTCGGCGCCGTCGGCGCCGCTCTGGTCACCCTCGACACGGTCGTGGCGGTGCCGACACTGCGGTCGGCCGCGGCGCTCATCACCGCCGCCGGCGTGCTCGTCTGCGCCGTGCCCGGCCTGCTGGCCGTCAACCTCGGCGAAGCGCAGATCCGTAACGGCGCCACCAGCACGCTGCCCGCTCTGGTCGCAGCGCACGCCTCGGACGACGTCGACAGCGGCACGCTCGTCATGACCCCGCTCGACGACGGCTCCCTCGCCACGCAGCTGGTGTGGGGCCCGAGCGCCACGCTGAGCGCGCAGACCACGATGCTCACCACGGCGACCCGCGTGCACGACGACGGCCTCGCCGCCGACGCCGTCGATCTGCTCTCGGCGCGGGACTTCGACGCGGCGGCCGCACTCGTCGATCGCGGCATCGGCTTCGTCCTGCTCTCGTCGCGTCCCGGGCAGAGCGATCAGGCCCGCCGCATGAGCGACGCCGCGATCACGGCGATCGACCGGCGCGCCGGGTTCGTGAAGGCGGGCAGCACACCGAACGGGATGCTGTGGCAGACCGCCGAGACGCCCGCGGAGCGGGCCCAGCCGTCGCACACGCAGCGCACCCTCGGGAGTCTCATCGGGCTGGGTCAGCTCATCGTGGTGCTCGCCGCCGTGCTGCTGTCGATCCCGACCCGGGCGTCGCGTCGAGCGGCCCGCTCGCGCTCCCGTGTGGTCGGGCGTTCGCTCGATGAGCCGATCACCCCGCAGCGGGCGAACGACGACACCGACGCGCACCCCGGCGACACCACCTCCCAGACCGAGCAGAGCGTGCCCGAACCCGCCGGAGGAGTGCCGCCCACCGCGGCCCACGCATCACCGCCCCCCGCCGTCGAGGAGCAGATCCGATGAAGCAGAGCACGATCCGCCTCGCGGCCACCGGCGCCCGCATCGCGACCGGAGCAGCCGTCGCCGCGGCGTGCGTGCTGGGCGTCGCCGCGGCTGTCGCCGCACCCTGGCCGAGTGTGCAGAACGAGCCCGCTGCGGCGACCGTGACCCCGGTGCCGGGAGACGCGCTGATCGTCTGCAACGGAGCGTTCCGAGCGCTGGGTCGCGACTCGAGCCGGGCCGATCTTCTCGTCTCGGCAGCCGCACCGACCCTGCGGGTCGACGATCGCGGCCATGAGACGCGCACCACAGACCTGGCGATGCCGGACGTGCTGGGCGGGGAGGGTGCACAGAGCATCACGGCTGCGGTCGCCGACCGCAGCGCGCCGCTGATCTCCGCGTCGGAGTCGGTGAGCGTCGACGACGAGGACCTGCGCGGATACGCTGCAGCGCCGTGCCGGGAGGCGGGGATGCGCTCCTGGCTGGTCGGCGGCGACGGATCGACGGGATCGTCGGACGTGATCGTGCTGTCCAACCCGGCCGAGGTGCCCTCGACCGTCGAGCTGAACGTCTACGGCTCGCAGCGCAGGACGACGACCAAGATCGTGCCGCCGAAGACCCAGACGACGCTCACGCTGGCATCCGTCGCCGGCGCCGAACCGCGGCCGGTGATCGAGGTGGTCGCCACCGGCGCTCCGGTGCGGGCCGCACTGCAGTCGGCGCGCGTGCGCACGCTCGATGCGGTCGGCGTCGACGTGCAGGACGGCGTCGGCGGCGCGCAGCGGAGCCTGCGCCTGCTGGGTGCGCAGTCGCAGCCGATCTCCGACGGCGACGATTCGACCGGCATCCTGCTGCGCATCCTCGCGCCGCAGGAGAACGCCACCGCGACCGTGCGCGTGCGCGGTGCCGACGGCAAGGTGGACTCCGACGAGTACGTGGTCGAGCTCACCGCGGCCACTCCCACCGAGATCTCGCTGACCGGGATGGGCGCCGGCGCGCACGACATCGAGATCGATGCCACCGTGCCGATCGTCGCCGGCGCCCGTCAGACGGTGCGGGCGCAGGGACGCGAGGACTTCGGCTGGATGCTGCCCGCCCCGCAGCTGACCGGCAGCGTGCCGTTCAGCGTGCCGAGCGGCCCGTCGGCGATGCTGTACCTGAGCAACGCCGAGGACAGCACCGCCACCGTGACCCTGGAGGGCGTCGACGAGCGGACCATCGAGTTGCCCGGGAACGGCGTGGAGCAGGTGTCGCTGCAGCCCGGCGAGCATCTTCTGCGCGCCGACGGCACGGTTCACGCCGCGGTCGGCATGCTCGGCGAGGCGGCGATCGCGGGCTGGCCGCTGTGGGCGCCGCCGACAACGCAGCAGCCGATCATCGTGCTTCCCTGACGACCGCTCGCCTCGCCCGAGGGATGCGGGCGAGGGTCAGTGGTCGCGGCCGTCGGGTCCGAGTTCCCAGGGCTCGCGCCCGACATATTCCGCCGCCGCGTGGAACACGGCGCTCTCGACGGCCATGCGGCGGTGCGCTGCGTCGTCGTGCCCCTTCGGCAGCAGACGCTCGATCGGCACGCGGTACAGCGTCACGCGCTGGGCTGCCGGGTCGGCGCGCCAGAGCGGGATGCCGTCGGCGCGGTCGTGCGCGGGCATCGCGGCGATCTCGAAGCGGACCTCGCGCAGCTCTTCCCAGGTGCCGCGGAGGTATTCGACGGCGCTGCCGACCGTGATCTCGAACCGGTCGAGTCGCCCGTCGAGCGGGGGCAGGGGTGGTCGGACGACCTCACTGCGCCCGAGGCGGCCGTGGCGGCCGTGACGTGCGCCGCGCCGCGGTGCGGGGGAGGAGCGTCGGCCGGGCATGCCGAAAGTCTATGCGCTGCCGCGCGGCTGCACCTCTCTCACCCGACCCGGTCATAGTGTGGACGCGATGGACGAACGACTCCGCCATGACCGAACACCGCGCCTCGACGAAGGGCCGCGCCTCGACGCGTATCTGGCCGTCGGCGAACGGCTGTGCTCGAAGGTCGCCTGTGCGCGCGAGGCGGTCGCGACGCTCACCTTCGACTACGGCGATCAGATGGCCGCGCTCGGTCCGCTCGGCCCCGGTGGCGACCCGCACGCGCACGACCTGTGCGCTCAGCATGCGGACCGGCTCTCGGTGCCCGCCGGATGGCTGGTGATCCGCCACGAGGCGATGCGCTCGTGACGACGTGCGGCTGATCGGCCTCTCGTCAGAGGCCGATGCGCCGCCCGCTCAGTCGCTCGGCTCGCTCATCGGCGAGGGCCAGCGCCCGCTGCTCGCGCTGGCGACGCAGCACCGTGATGCCCCGCAGCAGCTCCTCGGGGGTCACGGCGGGCAGCGGTGAGATGTACGGCTGCGCCTCGAGGGCGAGTTCGTGCGCGACGCTCGCGCGCGCCGAGGGCGACAGACGCTGCGCGTTGGCGAGGAACTGGGAGATGCGCCGAGCGAGGCGATCGGGCATCCGGGCGACGTCGGCGACGGTCGCCCACCCGTGCAGCGACGGCGGCAGGTGCGGCTGATGCGAGGGCAGCGCGGGCGTGCGCACGCGCTGCGAGTAGGTCCCGGCGACGAGATCCCCGAGGCGCTGCGAGCGCGCGGTGAGCGCACCGGTGATCACCGCCGCCCCACCGAAAGTCATGTACACCTCGAGCACGCCCACGAGCGCGCGGATGAACGTGTGCCGGAAGGTGATCGCCCCGCCGTCGACGCGGACGATCCGTCCGCCGACCGCGAGCTTGCCGACGCTGCGGCCGCGCATCGCGACCTCGACGGTGATCGGCAGCACGAGGAAGCTCAGCACCGCCGCGCAGATCACCAGGATGCGGAAGGTGTGCTCGGTCAGCAGGCCCTCGCTCATCAGCCACACCTGCACGAACGTGACGGCGAGGAACAGCGCGAACCCGATGACCATGTCGATCAGTGCGCCGGCGGCGCGCAGCACGAAGCCGACCGGCTGCACGTCGATGGCGACGGCCTCGCCGGACAGGATCTCCTGCTCGTCGGTGATCGTGGCAGACATGAGTACAGTAAATCAGGTGGATGCCGATGCCCTCGCCGACGCCCGCCGCCCGGAATGGGAACGGCTCGATGCGCTGAGCCGCAGACGGCGCCTGAGCGGCGCGGAGGTCGACGAGCTGATCATCCGATACCGCGCGGCATCCGCCGATCTCGCCGAGCTGAAGACCTCGGTGGGTGACTCGCCGCAGGGCGCGTACCTGTCGACGATCCTCGCCGCCGCGCGGCTGCGATTCACCGGGGCGAGCGACAACGTTCTCGCACAGGCCGGACGCTTCTTCGCGCTGCAGCTGCCTGCGGCGCTTTACCGGATCCGCTGGACGACCGGCATCATCGCGGTCGCGTTCGTGCTCGTGGTCGCGATCACGGGCGCCTGGATCGCCAGTGACCCGGCGCGAATCGCGTCGCTGGGACCGCCCGACGTGCTCAGGCAGTACGCCGAGGAGGACTTCGTCGACTACTACGGCCCGATGGCGTCGTTCGCGGGAATGGTGTGGCTGAACAACGCCTGGATCGCCATGCAGTGCGTGCTGTTCGGCGTGACCGGCATCTGGCCGGTGTGGATGCTGATCCAGAACGCCTTCGGGCTCGGCGTCGCGGCTGCGGTGATGTCGGCCTACGGGCATCTCGACACGATGCTGCTGCACATCCTGCCGCACGGGCTGCTCGAGCTGACCGCGATCTTCGTCGCGGCCGCCGCCGGCCTGCACATCTTCTGGGCGTGGGCGGCCCCCGGAAGACGGACCAGAGCCGAATCGCTCGCGGCGGGCGGGCGATCGCTCGCCACGGTCGCGATCGGTCTGGTGTTCGCGCTGTTCCTCTCCGGCCTCGTCGAGGGCTTCGTCACCGGCTCGGATCTGCCGTGGCCGGTGAAGATCGGCATCGGAGCGCTGGCTCTGGGCGCGTTCCTGTTCTACATGCTCGTCATCGGCCGACGTGCCGCGCGCCGCGGCGAGAGCGGCGACCTCGTCGAGTACGAAGCGGGCACGCCGACACTCACCGCGGGGTGAGCGGGGTCGAGCCCGCGTCAGTCGCGCCCCCGTCGACCGTGCCGTCGGACTCGACCGTGCCGTCGAACAGCGCACGGTAGGCGACCCCGATGGCCGCCGCTGCGAGGGCGGGGAAGACGAGGAACACCCAGAGCTGGGCGAGCGGGCCGATCCCGCCGTAGATGGCGGTGGCGATGGAGCGCGCCGGGTTCGCGGCACCCCCGGCGACCGGGATGGCGACGAACTGGATGGCGGCGAAGGTGAGGCCGATCGCCACGCCGCCCGCTGCGGCGCGGCGCTCGGGGTGCGTCACGCTGAGGAACACCAGCACGAGCAGGGCGGTGAGGACGACCTCGATGACGATCGCCGCGGGCATCCCGAAGCCGCCGGGTGAGAGCGTGCCCCAGCCGGTGCTCGCGAACCCGGCATCCTGGACTCGCTCCAGCCAGCGTTCGGGGCCGAACAGGCCGACGACGATGAGCGCCGTCGACGCGATCACGCCGCCGACGACCTGGGCGAGCACGTACGGCAGCGCATCGCGCCATGCCAGACGGCCCGCGGCTGCGGCGCCGATGGTCACGGCGGGGGAGAAGTGCCCGCCCGAGATTCCCGCGAACGAGGTGAAGGCGGCGAGCAGCGCGATGCCGAATGCGAGCGCGACCGTCAGGTTGACCGCCGACCCCGCCCCGGGATCGGCGAACAGCGTGGCGGTGAACAGCGACGCTCCGACGCCGATGAACACGATCAGGAACGAGCCGAAGCCCTCGGCGGTGAGCCGGGCGCTGCGGGAGGCGGCCGCGGCTGCGACGGACGTGCGGGGTTCGGTCATGCCGGTTCTCCTCATCATGCCGGCCTCGCGCCGGATCGTCCTTCGATGATCCCGCATCGCGATGCCAGCCGTGCCGGCACACGCCGAGGCCCCTCCATCGCGGGGATGAAGGGGCCTCGTGTGCGCGTGAGCCGGATTACTCGCCGATGCCGATCGGCTCGGGCTCACCGATCGGTGCACCCGCGAGCGCACGCAGCTGGGCTTCGAGGTCCTGGTCGACCTGGCCCCAGTACCAGAAGAAGCGCTCCTGGATGGCGGGAACGGTCAGTCCGTTGTACTGGCCGACGAGGGTCTGCACGAATCGCTCGCGCGCCTCGTCGTCGAACACCTCGCGGTAGAGGATGCTCGCCTGGACGAAGTCGCCGTCATCCTCGCGCAGCGTGGCCGCAGAGCGCACCAGCTCGCCGTCGGACTCCCAGCTCGCCTCGACGCCCAGCAGCGGGTCGGCCTCGGGGCCGCCTGCGGCACCGTACGAGTTCGGGGTGTACACCCGGTGCTCGGCGGGGGCGTAGTGGTACTGCATCTGACCCTCGTGCATGTAGTTGCGCACCTGGGCCGCGTGCGGCTGGTTCACCGGCAGCTGGTTGAAGTTCGCGCCGATGCGGTAGCGCTGCGCGTCGGAGTACGAGAACACGCGCGCCATGAGCATCTTGTCGGGCGAGATGCCGGTGCCGGGAACCTGGTTGCCGGGCGAGAAGGCCGCCTGCTCGATCTCGGCGAAGAAGTTCTGCGGGTTGCGGTTGAGCGTGAACGTGCCCACCTTGATGCGCGGGTAGTCCTTCTTCGACCACGTCTTGGTGAGGTCGAATGGGTTATAGCGGTAGGTCTTCGCCTCTTCGTACGGCATGATCTGCACGTGCACGTCCCACTTGGGGAAGTCGCCGCGCTCGATCGCCTCGTACAGGTCGCGACGGTAGTAGTCGGCGTCCTCACCGGCGATGCGCTCGGCCTCGCCGGCCGACATGCGCTCCACACCCTGGTGGGAGAGGAAGTGGTACTTCACCCAGAAGCGCTCTCCGGCTGCGTTGACCCACTGGTAGGTGTGCGAGCCGTAGCCGTTGAGGTGGCGCCACGAGCGCGACAGGCCGCGGTCGCCCATCACATAGGTGACCTGGTGGGCCGACTCGGGGGAGAGGGTCCAGAAGTCCCACTGCATGTCGGCGTTGCGCAGACCGGAGGCGCCGAGGCGCTTCTGCGAGTGGATGAAGTCGGGGAACTTCATCGCGTCGCGCAGGAAGAAGGTCGGGGTGTTGTTGCCGACGATGTCGAGGTTGCCCTCGGTGGTGTAGAAGCGCAGCGAGAAGCCGCGGACGTCGCGCCAGGTGTCGGGCGAGCCCTGCTCGCCGGCGACGGACGAGAAGCGCAGCAGCGTCTCGCTCTTCGCGCCGGGCTGGAAGACGGCCGCGCGGGTGTATGCCGAGACGTCCTCGGTGACCTCGAACTCGCCGAACGCGCCGCCGCCCTTGGCGTGCGGGTTGCGCTCCGGCACGCGCTCGCGGTTGAACGAGGCGAGCTTCTCGACCAGGTACCGGTCGTGCAGCGCCGTGACGCCATCGGCGCCCACGGTCAGCGAGTGCGCGTCACTCGCGACCGGAGTTCCTGTCTGGGTGGTGGTTGCGGGCTTGTCAGCCATTGCCGTTCCTTTCGCATTCGGGACAGAGGGCTCGGTAGGTGACCGCGGCTTCGAGGATTCGCATGCCGTGGTCGTGGGAGGGGTGCAGGCAGGGGGCTGCGCCGATCGCGCAGGCGACGTCTTCGACGCGCCCGCAGCCGACGCACTGCACGTGGTGGTGATTGTCGTCGCTGCGCAGCTCGTACAGCGCGCTGCCGACGTCGGGCAGGTTGACGCGCTGCACGATGGCGGCGTCGGTGAGGTCGTTCAGGATGCCGTGGACCGTCGCCAGCGCGATGCCGGGGAGTGCCTCGCGGATGCCGGTGAAGACGATGTCCGCCGAAGCGTGCGGCCGTGCGGCGAGAGCCTCGAGCACACGGATCCGCTGCACGGTGACGCGCAGTCCGGCATCGCGCAGGCGCTGCTGGGCAGCGGTGTCGGAGGGGGGCATGCCCCCAATCTTATTCTGAATGAGTCAGAAAAGCGAATGCGTCGGGTCAGCGCGTCACAGACGTCCCGCGGCTTTGAGCTCCAGGTAGCGGTCGGCGATGCGCGGCGGCAGCTGCTCGGGATCCGCAGCGATCGCCTCCCCACCGGCGCGACGGATGGCGTCGGCGACGACCTGCGCATCGGCCATCGTCTGCTCGGCCGCGGCGGCGAGGTAGACGTCGGCTCTCGACTCCCGTCGCCGGGCGAGGTCCCCGATCGACTCGTCGGTCACCGAGCCGACCAGCACGGTCGTCGCCCGAGAGGCGGCGGGGAACGCCCCGAGGAAGCCCCGGGCGGTCTCCGCCGCGTCCTGCGCGGTGAGCACGACGATCAGCGACGGCCGCGTGGTGAGCGTGCGGATCGCGGCGAACGCGCCGGCCCAGTCGGTGTCGACCAGGCGCGCGTGCACCGGTGCCATCGCGTCGGTCAGCGCCGGCAGAAGGGCGGCGCCCTCGACCCCGGTGACGCGTGCGCGGGTCGCCCGGTCGTACATGAGCAGGTTGATGTGGTCGCCCGCACGCGCGGCCAGGGCGGAGAGCAGCAGAGCGGCCTCGAGCGAGGCGTCGAGCCGGGTGCTGTCGCCGACGCGCGCGGCGGCGGTGCGGCCGGTGTCGATCAGGATCACGACCTGGCGGTCGCGCTCCGGGCGCCAGGTGCGCAGCATGGTGGTGCCTGCTCGTGCGGTGGCCCGCCAGTCGATGGAGCGGATGTCGTCGCCGCGCACATACTCGCGCAGCGAATCGAATTCGGTGCCCTGGCCCCTCACCTGGATGGAGGTGTTCCCGTCGAGCTCGCGCAGTCGGGCGAGGCGCGACGGCAGGTGCTTGCGTGAGCTGAACGCGGGCAGCACGCGCAGCGCCCCCCGCACGTCGTGCCGCGTCTGTCGTCCGGCGAGCCCCAGAGGTCCGCGCGAGCGCACCACGACGAACTCGCTGACCAGCTCGCCGCGGCGTCGCGGCAGCAGCGGCACCTCGAAGCGGCGACGCTCGCCCGCCGGGATGCTGAGCGGCACGCGCTCGTCCGAAGCGCCTGCGGTCGGCTGCCAGGCGTCGCGCAGCTGCCCGCGGAGCGTGCGACCGCCGACGTTCTGCACGGCGACGCTGGTCTGCACCGGCTCGCCCAGTCGCGCCCGCGCGGGGATCGACCGGGTGACGATCAGCGCACGCGGGTCAGGAGCGGTCACGACGTCGATCGTCACGAGCACGACGCACAGCAGCATCCAGCCTCCGAACACCGCCCATGGCGGCGCACCGGCAGCGCCGAGCAGCGCGGTCGGCACGACACCCAGCGCGATCAGCGGGGCGAGCAGGGCGGTGACGAACATGTCAGATCGGCACTCGGGTCTGCTGCACCACCGACTGCAGCACGGCGTCGGGGGAGACGCCCTCCATCTGGGCATCCGGTCGCAGCTGCAGGCGGTGACGCCACACCGGCATGAGCATGGTCTGCACGTGATCGGGCGTCACGGCCGTCGAGGCGTTCAGCCAGGCCCAGGCCTTGGCGGCCGCGAGCAGTGCGGTCGACGCGCGGGGGCTGGCGCCCAGCTCGACCGAGGGTGAGTGCCGGGTGGCCCGCGCCAGGTCGACGACGTACCCGAGCACGTCATCGTTCACCTGCACGCGCGCCGCGGCGTCCTGCGCGGCGCGGATCTCATCGGCGGTCACGGCGGCCTGCACGCCGGTGAGCAGGCGCGGCGAGAACCCGCTCGCGTGCAGCCGCAGCACCGAGACCTCCGCGTCGCGCTCGGGCATCCCGACCACGAGCTTCATCAGGAACCGGTCGAGCTGCGCCTCGGGCAGCGTGTACGTGCCCTCGTGCTCGACGGGGTTCTGCGTGGCGGCGACGAGGAACGGATCCGGCAGCGGCCGGCTCATGCCGTCGGCAGACACCTGACGCTCTTCCATCGCCTCCAGCAGGGCGGCCTGCGTCTTGGGAGGAGTGCGGTTGATCTCGTCGGCGAGCAGGATGTTGGTGAACACGGGGCCCGCGCGGAACTCGAACTCGCCGGTGCGGGCGTCGTAGACGAGAGAGCCGGTGACGTCGCCCGGCATGAGGTCGGGGGTGAACTGCACCCGCTTGGTGTCGAGTCCGACGGCGCGTGCGAAGCTGCGCACCACGAGGGTCTTCGCAACTCCCGGCACGCCCTCCAGAAGCACGTGGCCGCGGGCCAGCAGCGCGACGAGCAGTCCGGTGACCGTGCCGGCCTGCCCGATCACGGCCTTGTCGACCTCGGTGCGCACGCGGTGCATCGCCTGGCGCAGCGCATCGTCGTCCAGCGTCGCGGTGGGGGTGATGCTCTCATCGCTCACGGGCGGGTCCTTTCGGTATGGGCGGCTATGACCGCCGTCTCGAGTTCGGCGAGTCGTCTGGCGAGCTCGACGAGCTCGCGGTCGTCGGCGGGTGCGGCGCCGCCGAGCAGGTCGTGCAGCGCCCCGCGCGGCACGCCGAGACGGTCGGATGCCGCATCCGCGACTTCCACGTCTGTCGCCCGCGGGCTGAGGGCTAGGCGCTGCGCGAGCCTGGCGCGCGTGCCCGCTCTGATCGCGGCGGCGGCATGCGGGGCGTCCGCGGCCTTGGCAGTGAGGCGGGCCCGGCCGTGCATGGTCTCGGACGCGCGCACCGTCACGGGCAGCGACTCCGAGACCAGGGGGCCGAAGCGCGCTCCACGCCACCAGATCGCGGTGATGCCGGCGAGGAGCAGGAGCAGGATGGCCGGCGTGAGCCACGTGGGGGTGAGTTCGCCGAGGGTCGCGGAATCGTCGGCCACTCGGTCGCCGTCCTCGAGCGATCCGACGTACCAGACCACGTGATCGGTCTGCGCGAGCAGGGCGAGCCCGAGGGCGGCGTTGCCGTTCTCGGCGAGATGGCGGTTGGAGAGCATGCGGGTCGCCTCGACGAACGAGATCCGCGTTCCGTCGCGATCGGCGATCAGCAGCGCGCCGCCGCCGTCTGCGCCACGGAAGCAGCCGTCGACGCCTTCGGCGGGCTGGAACATCCGCTCGGTCTCGACCGTGCCCGTGTCGGCGAACTCGGCGCGATCGCAGCCGGACTCGACCGCGCCGAGACCGCCGGTGCCGGTGCCGAGGTCGAGCAGCTCGAGCATGCGGGCGCTCGTACTGAGCAGCACCACGCGGTCGGCGTCGTCGAGCAGGGCGAGCACCGCGTCGTCGGTGAGAGCGACCGGGTCGGTCAGCACGAGCGTGCTGCCGGGATCGAGCGCGGCGGCGGCTGCCGTGCGACTGCGCACCACCTCGACTTCGGTGCCCTGCTGCCGCACCAGCTCGGCGACCGCCTTCGCACCGCCCGGCGCCGGCGACTCGGGATGGAGCACGCCCTCGAGCGGAGGTGCGGTCGTGACCAGGCGCAGTGAGAGCAGTGCGATACCGACCAGCAGGGCGACGACGAACACCCAGCCGAGCACGTCGGCGCGCCGGCCGCGTCGCGGTGGGGCGGCGGTGCTGCCGAGGGTGTCGGGCGGGGAGACGGCGGAGCTCATGCGGGCACCGTCCCGGTGCCGGCGTGCAGGTGCGGAGCGGTCGTCTTGATGCGCTCGTCCGTCGCGGCGAGTGCACGGTAGTCGGACTCGCTCGCGGACGTGCCCAGGTACCGCACCGCATCGAACAGCGTCGCGGCGGCGTGCAGCGGCTCCGCGAGCTGCGGGAGCGCGGGAGCCGCCTCGCGAGCGATGCCCTGCGCGGTCGCGCCAGGGGCGGGGTCGATGAGGTCGCGCTCGAGCAGCCCGCGGGCGAGGGCGCGGAAGCGCAGCACGACGGCGCCGTCCCAGTCGCCATCGCGCGCGCGGCGCTCGGCGTCGGCGCGCAGCTGAGCCGCCGTGCGGTCGTCCTTCTCTCCGAGCAGGTCCGCGCGGGAGCGCACCGTCCGCGACGAGCGGGGCCGCCCCCAGAGGACGAGCGCGACCACCACGGCGGCGACGACGACGATCGTGATGATCGTGAGCGCCAGGGGGGCGACGGCGCCGGTGCCCTCGCCGTCGAACAGGCCGAAGAACCAGTCGGCGACGTCGGTGGCGAGCTGGTCGAACCAGTTCGGCTTCGCCGCCTGGTATTCCGGCTTCGACAGCTCCTCCTGCGCGCGCCGACGCGCGTCGGCGCCGTCGGGGACGAACACGTCTGCGGCGGCGAGCAGTGCGATCATCCGGCTCCGCCCGGCGCTGCCCAGTCATCGGAGGAGGATGCCGCGGGCGGGGCCGCCGGAGGCGATGCCTGGGGCTGCTGTGCCGGGTAGGGGGTGGGCTGAGCAGGGGAGGGCTGAGCCGGGTGAGCCTGCGCCGGGTGCTGCGGTCCCGGGTAGGGCTGGCCGGGGTATGGCTGTCCGGCGTACGGCTGGCCCGCATAGGGCTGACCCGCATACGGCTGGCCGGTGTACGGCTGACCCGCATAGGGCTGACCCGCGTACGGCTGACCGGCGTACGGCTGACCCGCATAGGGCTGACCGGCGTACGCGCCCGCCGGGTACCCGGCGTAAGCCGTAGCCTGCTGCTTGGGTGGGGGAGTCTTCGACACCGCGCGTGCCGGATCGACAGCGTACGGGTCGCCGAGTTCGGCGTCGGCCGCGCCGTGCGCGCTGCGCTCGACGAAGCGGATCAGCGTCTGATCCAGGCCCTCGTACCGCATGCGGCTGTCGAGGTAGATGAGGGTCGCGCCGGTGCCCTGCACGACGAGCGTGATCGCCTGGACGGCGAGCACGAGGATCTGCGGCAGGATCGTCAGTGTCAGGACGGCGATCACCTCGCTCTCATCGGGTGACCCTGACGGCGCCACGACGCCGCCGAGCACACCCGAGATGATCGAGCCGGGCACGCTGACCACCTGGGCTGCCAGCCCCATGATCGCGCCGATCAGGAACATCACACCGAGTGCAGGCCAGAAGCGACCGCGGATGAGACGCCACGAGCGCACGAGCGCCGTGCCGAGCGGTGCCCTCTCGAGCACGAGGGCGGCGGGCACCACGAGCAGCTTCGTGCCCAGCCACACCACGAGCGGGATGCTCGCGAGCACGAGCAGCACGACGAGCCCCACCGCGAGCCCGATCGAGCCGCCCGAGAAGTCGCTGCCGGCCATGATGGCGATCGCCGCGGCGGCGACCGCGAGCATCCAGAGCAGCACGGCGAGACCCTGCAGCAGCGCATAGCCGAACAGTCGCCAGAACGCGGGGCGCACGCGCGACCACAGCGACCGCAGCGGCGCCTTGCGGCCGAGCGCGGCGAAAGACACATCGGCGGCCACGAGACCCTGCACGATCGAGGTGAAGGCAACGCTCGCGAGCGTGAGCACGATGCCGACCACGATGCTGATCGCGATGGTGCCGGCGATGATCGGCCCCTGATCCGGGGAGCCGGCTGGCACGCTCGCGATACGCGCCGCTGAGAAGCCGGCGACGAGCACGATCACGACCACGGCGATGGCAGTGATGCCGAACTGCACGGCCACGGCGAATCCGAACAGCACCTTCGGGTTGTGCCGCAGAGCGCTGAACGATCGCCCCAGGATCATCCCGAATGTCATCGGGTGCAACGGGATCGCACTCTTCTTCGGTGCGGGGGTCCAGGTCTGACCGCTCATTCGCACTCCCTCCCTGCGCCCTCCCATCGTGGCACACCGCCAAGGTGGGGCGCGTGCGCCGGCCTCCGCGCGTGCAGCGCATTCTCAAGTAGGCTGATCCGAGCCGCCTCACAGGGCGCTGCCGATGCCGCACCGGGAAGAAAGCTGAGGCTGAGCGGAACATGACCTCTCGTATCCTCGTGGTCGACGACGACACGGCGCTCGCCGAGATGATCGGGATCGTGCTGCGCACCGAGGGCTTCGAGGCGCTGTTCTGCGCCGACGGCGCGCTGGCGGTCGACGAGTGGCGCTCCAGCCGCCCCGACCTGGTTCTGCTCGACCTGATGCTGCCGGGAATGGACGGCATCGAGATCTGCACCCGCATCCGCGCCGAATCCGGTGTGCCCATCATCATGCTCACCGCCCGCACCGACACGGCGGATGTCGTGCGCGGCCTCGAGGTCGGCGCCGACGACTACATCGTCAAACCGTTCAATCCGAAGGAGCTGGTGGCACGTATCCGCACCCGTCTCCGGCCTGCACCGCAGACCGAGACCGAGGTGCTGCGGGTCGGCGACCTGACGATCGACGTCGACGCGCACGAGGTGCGCCGCGGCACCGCACCCATCGCGCTGACACCGCTCGAGTTCCAGCTGCTCGTCGCCCTGGCATCCAAGCCGCAGCAGGTCTTCTCTCGCGAGATGCTGCTGGAGCAGGTGTGGGGCTACCACTACAAGGCCGACACGCGCCTGGTGAACGTGCACGTGCAGCGGCTGCGCGCGAAGGTCGAGCTCGACCCCGACAACCCCCGCATCGTGACGACCGTCCGCGGCGTGGGTTATCGCGCGGGCAGCGTCGGCTAGGTCCGAGCGTGGCCGTGAATCCTCCGACGCGCGTCACCGCAGCGCTCTGGGGCGGGCCGCGCAGGTGGCCCGAGGTGCTCTCCGCCCTGTGGCGCACATCGATGCGGTTCCGCGCCACGGCGGTCACGCTGGTGCTCACCTCGCTCGCCATCTTCATCATCTGCGTCGTGATCGCCCTGGTGATCCGCGGCGACCTGTTCGAATCGCGCAAGGACGAAGCGCTGCACAACGCCCGAGCAGCGGTGTCGGCCGCGCAGAAGCAGCTCGACTCAGGACAGACCGGCGATGACCGCGCCACGATCGCCGCGGTGTGGGGCGAAGCGCAGCGCGTGCTGGGCCGGACGGCCTCGTCGAGCCGCATCGTCGGGTTCATCTCCTCGGCCCAGGGCGACGGCTACACGCCGACCGGCTTCCGCAGCCTCGAGTACTCGTCAGCGCAGCTGGCGCTCAGCGACGAGCTGCGCACCCGCGTGAAGCAGGTGGCGACCCGGCAGGCCTGGCAGTCGATCGCTCTGCCCCAGGCGGATGGCACCGTCGCCGCGGGGATCGTCGTCGGCCAGCTGCTCGAGTTCCGCGGTGTGGGCACCTACGAGGTGTACATCGCCTACGATCTGGCGGACGCCGACGAGACCCTGCTCTTCGTGCAGCGCACGCTGTGGTTCGCCGGGATCACGCTCGTCGCGCTGATCACCGGCATCCTGTGGCTGGTGCTGCGCTCGGTGTCCGCGCCGATCATCGAGGCGGCCGAGACCAGTGAGCGTCTCGCGGGGGGCGATCTGGAGGTGCGCCTGCCGGTGTACGGCGAAGACGAGCTCGCGAGCCTCGGGCGCTCGTTCAACGCGATGGCCGACAGCATCCAGAGTCAGATCAAAGAGCTCGCAGAGCTCTCGCTCGTGCAGCAGCGCTTCGTGTCGGACGTCTCGCACGAGCTGCGCACGCCGCTGACCACGATCCGCCTGGCCGCCGAGATGATCAACGACACCAGGGACGATTTCGATCCGGTCACCGCCCGCACCGCAGAGCTGCTGCACACCCAGGTGCAGCGTTTCGAGACGCTGCTGGCGGATCTGCTCGAGATCAGCCGGTACGACGCCGGATCGGTGCAGCTCGAGGTCGAGGCGACCAGCCTCGCCCAGCTCGCCGAGGAGATGGTCGAGCAGATGCGCCCGCTCGCCGCCGGCCACGACACCGAGCTGCGACTGGTGGCGCCGGGCGGCTATTCGCCCGTCGACATGGATCCTCGCCGCGTGCGCCGGGTGCTGCGCAACCTCATCGGCAACGCGATCGAGCACGGCGAGGGAGAGCCGATCGTGATCACCGTCGACAGCGATCAGCACGCCGTGGCGATCGGGGTGCGGGATTTCGGACTCGGCATGCGCCCCGAAGACGTCGAGCACGTGTTCGACAGGTTCTGGCGGGCCGACCCGTCGCGCAAGCGCACGATCGGCGGGACGGGACTGGGGCTCTCGATCGCGCTCGGCGACGCCAGACTGCACCGCGGCACGCTGGAGGTGTGGTCGGAGCTCGGCGTGGGCACGAACTTCGTGCTGACCATCCCGCGCGGCCCCGACGTCGAGATCGGCCGAGGTCCCGTCCCGCTGGAGCCGGCGGAGGGCTTCGTCGACGTCGTCGACGTCACCGAGCCGATCACCCTGCGCGGCGTGCACGACGAGGCGGAGCCGAGCACGCCAGAGGATGAGTCCGGTCGTGGCCGCGACCTCGGCGAGAAGGGACGGCAGACATCATGAGCTCGCGCACCGGCATCCGTCGCCTGTCGGCGATCGCCGCAGCCCTCGCCGCCACCCTCGTGCTGGCAGGCTGCACGGGTCTGCCCACCTCGGGCCCTCCCAACGCCGGACTCGCGGTGGGGGAGGAGATCGAAGAGGCCCCGTTCTCGTTCCTCGCCGAGGATCCCGAGCCAGGGGCGGGCCCCGCCCGGATCGTCGAGGGCTTCCTCGACGCGTCCATGTCGCCGGCGGATTCGTGGGGGACAGCGCGGAAGTTCCTCACCGACGACTTCCAGAGCGCCTGGAAACCCGACGCCGGCGTCACGATCGACAAGTCGGTCGAGGGCCGCGACTACGACTCGACGGCCGAGTCGGATGACGAGGACGCGACGTCGGCGGAGGTCAGCGTCACGCTCGGGCAGGTCGCGAGCGTCGACGGCACCGGCGCCTACAGCGCCGACACCGGCGCGGCGACCGCCACCTACCGGCTCGTGCGCGAGAAGGGCGGCGAGTGGCGCATCGCCGAGGCGCCCGACGGCATCACGCTCGACATCGAGACGTTCGGGCAGGTCTACGAGAAGTTCTCGCTGAAGTACTTCGATCCCACCTGGACCCATCTCGTGCCCGATGTACGCTGGTTCCCGCGCCGGGCCGCCATGGCGACGACGGTGGTGCGGGCGCTGATCTCGGGCGAGCCGAGCGAATGGCTCGCTCCGGCCGTGCGGCCGTTCTCGTCCGACGTCGAGATGGTCGGCGACGCGGTGACTGTCGACGCGTCGCAGGTGGCCTCCGTGCCACTGAACCGCGCGGCGCTGTCTGCCTCGCCGACCGACCTGGCGCGGATGCGCACCCAGCTCGAGGCGAGCCTCGACGGATCGGGGGTGAGCGAGGTGCGTCTGCTCGTCGACGGAGTGCCGCTCGACGCCGGTCGCATCACCGTCGACGACCCGATCATCGACCCGGGCGTGCTGGTGCTCGGCGACGAGATGTTCGGCACTGCCACGTCGGGCGGCAAGATCGCCCCGGTCAGCGGCCTCACCGCGCAGATCGCGAAGATCGTCGACCCGATCGCTGCCATCGACGTCTCGGCCGATGCGCAGCTGGCCTCGGTGCAGCTGCGGGACGGCCGGGTGTTCGCGGTGAGCGACGGCCACACGAACCAGGTCGACGGTCGCAGCGGGCTGATCGCCCCGTCGGTGGATCCGTTCGGGCTGATCTGGACGGTGCCGACCTCCAACCCCGCCGCGGTGCAGGTCTCGACCGCGCAGGCGAGGCCGTCGACGGTCGCCGACGCGTGGCCGTCGGCGGATGCCATCGACCAGCTGCGCGTGTCGGCCGACGGCGCGCGGGTCGCCGCGATCGTCAGCTCCGGCGGTGAGCGCCGCCTCGTCGTCGCGTCCGTCATCCGCGACGAGGAGCAGCGTCCGGTCAGCCTCGGTGCGCCCTACTTCGATGCGGCGCAGCTCTCCGGACCGGTGCAGGGACTGTCGTGGGTCGGTGCCGACGCCGTGGCGGTGCTCAGCGCCACACCCGATCCGACGCTGACGACGCACACGATCGGCGGCCCGTCGACGGTGTCGTCGGCGCCGGCCGGGGCGGCCGCGCTCGCCGGGGCGAAGACGGTCACCGGGGTGCGTGTGCTCTCGACCGACGAATCGGTGTACGCCAAGCGCGGGTCGTTCTGGCAGGAGGCGATCGCCGACGTGCGGGTGCTCGGCACCAGAGCCGGGTACTAACTCGCCCTGCACAGGATGCCGTGCCGCCCGGTTCTCCCCGGGTCGTGCGCTGGCGGGCATCCGGTCCGTGCGGGATCGGGCACAGTCGGAGCATGGATGCGGATCTCGCGCGCCGGATCGCCGGCGATGCCCTCGCGCTGCTGCTCGCCGCGAGCTGCCCCGGGTGCGACCGCAGCGGCACTCTGCTGTGCGACGGATGCCGGATGCTGCTGCGCGCCGAGCCGCAGGTGGTGCACACCCCGCAGGGCATGGCCGTGCACGCCGCGCTGCGGTACGAGGGTGTCCCCGCGCGCGCGGTCAGACGCCTGAAGGAGGACGGCGCGACCATGCTGGCCCGTCCGCTCGGAGCCGCGCTGGCGGGCATCCTGTCCACGACTGCGCATGACGCGCTGATCGTGCCCGTGCCGACCAGCCGCGCGGCGTTCCGTCGGCGCGGCTACCGGGTGCCCGATCTGCTGGTGCGGCGCGCCGGCGCCGCCGCGCAGCGGCTGCTGGTGTCCGCGCGGCGCACGGGGGATCAGCGCGGGCTCGGTCGTGAGGCGCGCGCCCGCAACGTCACGGCGAGCATGCGCGCCGCTCGCCGCGGGCACGGGAAGGTCGTCATCGTCGACGACGTGGTGACCACGGGCGCGACACTCGACGAGGCGGCACGGGCGCTGCGCGCCGCCGGATACACCCCCGTGTGCGCCGTCGCGCTCGCAGCCACACCGCGTCTGCGCGACACGGCCATCTCATGACGAGCGGATAGTGACATGCCGGTGCGCGGCGACTAGCGTAGGTGTTCACAAGGCGACCACGGTCCGCCCTTGGCCGGGCGGACCGGGACAAGGAGACAGTGATGGAAACGAGCATCGTCGGCGTCGGAGTGAGCATCTCCGATCGATTCCGCACCGTTGTCGAAGAGAAGACGGCCCGTATCCAGACGCTCGCCCCGCGGGCGCAGCGACTCGAGATCAAGGTCACCCATCGTGCCTATCGCAACGGACGGATCCCCGATGAGACGGTCGAGCTCACTCTGCTCAGCAAGGGACCGGTGATCCGGGCGGAGGCGGTCGATCCCGACAAGTTCGCCGCGTTCGACCTGGCGCTCGACAAGCTCGCCGAGCAGCTGCGCCGCGCCAAGGAGAAGCGCATCGACGGCCGCAATCACCCCCGCGGCGCTCACTTCGAGAAGGAGAGCGGCGCTCTCGCCGGCATCGATGTGCAGCCGGCGTCGGTCGAGGTGCTGCGCGCCGTGGCGACCGGCGCGATCCCCGTGCAGGCCGACGAGGAAGAGGAGTACTCGCCCGTCGTCATCCGCACCAAGAACTTCGATGCCGAGTGGATGACGGTCGAAGAGGCCGTCGACCGCATGGAGCTGGTCGGGCACGACTTCTTCCTCTTCGTCGACGCCCGCACCGACCACCCGAGCGTGGTCTACCGCCGCAAGGGCTGGGACTACGGTGTCATCTCGCTGACCACCGCAGCCCCGCCGGAGGAGGCGATCGCCTCCTGATCAGCGAAGAGGCGCCTTCCCGGTGGGGAAGGCGCCTCTGTCTGTGTTGGTCCCTGAGACTGCCGAAGGGCCGTGAGCCCGTCGAGGGGCTAGTCGAAGATGCCGTCCAGGATGCTGCCGATCACCAGGCCGCCGAGGACGCCGCCCATGAGGTCGCCGCCGCCCATGCCGCCGCGGCGTCCGCCGCCGCCGCCCCAGCTGTCGCCGCCCCAGCCCTGGTTCTGCGGGCGGGCCGAGTCGATGTCGCGCTGAGCGAGCTGTAGCGCCTCGGATGCCAGCAGAGCCACGCGCCGCGCGGCCGCCAGCGCCTGCTCGCGGGTGTCCTCCGCGGGCAGCATCGCGGGAACGTCCATGCGCAGGCGCTCGGCTTCGGCCAGCCGGGTGCGCGCATCGGCGCCGATCCAGCCCCGATGCCCGGCGATGAGTCCCCGTGCCACGCCCAGCTGGCGGTCGGCGTCATCGAGGGCGTGCTGCACGTGACCGAGGGAGGGGAGCGGGTTCTGCGCACGGTACTGCGCCTTCGCGATCGCCTCGTCGAGAGCGGTGTTGGCGCCGCGCAGCTGGGTGAGCTCGGCGAACGGATCGTTGCGCGTGCCGGACGGTGCGAGCGCGAGCAGAGCGGCCTCGAGCTCGCCGGTCGCCTTCGCGACCTCCGGCGTCTGCGGCGCGTCGCGGGCCGCGACGATGTCGCCGCGGGAGTCGGCGACCACGTCGGCCAGGGTGGACTCGGCGCGCAGCGCCTGGATCTCGAAGTCCTCGACGGCATCCAGCAGGGCACCGGCACGGCGCACGGCCTCGGTCGCGGTCTCGAGGGCGAGGTTCGCCTCCTCGTTCTGGCGTGCCGCCCGTCGACGCTCGGACACGTCTGCGCTGTGCGTGGCGAAGGCGAGCAGCTGCTCGCCTTCGTCGCCCGACGAGGCGATCCGCCGCATCGCGGTCTCGGAGTATCGCGATGAGAGGCGCTCGATGGTCGCGCGCGCCTGGGGGATGCGTGACGCGAGGGATTCGGCATCCCGCCGCACCTGGGCGATGATCTCCGGAGCCCGGCGCACCTTCGCGACCGTCTCGGCCAGCTCGCCGGTCTTCTCGTCGAGGAGGTTCTCGGCCCACTCGCACAGCTGCACGATGCGCGCGTTGCGGGTGCGCAGCTCTTCGACGGTGTCGGGGATCTCGTCGTGGTTCAGCTGGTGCAGCTGGAACGCCTCACCGAGATGCGTGCGCACCGACCGCAGCGCGTTGCCGAGGTCGGCGGTCAGCGAGTCGCCGAGCTCGGCCTGTGCGAACGCGAGCTCGTCGGAGGTGGTGCGGATGCGCTCGTCCGTCGCGACCAGCGCCTGCTCGGCGCGGCGCGCGAGATCCGCGTCCTGCGCTGCCAGCGTCTCGTTCTCACGTCTGCGTCTGCCCCAGAATCCGGCCATGTGACGATCCTACGGTCGTCGGCCGATGCGCGTGCTGTGCATCGGGTGCGCCCGTCGCGAACACCGTGCGCCGGACCGCCGCTCAGGCGGAAGCCTTCGCCGGTCGACCGCGCTTGGGGCGCTCGGTCGACAGCTCCAGCTGCAGCGCATGCTGCGGATGCTCGCTGAGACGCTGCTCGATGTGATCGAGCCAGCGCACCTCGGCCTCGGCGGCGAAGATCATCGAATCGGCCACCAGCGACCGGGCGAGCTCTTCGGGGCCGCCCGGGTCCACGCCGGCGGGCCTGGCGCCGGTCAGCCGTTCCAGCTGCGTGAGCGACGCCGTCCGCTGATGCCGGATGACGCTCGAGACGTCGACGCCGGGCAGGGTGGCGGCGACGGCCAGCTTGATGGCGAGCTCGTCGCGGGTGCCGTGTCCGCGCTCGACCGGGCGATCCAGCCAGACGCGCACCTCTGCCCGCCCCGCGGGCGTGATCTGCCAGTAGACGTGCCCGCGCTCGTCTGTCGCGCCCCTCTCGACGAGGCCGTCGCGCTCGAGGCGTTCGAGGGTGTTGTAGATCTGGCCCACGTTGAGCGGCCAGGTCGAGCCGGTGCGGCGATCGAACTCGGCGCGCAGCTGATAGCCGTAGCACCGCCCCTGGTCGAGGATGGCGAGCAGGCTCTGGCGAACGGACATGTGACTCCTCGACCGGCCGCGCCGGTATTGCGTTTCTCGGTATATGCATATCCGGCAACATCGGATGCCTGCGGGATCCCGCGCGGCGTGTCCGTTCGCCGTGAGCGTGCACCGACCTGCGGGTGCACAGCGTGCGCAGGTCACGCGCCGGTAACATGGCAAAGCATGTCCGGTGCAGACCGTTGTTCCGGGACGTATATCCAAGGGAGACATCCGTGGCGAATCCTCTCGAGAAGCTGCTGCGCGCGGGCGAGGGACGCATCCTCCGTCGGCTCAAGCAGGTCACGAAGGCCGTGAACGCGCTCGAAGACGACTTCGAGAAGCTCACCGACGACGAGCTGCGGAATGAGACCGCCGAGCTGCGCGCGCGATTCGACGAGGGTGAGACCCTCGACCAGCTCATGCCCGAGGCCTTCGCCGCCGTGCGCGAGGCCGCGCGTCGCACCCTGGGCATGCGCGCGTACGACGTGCAGATCATGGGGGGTGCCGCGCTGCACTTCGGCAACATCGCCGAGATGAAGACGGGTGAAGGCAAGACGCTCGTCGCCGCCTTCCCGTCGTACCTCAACGCCATCGCCGGCAAGGGCGTGCACGTCATCACGGTGAACGACTTCCTCGCCTCGTATCAGTCCGAGCTGATGGGTCGCGTGCACCGCGCTCTGGGGATGACGACCGGAACCATCGTGTCGGGCCAGACCCCCGAGGTGCGACGCCAGCAGTACGCCGCCGACATCACGTACGGCACGAACAACGAGTTCGGCTTCGACTACCTGCGCGACAACATGGCGTGGCGCAAGGAGGACCTCGTCCAGCGCGAGCACTTCTTCGCGATCGTCGACGAGGTCGACTCGATCCTCATCGACGAGGCCCGCACGCCGCTGATCATCTCCGGACCATCCTCCGGCGAGGCGAACCGGTGGTTCACCGAGTTCGCCAAGATCGCCCGCACGCTCGAGGCGGGCGTCGACTACGAGGTCGACGAGAAGAAGCGCACCATCGGCGTCCTCGAGCCCGGCATCGAGAAGGTCGAGGACTACCTCGGCATCGACAACCTCTACGAGTCGGCCAACACCCCGCTCATCTCGTTCCTGAACAACTCGATCAAGGCCATCGCGCTGTTCAAGCGCGACACCGACTACGTCGTGATGAACGACGAGGTCATGATCGTCGACGAGCACACCGGCCGCATCCTCGTCGGGCGCCGCTACAACGAAGGCATCCACCAGGCCATCGAGGCCAAGGAGGCGGTGCCGGTCAAGGCCGAGAACCAGACCTTGGCCACCGTCACCCTGCAGAACTACTTCCGTCTGTACCAGAAGCTCGCCGGCATGACCGGAACCGCCGAGACCGAAGCGGCGGAGTTCATGTCGACCTACAAGCTCGGCGTGGTTCCGATCCCGACCAACCGCCCGATGATCCGCAAGGACCAGCCCGACCTCGTGTACAAGAACGAGCAGGCGAAGTTCGCGCAGGTCGTGGAGGACATCGCCGAGCGTCATCAGGCCGGTCAGCCGGTGCTGGTCGGCACGGTGAGCGTCGAGAAGAGCGAGTACCTCTCGCGCCTGCTCGCGAAGAAGGGCGTCAAGCACGAGGTGCTCAACGCCAAGAACCACGCGCGTGAGGCCGAGATCGTCGCCCTCGCGGGAAAGCTCGGCGCGGTCACGGTCGCCACGAACATGGCCGGTCGAGGCACGGACATCATGCTCGGCGGAAACGCCGAGTTCCTCGCCGTGCAGGAGCTCAGGGCCAAGGGACTCGACCCGGAGGAGACTCCCGAGGAGTACGAGGCCGCGTGGGACGACACCTACGAGGCGATGAAGAAGCAGGTCGCCGAGGACGGCGTCAAGGTGACCGAGGCGGGTGGCCTGTACGTGCTCGGCACCGAGCGCCACGAGTCGCGCCGCATCGACAACCAGCTGCGCGGACGCTCGGGCCGCCAGGGAGACCCCGGCGAGAGCCGCTTCTACCTGAGCCTCACCGACGACCTGATGCGTCTGTTCCAGTCGGGTGCCGCCGAGGCGATCCTGGCCCGCACCAACTTCCCCGACGACGTGCCGATCGAGTCGGGACTGGTCAGCCGTGCGATCCGCAGTGCGCAGTCGCAGGTCGAGGCGCGCAACGCCGAGATGCGCAAGAACGTGCTCAAGTACGACGACGTGCTGAACCGCCAGCGTGAGGCCATCTACGCCGACCGCCGTCAGATCCTGCACGGCGACGACATCGCCGACCGCGTGCAGCACTTCATCGAGGATGCGATCGGCGGGATCGTCGACGACCACACGAGCGCCGGCCACACCGAGAGCTGGGACTTCGACTCTCTGTGGGCGGAGCTGAAGACGCTGTACCCGATGGACGTGACGATCGACGAGGTCGTCGCCGAGGCTGGAGACCGCAAGGGCGCCATCACCGCGGAGGGGCTCAAGCGCGAGCTGCTCTCCGACGCGAGGATCGCGTACGAGAAGCGCGAGGAGACGCTCGGCGAGGCCGCGACGCGCGAGCTCGAGCGCCGGGTCGTGCTGCAGGTGCTCGACCGCCGCTGGCGCGATCACCTCTACGAGATGGACTACCTCAAGGACGGCATCGGTCTGAGGGCGATGGCGCAGCGCGACCCGCTGATCGAGTATCAGCGCGAGGGGTACGCGATGTTCCAGGCGATGATGGGCCAGATCAAGGAGGAGTCGGTCGGCTACCTCTTCAACCTCGAGGTCGAGGTGCGTCGCGCCGGCGACGACCAGACCGAGGTCGAGGCCAAGGGCCTGGTCGACGAGCAGCCCGTGCAGAAGCTGGAGTACTCGGCGCCCGACGACGCCGGCGGCGTCGAGGTGCGAGACGCGAGCGGCCAGGTGCAGAAGGCGGCCACCGCGCGCGCCTCCGCCCGCGGCGCATTCGGCCAGTCGGTGGAGGCCGATGAGCAGCCCGCCGGCAACCGCGAGCAGCGTCGGGCGCAGAGCAAGAAGAAGAAGTAGTGCGCACTGACGCGGGCGGCCAGCACCGCCCGCGTCAGCAGCACACGCCGCGGCCGGTATCCTGGCGGAATGACCCGCCGTACCCTTGACCAGTCGTCGAAGCTGAGGAACGTTCTCTACGAGATCCGCGGCAAGGCTCTTGTCGAGGCGGCGCGCCTGGAGTCCGAGGGGCATCAGATCCTCAAGCTGAACACCGGCAACCCGGCGACCTTCGGCTTCGAGGCACCGCACCAGATCGTGCGCGACATGCTCGCTGCTCTGCCGACCGCGCACGGCTACAGCGACAGCAAGGGCGTGATCTCGGCTCGCCGAGCGGTCGTCAGCCGCTACGAGGAGGTCGAGGGCTTCCCGCGCTTCGACCCCGACGACGTGTACCTCGGCAACGGTGTCTCCGAGCTGATCACCATGGTCATGCAGGCGCTGCTCGACGAGGACGACGAGGTGCTCATCCCCGCCCCGGACTACCCGCTGTGGACGGCCATGACCTCGCTCGCCGGCGGCACGCCGGTGCACTACATCTGCGACGAGGAGAACGGCTGGCAGCCCGACCTCGAGGACATCCGCTCGAAGGTGACGCCGCGCACCAAGGCGATCGTCATCATCAACCCCAACAACCCCACCGGCGCCGTGTACTCGAAGGAGGTGCTCGAGGGCCTCGTGCAGATCGCGCGCGAGAACGAGCTGCTGCTGCTCTCCGACGAGATCTACGACCGCATCCTCTTCGACGACGCCGAGCACATCCCGACCGCCACGCTCGCCCCCGATCTGCTCTGCCTCACCTTCAACGGGCTCTCCAAGACCTACCGGGTCGCCGGCTACCGGTCGGGGTGGGTGGTCATCACGGGGCCGAAGTCGCACGCCCGCGGGTTCCTCGAGGGCATCACGCTGCTGGCATCCACCCGCCTGTGTCCCAACGTGCCGGCGCAGTACGCCGTGCAGGCGGCGCTCGGAGGGGTGCAGTCGATCGACTCGCTGATCGCGCCGACCGGCCGGCTGCACGAGCAGCGCGACATCGCCTGGAGCGGTCTGGAGGCGATTCCCGGCGTCAGCTGCGTGAAGCCCGCCGGGGCGCTGTACGCCTTCCCGCGACTGGACCCCGAGGTGCACGAGATCCGCGACGACGAGAAGCTCGTCTACGACCTGCTCGTGTCCGAGAAGATCCTGCTCGTGCAGGGCACCGGATTCAACTGGGCCACACCCGACCACCTGCGCGTCGTCACGCTGCCGGAGGCGCGCGTGCTCAGCGAGGCGATCGAGCGCCTCGGGAACTTCCTCTCGAGCTACCGGCAGTGACCTCGGTACGGGCGCCGAGACCGGCGGCGATGCGCCGCACGGCGCTCACCAGCTGAGACCGGGGCGAGACGTCGGCGATCGCTCTCGCGTGCAGCGCCGCGGAATCGGCCGCCCGCTGATCGTGCGGCACGAAGGCGACGTCGTCGATTCCCGCGAACCGACTGAGCGTGCGCCGGATCTGCCCTCTCGCGTCGATGCCGAGCGGGCCGGGACGGGCCCGGTTGGCGACGACCGTGACCGGTGTCTCACCGACGAGGTGGCGCAGCTCGGCGTATCCGCGCAGGAACCGGCTGACACCGAGCGGATCGGCGCCGAGCACGGCGATCACCACATCGGCCTCGAGCAGCACGGCGGCTGTCGCCGCGTGGCGCTGCGGCGCCTCGGGCCCGAGCTGATCGTCGTCTTCGTCGAATGTCGCGGCGACATCGACGACGGTCTCGTCCTGCCAGTCCCTGGCGACGGCGAGCGTCGCGCGCAGGCGCGACGCCGCGAGCTCCGGCCACCGGCTCGGACGGTTCAGCCCGCCGAGCACATCGAGCACTCCCGCCGAGGTCTCGACCGGCACGGCGAGCCGGGACAGCTCCGCGACGTCGAGACTTCCGAGCTGCGCTCGTCGGCACGCCGCGGCGAGCCCGGGGGATTCATCTCCCAGCCCCAGCTGAAGCGCGATCGACGGCGCGACGCTGTCGGCGTCGACCAGTGCGGTGCGACGCCCGGCCCTGGTCAGCTCCACGGCGAGCTGGATGGCCAGCGTGGTGCGCCCCGGCGCGCCGTGCGGTCCCCACACCGCGAGCACGCGCGGCGGCCGGCCGGCGGCGGACGATCCGCCGGTGGCACCCCCGCCGGTGATCGCGGCGAGCACCCCCGCCGCGGGTGTGTCGAACGGCAGCGGTGCCGGCAGGCCGAAGCGGGAGGCGAGCCGCGAGTCCGCCGTGCCGACCGGCACCACGCGCACGGCGGCGCGATCGCAGGCGCCGATCAGGTCGGCCGTCAGTAGAGCGCGGATCGGCGGGATGAGCAGCGCATCGACGCCCGCCAGGTGCAGCGCCGGCACGTCATGGGGGCGCACGAGAGTGACCTGCGCTCCCTCGAGCTCGAGATCGCTCGCGAGCAGCGCCGCATCGGAGCCGTCTTCGACGATGATCAGATTCATCATGACCCGGCCCCCGTCGGGACGATCGAGATGGCGTCCTCGCCGGTGATCGCGGCCAGCACATCCGCGACATCGGCCCGGTCGACGACGACCTCGACGTCTATCCGCCCTCCAGCCAGCATCCCGTCCTCTTCGGCGACACGCGCGATGACCGCATCCGCGACGAGTATCCGCGGCTCCTCGAACGCACGCCCCTCGTCGATCGGGGGCGCGTGCCACAGCTCGACCACCGCCCCGGCCGACACGTCGGCGGGGACGGCCGTGCTGCGGATCACGACCGACGTCGTGCGCAGGGCGTCGGGGTCGCCGACCGCGGCGAGCGGCACGAGCTCACCGGCGGTGAGGGTGCGCACCGCGACGGCGCCCGGCTTCAGACTCTGCGGAGCGAGATACGAGTCGCTCAGCGCGCCGAGCCCCACCTCGACGACCTGCAGCTCCGCCGAGCTGATCGTCTCGCCGGGAAGCACCGTTCTCGTCGCCTGCAGGACCGGAGCCGTCTGACGCGAGGTCGACACCAGAACCCAGACGCCGGCGATCGATGCGAGCACGAGCGCCACGCCGATCAGGAATCGCAGATCGCCGAAGAACGGGCGGTGGGCGCGGGAGCGGATCATGCAGACATCGTCACAGAAGTCCGATGATCGCCGCCGAAGTTATCCACAGCGGCCGGTCGCTGAGGGCTTTCATGCCACGGCGGGGGAGAATGAGTGCATGTCCGAAGCATCCCGAGAGGCTCCGCGCTTCCTCGCGCCCGCGCAGGTGGCAGAGCTTCTCAGCATCGAGGTCGACGAAGTCATCGACCTCGTGCACGCGGGTCGGCTGCGCGGCTCCCAGGTTGGTTCGCCGCCGCGGTGGCGGGTGGAGCACACCAGTCTTGCGGAGTACCTCGACGCGCAGTCCGAGGAGGCACGTCGGATGGCGCTGTGGCGGCAGTCGAACGAGGCCAGCTTCCCCGAGGTGTGGGGGACGGCGCCGCTGCGGCGAGACTGACCCGCGCGCAGCCGCCGCCTTCCGCGCGATCAGACGACGTCCGAGGCGTCTTCCACGCGCACCCAGCTCAGCGTGGTGAACGGGATGCTGCGGAATCCGTGCACCGAGCGCACGCGCCGCGGCTCGTGCGGATCGTGCAGTGCCAGATCGAGGTGATCCGCACCCGCGCGGTCGATGGTGCCGTGCTGAGGGTCACCGGAGCGTCTGCCGACCGTCACGGGAATGCGCCGCCGTGCAAGGTCGCGCAGGACGAACCCGAGCGTCATCCGTCCGCGCAGGCCACCGTCCGGTGCGTCGGCGGACAGGCTGCCGAGCAGCGCGCCGTGGTCGACCGCGAGCGATTCGATGGCCTCCAGCGGGGCGATCCGCATCCGAGAGTCGCCGCCCGCGCTCACCCCCACCCAATCGGCGCCGACGACGCGCAGCAAGGCATCCCATCGCTCACCGCCGGCCAGTTCCAGCACCATCCTGCCTTCGATCGCGGTCATCGTCCGCAGCCGGTCGTGCAGCGTCAGCTTCGAGATCCGCAGCCGCTCGGACTCGGCATCCAGCGCCGCGCGCTCCGCCTCCCACTCGGCCGCGAGCTGACCCTCCAGGTCGTCGAAGAGATGCTCCCATTCCACACTGTCGACAGTAGAGCAGAACCGTTCGGGACGATGCGGGTTCTCCACAGCCGGGCACGATCACCCTCGGCCGTTCGGATCCCGTGTGTTATTTTCGTGGGGTTCGCTACGAAGATGAGCAGCACCACGAGCCGGGGGGTATCGGGGAATGAAGACGACGTTGAACGAGTACTTCGCTCCGCAGCCGACCTCGGCGGCCGAGCTTCCTGATCCCGTGCCGCTGCTGCGCAGTCTGACCCAGGGCGCGCTGGAGGTGCTCGCCGGTGTCCGTGAGGTGGACCAGCTCGCGCGCTGGTTCAGCGAAGACGCGTTCCGCGCCCTGGTCACCCGGGCGAACCTGTCGGCGCGCGCTCGCAGCGCCCGCAACCAGGCTCCAACGCGCCCCAGCTTCCAGATCCTCTCCATCCGCGAGAGCGCACCGGTCGACAACGTCGTCGAAGCGGTCGTGGTGGTGGCGGGGCCAGGGCGCACGCGTGCGGTCGCGATCCGGCTGGAGGGTTTCGACGGACGCTGGCGCGCCAGCTCCCTCGCCATCCTCTGAAGGGGGCGCGGCGCGCCAGTAGGCTGAATCCGTGTCAACACTCAGCGACCTCGTCCACGCCCAGGGTCTCCTCACCGATGCCGATGTCGAATGGCTGCATCGCCTGGCCGGTGACGGCCAGCTGCTGGCGGATCTCGCCTCGGCCGACATGGTGATCTGGATCGAGACCTCCGACGGCTCGTTCGTCGCGGTCACCCATTCGCGACCGAGCGGCGCGGCCACCCTGTTCTACCGTGATCTCGTCGGCGAGAAGGTCCGCCCGCAGTGGCGCACGCAGGTGCAGGCGGCGTTCGAGTCCGGTGCGATCGTCGACTCGTCTTCGCCGGACTGGTTCGAGGAGACCCCGACCCGGGTGCGTGCCGTGCCGATCCGTCGCCGGGAAGGGAAGGACGAGGGCCAGATCATCGGCGTCCTGACCCGGCACACCAACCTCGGCGAGGTGCGGATGCCGTCGCGCCAGCAGATCAGCTTCGACGAATGCGCCAACGATCTGTTCCACATGATCGCCTCAGGCGAGTTCCCCGACCTGGCCGCTCCCACCGCGCCGCGTCGCGGAGCTCCGCGCGCCTCCGACGGACTGATCCGCCTCGACGTCGACGGCATCACGACCTTCGCGAGTCCGAACGCGCTGTCCGCCTTCAACCGGATGGGCTTCGACGACGAGCTCGAGGGGGAGGCGCTCGCGGAGGTCACCACGCGGCTCGTCCCGCCGTCGCGGCAGGTCGACGAGTCGCTGCCGGTCGTCGTCACCGGACGCGCCCCCTGGCGCACCGACATGGAGGCGCGCGGCGTCACCGTGTCTCTGCGAGCCATTCCGCTCAAGGACCACGGCAACCGGATCGGGGCCATCGTGCTGTGTCGCGACGTGTCGGAGCTGCGGCATCAGGAGCAGGAGCTGATCACCAAGGACGCGACGATCCGCGAGATCCACCACCGCGTGAAGAACAACCTGCAGACCGTTGCCTCGCTGCTGCGCATCCAGGCGCGTCGAACGCATTCCGACGAGGCGCGGGAGGCGCTCACGCAGGCGATGCGGCGCGTCGAGTCGATCGCCGTCGTGCACGACACCCTCGCCAGCGGCCTTTCGCAGACGGTCGATTTCGACGAGGTGTTCGACCGGGTGCTGAAGCTCGTGGCTGAGGTGGCGTCCGCGCCCAACACCCGCGCGCGCACGCAGCTCGAAGGACGCTTCGGTGTGCTCCCGAGCGAATACGCGACCCCGCTCGCCCTCGCACTCACCGAGGTGGTGACCAATGCCGTCGAGCACGGCCTGGCAGGTCAGGAGGGAATCGTGCGCATCGAGGCGAGCCGCACATCCGAGCTGCTGCGCGTGACCGTGGCCGACACCGGACACGGCCTGCCCGAGGGACGGGTGGGCCAGGGACTGGGCACGCAGATCGTGCGCACGCTCATCCAAGGCGAGCTCAGCGGCAGCATCGAGTGGAAGGGTGCCGAGGGTGAGGGCACCCAGGTGATCATCGAGATCCCGATGCGCTGGATCTCCGTCTGACCCTCGATCTCCGCTGCCCCACGTCGCAGCGAAGCGCCGGTCATCCGGGAGGATGACCGGCGCTTAGCGGATCGCGTGCTCGGCAGGCGAGCGGAGTGAGTCGAGCGGCTGGTCAGCCGGCGCGGCGGGCGCGAGCGGCACGGCGCTTGAGTGCGCGGCGCTCGTCTTCGGAGAGACCGCCCCAGACGCCCGAGTCCTGACCGGATTCGAGGGCGTACTGCAGGCAGATCTCTGTCACGGTGCAGGTGGCGCACACGGCCTTGGCCTTTTCGATCTGGTCGACCGCTGGCCCGGTGTTCCCGACGGGGAAGAACAGCTCGGGGTCGACGGTCAGGCAGGCTGCTTTATCGCGCCAGTCCATACGGGGGGCTCCTCAGAGATAGGTGTTTCGGTGTGGGGCGCCGTTCGTGCGGCGCGCAGATCGGGTAAGCGGATCGGGGTCGGCTACCCTGGTGATGCGGGCGATACCCGCCCCACTCCGATGTGGGAGCACATGGCTTGTTCCATTGTGTTACAGAAACAATCCGAAATCAAGGTTTTTCTACGCTCCTGAAAGGACCTTCGTGCGCACCTCCGGCCCGACCACCGCCGCCGCCATCGTGCTCGCCCTGGAGGGCGTCGCCCTGGGGATCGTCTGCGTCATCGAACTGCTGGCGCTGGGTGCGGGCGACACATCCTCGAGCATGGGCGGCATCGCGCTCATCGTGCTCACGCTGGTCGCCGCCGTGGCCCTCGGCGCCTTCTCGTGGGGCACGCTGCGGCGCGCCTCATGGGCACGGTCCGGGGGAGTGCTGTTCCAGGTCCTCGGTGTCGCCCTCGGGCTGGCATCGCTCAGCCTCGAGCCGAAGGTGTGGCTTTTCACGCTCGGAGTCGGCGGAACGGCGCTGATCGGACTGGTGCTGCTGATCAGCGCCACGCGCCGCGACGGCGCATCGGATCCGCGCCTGCGCCCGGGCGACGAGCCGCACGACCGCGGCTGACGCCGCGTGACAGCGGCTGACGCCGCGCGACCGCGGCTGACGACTGAGCAGCGTCGGAGGCTCAGGCGTCGACCCCGAGCGCCTTGCGCAGTCGGGCGACGTGACCCGTCGCCTTCACGTTGTACTGCGCCGCGGTGATCGTGCCCTGCTCGTCGATGACGAAGGTCGAGCGGATGACGCCCTCGATGACCTTGCCGTAGTTCATCTTCTCGCCCCACACGCCGTAGGTCGCGTGCACCGCGTGGTCCGGGTCGCTGAGCAGGGTGAAGGTGAGCCCGTCGCGCTCGCGGAAGGTCTTCAGCTTCTCGGGCTCGTCACGGGAGACGCCGACGACCGTGTACCCCGCGGCCTGCAGTGACGCGATGCTGTCGCGGAAGTCGCACGCCTGCGTCGTGCAGCCGGGAGTCATGGCCGCCGGATAGAAGTACAGGATGACCTTCCGGCCGCGCAGATCGGCCAGCGAGACGGCCGCGCCGTCCTGATCGAGCAGGGTGAAGTCGGGGGCGGGCGTACCGGGTTCCAGGCGTGTCGTCACCCGACCAGCCTATCCGGCGAAGGTGGTCAGCAGCCGCTGCAGCGATTCGAGCCGGGCCTTCCCGGTCTCGCTCAGCTCGCCGGCGGCTGCGGCCTCATTCAGGGCGCAGTCCTCGGCGTCGGCGAGATGCGTGCATCCGCGCGGGCAGGCCCGAGCGATCTCCGCGAGCTCGGTGTACGCGGTGAGGATGTTGGCGGGATCGACGTGCCCGAGCCCGAACGAGCGGACTCCGGGGGTGTCGATGACCCAGCCGCTGCCGGCCGCACCGACGTAGCGCAGCGACACGGTCGATGACGACGTGTGCCGGCCGCGGCCGGTCACCTCGTTGACATGGCCCGTCGCGCGGTGCGCCTCGGGGACCAGTGCGTTCACCAGCGTCGACTTGCCCACGCCGGAGTGCCCGACGAAAACGGTGGAGTGGCCCACGAGGGCCGCGCCGATCTCGTCGAGGGGCATGTGCCCGCGGGCGCTCGTGAACACCGTCAGATCCAGACCGTCGAAGTGGGAGAGGAAACCGGCGGGGTCGGCGAGATCGGTCTTCGTCACGACGAGCAGCGGGCGGATGCCGGCATCCAGCGCTGCCACGAGGTAGCGATCCACGAGGCGGGCGCGCGGCTCGGGATCCGCCGCCGCCACGACCACCAGCATCTGGTCGGCGTTCGCGACGATGACCCGCTCGACCTGGTCCGTGTCGTCGGCGCTGCGCCGCAGCAGCGAGGTGCGCTCGACGATGCCGACGATGCGGCCGAGGGTGCCCTCGTCGCCGGAGCGGTCTCCCACGACGCGCGCGCGATCACCGGTCACGATCGGCGTGCGCCGCAGCTCTCTGGCTCTGGCCGCGGTGATCGTGCGCTCCTCGCCCGTGTCTTCACCGAGCAGCACGCTGTACCGGCCGCGGTCGACCCCGAGGATGCGCCCGATCTCGGCGTCGTCGTGGGCGGGGCGGCGCTTCGTGCGCGGACGGTTCGCCTTCGGATTGGGCCGGGTGCGGATGCGGCTCTCGTCGAAGTCCTCGACATCATCGAGGTCGTCGTCGTCGCCGAGCCAGCTCACGCGATGGCGCCCGTCAGCATGCGCTCCCACAGCTGGGTGAACTCCGGAAGGGTCTTGGCCGTGGTGCCGATGTCGTCGATCTCGACCCCCGGAACGCGCAGCCCGATGAGGGCGCCGGTGGTCGCCATCCGGTGATCGTGATGCGCCGGCCAGACGCCGCCGTGCAGCGGGCGCGGGGCGATGCGAAGGCCGTCGGGCAGCTCTTCGGCGTCGCCGCCGAGCGCGCGCAGGTTGTTCACCAGCGCCGCGATGCGGTCGGTCTCGTGGGTGCGGATGTGCCCGACCCCGCGGATGACGGTCGGACCGTCGGCGAAGGCGGCCAGACCCGCGATGGTCGGGGTCAGCTCGCTCGCCGCCGACAGGTCGAGGTCGAGACCGCGGATGCCGTCGCCCGCGCGCACCGTGAGCGCACCGCCGTGCCGGCTGGTGTGCGCGCCCAGCGCGTGCAGGATGTCGGGCAGCAGGGCCCCGGGCTGGGTCGAGTGCAGCGGCCAGCCGGCGATCGTGACCTCTCCGCCGGTCACCAGCGCCGCGGCCAGGAACGGCGCCGCGTTGGACAGGTCGGGTTCGATCGCCACGTCCTTCGCCCGCGGGACGCCCGCCTCGACCAGCCACTCGCCTGCGGCGGGACGTTCGATGCGGATGCCTCGTCGGCTGAGCGACTCGATGGTCATGTCGATGTGCGGCAGGCTGGGCAGCCGCTCGCCGGTGTGCACGAGATGCAGTCCGACGTCGAACCGCGGGGCGGCGAGAAGCAGCCCCGAGACGAATTGGCTGGAACCCGAGGCGTCGATCTCGACGCGGCCCCCGCGGATGCGTCCGTGCCCGCGCACGGTGAACGGCAGCGACCAGGTGCCCTCGTCGTCGATGTCGACGCCCAGGTCGCGCAGCCCGGTGATCAGCGCGCCCATCGGGCGGTGCAGGGCGCTCTCGTGGGCGGTCAGGTGGATCTCGTCGTCGGCGAGGCCCGCCAGCGGGGCGATGAAGCGCATCACCGTGCCGGCCTGGCCGCAGTCGACGGTCACCCCGCCACGCAGGCGGGCTGGGGTGATGAGCAGATCAGGGCCGAACTCGCCGTCGGACGGCTCCTCCTCGATGCCCACCCCCAGCTGACGCAGCGCGTCGACCATGCGACGGGAGTCGTCCGAGTGCAGGGGTCGGATCAACCGGCCCGGACCGTCGGCGATCGCGGCGATCACCAGCTCGCGGTTGGTGAGCGATTTCGAGCCGGGGACCGTGACGGACGCGTGCACGGCGTGCTCGGCGACCGGTGCGACGTACCGGCCGCGCGCGGGTGCAAGGGAATACCGTTCAGTGCTCATCGGTTCTAAGCCTAGTGAAGCCTGCGACAGACGGAGCGGAGAAGACACATGACGGCGAACACCCTGCTCGACCGCTTCGACGTCCACGATGACGATGCCCTCTCGCGCCTAGACTGGCCGGTGATGGACGAGACAGCTTCCCGCGATCCTCGACGCGACTTCGAGGAGCAGGCGATCCCCTTCATGGATCAGCTCTACGCCGCGGCCATGCGCATGACGCGCAACCCGGCCGATGCCGCCGATCTCGTGCAGGAGACGTTCGTGAAGGCGTTCGCCGCGTGGTCCAGCTTCACGCAGGGAACGAACCTGAAGGCGTGGCTGTACCGCATCCTCACGAACACGTACATCAACATCTACCGCAAGCGTCAGCGCGAGCCGTTCCAGGGCACGATCGACGAGCTCGAGGACTGGCAGCTCGGCGGCGCCGAATCGACGACCGCCTCGCACGGTCGCTCCGCCGAGGCGGAGGCGATCGACCGGATGCCGGCATCCGTCGTGAAGGATGCCCTGCAGCAGGTGCCCGAGGATTTCCGTCTCGCGGTCTACCTCGCCGACGTCGAAGGATTCTCGTACCAGGAGATCGCCGACATCATGAAGACCCCCATCGGCACCGTGATGAGCCGCCTGCACCGTGGCAGGCGCATGCTCCGCGAGCTGCTGGCCGACTACGCCGCTGAACGGGGAATCCGCGCGGCCGAACCGAGGAGCAGGAAATGAGCGACTGCGGCTGCGAGAAGGCGCGCCGGGACCTGGAGGAGTACCTCCGCAACGAGGTCTGCCGCACCGGGCACACCGAGATCCGCGAGCATCTCGAGAACTGCGAAGCGTGCAAGGACGAGGCCCTGGTGGCGAAGACCCTCACCGAGGTCGTGGCACGCGCCTGCAAGGAGACCGCCCCCGAAGAGCTGAGGGACCAGGTGCTCGCCCGGCTGCGCGCCGCTCAGGCGACCCACTGACGGCGCACTGACGACGGCGAGATCGGTCGCGCGGCCTCCCCGTAGGCTGGGTGGATGACCGAACCGGAAGAGACCATCATCTCCGTCGACCCGGACTCGCAGCGCCGCCTGCGCGAGAAAGGCCTGGACTACCGCATCGCCGACATGGCGGTCGACGCCGACGCGGAGGGGTTCCTCCGCGCGGACTCGCGCGGGTTCCTCGATGAGGATCCCACCGACGCCGAGCTGGCCCAGATGCGTGAGACCATGTGCGCACGACGCAACATCGGCGTCTACGATCCCGCGGCCGGCAACTGGCCGATCGCGACGGTCAACAGCTGGGTGACTCCGCTGAGCCTGCCCGGCGGCCAGGTCGACATGTGGGCGATCAGCTCGGTCACGGTCGCCGGGACCCACCGTCGCCGCGGCATCGCGCGCAATCTGCTCGAAGGTGAGCTGCGGGCCGCCGCAGGCGCCGGCGTCGCGGTGGCCGGTCTCACGGCATCCGAGGCCACGATCTACGGCCGGTACGGCTTCGGCCCCGCGGTGCCGGTGATGCGATTCACCGTCGACACGGCGCGCGCCGGCTGGCGCGACGGCGCCGTGCCATCGACAGGGCGTCTCGTGTACGCCGACAAGCAGACCCTCGCCACCGATCTCGAACGTCTGCACGAGGCATCCCGGGCACGGCGTTCCGGGCAGGTCGCCGGATGGCGCGGCCGGTGGCAGCGCATGGCAGGCCTGGCCGAGGGCGACAAGGAGGCCGCGGCCGTCCGCGGCGTGCGGTTCACCGACGCGGACGGCGCCGTGCAGGGTGCCATGGCGTACACGCTGGCCGAGCTTCCGGGGGTGTTCCGCTCGGAGATGCGCATCCGCTCCATCATCACGACCTCCGACGAGGCGCTGCGCGAGATCTGGCGGTTCGTCGTGCAGCACGATCTGGTCGCCAGGGCCCGCATCGACCTGCGGCCCGTCGATGACCCGCTGCCCTGGCTGGTCTCGGACCAGCGTGCGGTCACGGCCGAGGTGCACGACCACGGCTGGCTGCGGGTGCTCGACGTCGACGCGGCCCTCAGCGCGCGCACCTACAGCGCACCGCTCGACATCGTGCTCCGCGTCGACGACCCGCTCGGGTTCGCTGCCGGCGATTGGCGGGTCACCGTCGACGCGGGCGGCCACTGCCGGATCACAGCGACCTCCGACTCCCCGGACGTGGCACTCGGTGTCGTCGAGCTGTCGGCGATCTATGCCGGGGGAGTTCCGGCCGCGCAGCTCGCCGCAGCCGGGCGCCTCCACGGTGATGCCGATGCGGTGAGCGCGCTCTCCCGCGCCTTCCTGACCACCCCGTCGCCCGTCCTCGGCATCTGGTACTGACTCGGCACCCGGTGCCGACCGGCATCCGGTACCGACCTCGCGACGCTCGCGCGAAAGGCCGCCGCCCTCCGAGGAGGGCGGCGGCCTTTCGCATCCGCTCGAGCGTCAGTCGAGCGTCAGCGCGGTCTTCAGCAGAGCGACCTGCTCAGCCGCGTGCACCTTCGACGAGCCGGTCGCCGGCGACGCCGCAGCCGGACGCGTCACCGCGTGGAACTGCCGCGGGCCGGGCACCGCGGCGAACTCCAGCGCGAGGAACGGCCAGGCGCCCTGGTTCTCGGGCTCGTCCTGCACCCACACCAGCTCGGCGTTCGGGTACGAGTCGGTGATCGCCTTCAACTCGTCGATCGGCGTGGGGTACAGCTGCTCCATCCGCACCAGCGCGATCTCGGGGTTCGGGTTCTTCTCGAGCTCGCTGCGCAGATCCCAGTGGATCTTTCCGGAGTGCACGAGCACGCGCTTCACGGCGCCGCGGTCGAGACCGCGGTCGTCGTCGATGACCGGCTCGAACCGACCCTGGGTGAACTCCTCGACCGGGCTGGTCGCGCCGCGCAGACGCAGCATCGCCTTCGGGGTGAAGACGATCAGCGGCTTGCGCGGGCGGGCGTAGGCCTGACGTCGCAGCAGGTGGAAGTACGACGCGGGCGTCGACGGACGCGCGACGAGCATGTTGTCCTGCGCGCACAGCTGCAGGAAGCGCTCGATGCGTGCCGAGGAGTGATCGGGCCCCTGGCCCTCGTAGCCGTGCGGCAGCAGCAGCACCACACCGGAGTGCTGGCCCCACTTCTGCTCGGCGGAGGACACATACTCGTCGATGACGGCCTGGGCGGTGTTGGCGAAGTCGCCGAACTGCGCCTCCCACAGCACCAGCGCCTCGGTGTTCTCGACCGAGTAGCCGTATTCGAAGCCGACGGCCGCGTACTCGCTGAGCAGCGAGTCGTACACGAAGAAGCGGCCCTGGTTCTCGGAGAGGTTCGCCAGCGGCAGCCATTCCTGGCCGTTCGCGCGGTCGTGCAGCACCGCGTGACGCTGCACGAACGTGCCGCGGCGCGAGTCCTGGCCGGCCAGGCGCACGGGGGTGCCCTCGACCAGCAGCGAGCCGAAGGCGAGCAATTCGCCGAAGCCCCAGTCGATGCCGCCCTCGCGGCTCATCTTCACGCGCTTGTCGAGCTGCTGCTGCAGCTTCGAGTGCACGGTGAAGCCGTCGGGCTTGTTCGCGTGGGCGTCTCCGATGAGGTGGACCACCTCGAGCGGTACGCCCGTGACCTCCGGGGCGCCGATCTGGTCGTCGACCTGGTTGAGCTCCGGCGCGATCGGGGTCGCGCCGGTCTCGGCCGCGTGCGTCTCGGCGAAGGCGATCTCCAGACGGTTCTGGAAGTCGGCCTTGGCCTGCTCGTACTCCTCTTCAGTGATGTCGCCGCGGCCGACCAGGCCATCGGTGTACAGCTTGCGCACCGAGCGCTTCGCCTCGATCAGATCGGTCATCAGCGGCTGGGTCATCGAGGGGTCATCACCCTCGTTGTGACCGCGGCGTCGGTAGCAGACCAGGTCGATGACGACATCGCGGTGGAAGCGCTCGCGGTACTCGAACGCCAGCCGCGCGACGTGGATGACCGACTCGGGGTCGTCGCCGTTCACATGGAACACCGGCGCCTGGACGGTCTTCGCCACGTCGGTGGCGTACACCGACGTGCGCGAGTCCGTCGGCAGCGTCGTGAAGCCCACCTGGTTGTTGACGACGACGTGCACGGTGCCGCCGGTGCGATATCCGCGCAGCTGCGACATCTGCAGGGTCTCGACCACCACGCCCTGACCGGCGAAGGCCGCGTCGCCGTGCACGAGGATCGGCAGCCAGGCGAAGGTGCCGATCGGCTTGCGGTCCTGCTTGGCACGCACGATGCCCTCGAGCACGCCGTCGACGGTCTCGAGGTGCGACGGGTTGGCGGCGAGGTAGACGGGCAGCTCGGCGCCGTCCTCGGCGACGAACGTCCCCTCGGTGCCGAGGTGGTACTTGACATCACCCGACCCGCGCTGGTTGCCGGGGGTCAGCGACCCCTCGAACTCGCGGAACACCTGACCGTAGGTCTTGCCGGCGATGTTGGTCAGCACGTTGAGGCGACCGCGGTGCGCCATGCCGATCGCCGCGCCGTCCAGGCCCGCGTTCGCCGCGCCCTGCAGCACCTCGTCGAGCAGCGGGATGAGCGACTCGCCGCCCTCGAGCGAGAAGCGCTTCTGCCCGACGAACTTCGTCTGCAGGAACGTCTCGAACGCCTCCGCCTCGTTGAGCTTGCGCAGTACGCGCAGCTGCTCGTCGTGGTTGGGCTTGACGTACTTGACCTCGAGCTTCTCCTGGAACCACCGGCGCTGCTCGGGGTCCTGGATGTGCATGTACTCGATGCCGAGGGTACGGCAGTACGAGTCGCGCAGCACGCCGAGGATGTCGCGCAGCTTCATCACGCGGCGTCCGCCGAACCCGCCGGTCACGAACTCCCGGTCGAGATCCCAGAAGGTGAGCCCGTGGCTCTCGATCTCGAGGTCGGGGTGCGAGCGCTGCACGTACTCGAGCGGGTCGATGTCCGCCATCAGGTGCCCGCGCACCCGGTACGAGTTGATGAGCTCCTGCACGCGTGACTGCTTGTCGACGCGCTCGGCGAGGTCCACCGCGATGTCGGCGTTCCAGCGGATCGGCTGGTACGGGATGCGCAGCGAGGCGAAGATGTCCTCGTAGAAGCTGCGCTCGCCGATCAGCAGCTCGTGCACCTTCTTGAGGAACTCGCCCGATCCGGCGCCCTGGATCACGCGGTGGTCGTAGGTGCTGGTGAGCGTGATGGTCTTGCCGATGCCCAGCTCGGTGAGCGTGCGCGGGCTCGAGCCCTGGAACTCGGCCGGGTAGTCGAGGGCGCCCGCGCCGATGATGCAGCCCTGGCCCTTCATCAGACGGGGCACGGAGTGCACGGTCCCGATGCCGCCGGGGTTGGTCAGCGAGACCGTGGTGCCGGCGAAGTCGGCCGCGGTGAGCTTGTTCGCGCGCGCCCGGGCGATGATGTCCTCGTACGCCGAGAGGTACTCGCCGAAGGTCATGGTGTCAGCGCGCTTGATGCTCGGAACGAGCAGGGCGCGCGTGCCGTCGGGCTTCGGGACGTCGACGGCGATGCCCAGGTTGACGTGCGCCGGCGCGACGACTGACGGCTTGCCGTCGACCTCGGCATAGAACACGTTCTGGCTCGGGAAGTCCTTGAGCGTGCGGATCAGCGCCCAGCCGATGAGGTGGGTGAAGCTGACCTTGCCGCCGCGCGTGCGTGCCATGTGGTTGTTGATGACGATGCGGTTGTCGATCATCAGCTTCGCGGGGATGGTGCGCACGCTCGTCGCGGTCGGCACCGTCAGCGACTGATCCATGTTGGCTGCGAGGGTCTTCGGCATGCCGCGCAGCGGCGTGACCCGCTCCTGCTCGGCGGGCGCTTCGTCCTTCGCCTCGCGCTTGGGTGCCTGCGCGGGGATCGGCGCCTGCTTGGCGGGCTTGGCGGTCGTGCGGGCCACCGGCTGCGCGCCGATCACGGGAATGGGCGCGGTGACAGGGTGCGCGGGTTCCGCCGACGTCGCCGACGCACCGCTGGCCGGCTGATCCACGGTATCCGGCGTGTACTGCTCGAGGATCGGCCACCACTCCTTGTCGACCGAGTTGCGGTCCTTCTGGAACTGCTCGTAGAGCTCATCCACGAGCCAGGAGTTGGCTCCGAACCCCCCGTCGCCACCGACGCCGGTCACCTGGTTCGACACGCTCTATCGCCCTCTTTCGTCGCTGAAGCTCACGTGCCACCTGACGCTGACTGCAGCGCCCGGGTCGCACTTGCGTAACAGTCATCAAGCCTAACGCCAAACGGATTCCGAAACGTCTGCGACCACGGCCGTTTCGCCCGACGAGAGCACAGCAGCATTCTGTAAGATCGTGCGCACTATGGACGACCCTCCTTCTTGCAGTACATCGCCCCACTGCCCGCTCCGCGAGGATGTCGAGGGACGCAGCTGATGGAATTCCTGCTGCTGGGCGTGGGGCTGCTGCTCATCGTGGGGACGGGACTCTTCGTCGCCAGCGAGTTCGCTCTGGTCAATCTCGACCGTGCAGACCTCGAAGCCCGCCAGGCCCGGGGTGAATCCCGGCTGGGCCTGACGATCCGCGCGCTGAAGATCACCTCCACGCATCTGTCGTCGGCGCAGCTCGGCATCACACTGACGACCCTTCTGACCGGATACACGATGGAGCCGGCGATCTCGAAGCTGCTCGCGCCGCTTCTCGAGGCCTGGGGCACGCCGGATGCCGCGGCGACGGCCATCTCGGTGACGGTGGCGATGCTCATCGCCACCTTCCTCTCGATGATCCTGGGCGAGCTCGTGCCGAAGAACTTCGCGCTCGCGCTGCCGCGGGCCACGGCGAAGGTGGTGATCCCGTTCCAGACAGGGTTCACCGCCGTCTTCAAGCCCGCCATCGTGCTGCTCAACGGCAGCGCCAACGCCGTGCTGCGCAGCATGGGCATCGAGCCGAAGGAGGAGCTCTCGGGCTCGCGCAGCGCCGAGGAGCTCTCCTCCCTGGTGCGCCGTTCCGCGAGCCAGGGCGTACTCGAGAAGGACACGGCGACGCTGCTCGATCGGAGCCTGAACTTCGCGCGTCTCACCGCCGACGACATCATGACCCCGCGACCGAGCATGCACGCGATCTCGGTCGGCGACTCGGCGGACGATGTGATCCAGCTCGCCAGGCGCACCGGTCACAGCCGCTTCCCGGTGTATGACGACGACCTCGACGACATCACCGGCGTCGTGCACGTGAAGGCCGCCGTGTCGGTGCCGCGTGAGAAGCGGGCCGACGTCCCGGTCGGCGCGCTGAGCACCGAGCCGCTGCGCGTGCCCGAGACGGTGCACCTGGACGTTCTGGTGGCCGAGCTGCGCACGAAGGGCTACCAGATGGCCGTCGTGGTCGACGAGTACGGCGGCACCGCCGGGATCGTGACGCTCGAAGACCTCATCGAGGAGATCGTCGGCGAGGTGTCGGACGAGCACGACCGTTCCAAGGCGGGCATCGTGCGCCGGCCCGACTCGATCACGTTCCCCGGCGAGCTGCGCCCCGACGAGCTGCTCTCGCGCACAGGGATCGAGGTGCCCGAGGGCGAGGTCTACGACACGGTGGCGGGCTACATGATGAGCCTGCTCGAGCGGGTTCCCGTCATCGACGACGAGGTGAGGATCGACACCGGCGTGCTGCGCGTCGCGCGCATGGACGGTCGGCGCATCGACCGCATCCGGTACACCGCCGACCCGGCGGCCGACGCGACGGAGGATGAGCGATGAGCGACTGGGCAGGACTCGTCTGGCTCGTCGTGCTGCTCGCCGCGAACGCCTTCTTCGTCGGCGCGGAGTTCGCCGTCATCTCCGCACGCCGTTCGCAGATCGAGCCGCTCGCCGAACGCGGATCCCGTGCGGCCAGGACCGCCCTGTACGCGATGGAGCACGCCACGCTCATGCTCGCGACCTCGCAGCTGGGCATCACCATCTGCTCGCTGCTGATCCTGAACGTCTCCGAGCCGGCCATCCACCACCTCCTCGAGGTGCCGATGCACGCCCTCGGCTGGGATCCCGCGGTGATATCGGTGAGCGGGTTCGTGATCACGCTCGCGCTCGTGTCGTTCCTGCATGTCGTGTTCGGAGAGATGGTGCCGAAGAACCTCGCGTTCTCGATCCCCGATCGGGCCGTGCTCGTGCTCGCACCCCCGCTGGTCTGGGTGTCGAGGGTGTTCCGGCACGTCATCTGGGCGCTGAACGGCATTGCGAACAGCGTGCTGCGCCTGTTCGGCGTCGAGCCGAAGAACGAGGCGGCGTCGACGTTCACGCTCGAGGAGGTCGCGACGATCGTCGACCGCTCGCGGCGCGAGGGCGTGCTGACCGACTCATCGGGTGCCGTGGCCGCGGCGGTGGAGTTCACCGACAAGAAGGCACGCGACATCGCCGTGCCGCTCGCCGACCTGATCACCCTGCCGGAGACGGCCACGCCCGACGACGTCGAGCGCGCGGTCGCACGCTACGGATTCTCGCGCTACGTGATCGTCGACGACGAGCAGTCGCCGATCGGCTACGTGCACCTGAAGGATGTGCTGCGTGCATCCGAGGGCCCCGAGCCCGACGGGCGGATCTCCCAGCCGCTGCCGTCCAAGCGCATCCACCACATGCTGCCGGTGCAGGAGGAGACCGACCTCGAGGATGCGCTCGCCTCGATGCGTCGCACGGGCCGGCACCTCGCCAAGGTGCGCGACCGCTCGGGCGAGACCACTGCCGTGCTCTTCCTCGAGGACATCCTGGAGGAGCTCGTCGGCGAGGTGCAGGACGCGACTCGCCGCGGTCACGGACGCTGACACGCGCGTGACGCACGAAGGCCCGGCGGTATCCGTCCGCCGGGCCTTCGTGCGCGTGCGTCAGCGCCAGCGCGCTCGCAGATACTGCGACGGCCAGGGCACCTCGGCGCCCAGCTCGTGTGCAGCGCGCAGGCCGAAGTGCGGGTCGCGCAGCCATTCGCGTCCTGCGAAGATCGCGTCGGCAGCGCCTGTAGCGAGGATCTGCTCGGCCTGTGCGCCCGTCGTGATCAGCCCGACTGCTGCGGTGGGCACGAGGCCGCCGGCGCGGACGGTCTCTGCGAACGGCACCTGGAAACCGGGACGGTACTCGATCCGGGGCCGGGCGACGATGCCGCCGCTCGAGACGTCGACGAGGTCGGCCCCGGCGTCCACCGCCCACCGGGCGACCTGCGCGGCCTCGTCGGGAGTGAACCCGCCCTCGGCGTAGTCGGTGGCCGAGAGCCGCACGAAGACCGGCGTCGCGATGCCGGCGACCTCGCGCACCCGCCGCACGATGCGCAGCAGCAGCCGCGCGCGGTTCTCGAGCGGCCCGCCGTACTCGTCGTCGCGCACGTTCGCCAGCGGCGAGAGGAACTCGTGCAGCAGGTAGCCGTGCGCGCCATGCACCTCGATCACGTCGAACCCGGCATCCAGGGCCCGCCGGGCGGCGTCGGCGAAGGCCGCGACGACCCGCTCGATGCCGGCCGCGTCGAGAGCCGACGGAGCCGCGTACCCCTCGAACGCGATCGCGGAGGGGGCGACGGTCGGCCAGCCGCCCTCGGCGGCGGGCACCGTGCCGCGTTGGTCGGCCCACGGCCACCAGGTCGAGGCCATCCGCCCGGCGTGGGCGAGCTGGATGCCGATCAGCCCCCCGCGCGCGTGGACATCGTCGACGATGCGGGCCCAGACATCCCGCTGCTCGTCGTTCCAGATGCCGGTGTCGCGCGGTGAGATGCGCCCCTCGGGAACCACACCGGTCGCCTCGGCGAGGATCAGCCCGGCGCCGCCGGACGCGAACTGCGCCAGGTGCGTGCGGTGCCAGTCCTGCGGCACGCCGTCGACAGCGCTGTACATGCACATCGGCGACACCCACAGCCTGTTCGGGACGGTGAGCGAGCGGATCGCGAACGGGGTGAAGAGACGGGGCGTCGAGGGGATGGTCACATCTCGACGCTATCGCCCTGACGAGGAAGCAGGGCGCGCTAGCGTGGTCTTCATGCTGCGGGAGTGGACGAGCGCCGACACCGGTGCGCTGCTGCGTGTGCCGACCGCCGACGACGACAAGTACTCGCGCGGCGTCGTCGCGCTGCGAACCGGCTCCGCCGCGTATCCGGGCGCCGCGGTGCTCGGAGTGGAGGCGGCCTGGCGAGCCGGCGCGGGGTACGTGCTGTACACCGGCGGCGCGCGAGACGCCGTGCTGGCGCGCCGACCCGAGACCGTGGCCAGGGCCGACGCGGGCAGAACCCGGGTGGGCGCGTGGGTGATCGGGTCGGGGACGGATGCCGAGCACCGCGACGCCCACGAACGTGAGGCGCTCGCGGAGATCCTGGGCGGCGATGCCGCGGTCGTCGTCGACGCCGGCGCGCTCGATCTCGCCGCAGACGGCACCGCGCCGATGGTGCTCACACCGCACGCCGGCGAGTTCGGGCGGCTGCGCGCCGGGCTCGGGCTCGAGGAGATCGACCTCCGCGCGGAGGACGACCGGGTCGCGGGGGTCACCGAGACCGCAGCGCGGCTCGGTGCGACCGTGCTGCTCAAGGGGGCCCGCACCGTGATCGCCGGCCCCGACGCCGCGCCGATCGTGGTCGGCAACGCCCCCGCCTGGCTGTCGACCGCCGGGACCGGAGACGTGCTGGGCGGGGTCATCGGCGCGCTCATCGCCGCCGACCCGAGCCGTTCTCTGGCGGAATCGGCCGCAGCGGCCGTCTGGCTGCACGGACACGCCGCGGCGCGGGCATCCGGAGTCGCGGGGGCGTCGTCGGCACAGGTGCGGCCTGCCGGGCATCCGATCGTCGCGCTCGACGTCGCCGAAGCGCTGCCGGGCGCCATCGGCGAGCTGCTGTCATGACGCCGGGGCGCCGAGGGTGATCTCCCGGCCGTGGGTGGTATGGACAGCGTTCCTGATCGTGCATGCGGTGGTCGCGGCGGCCGGGTGGCTGCTGCCGAGCCAGCCGATGGGAGACGTCGTGCTCGTCTACCAGCCGTGGGCGCGGGCGGCGCTCACTGGCGAGGCGATCGTGGGGATCACCGAGAGCTGGGTGTATCCGCAGCTCGCCCTGCTGCCGATGCTGGCCGCTCACGCGCTGGCACTGCCGTTCACGACGGCGCTCGGCGCCCCGGGGGCGTACCTGGTGGGCTGGGCGCTGCTGGTCACCGCGTGCGACGCGCTCGGGCTCGCCGTGCTGCTGCGGGGCCGGGGGCCGCACCGCCGGTCGGCGGCGTGGTTCTGGATCGCCGCGCTGCCGCTGCTCGGTCCGATCGCGATGTACCGGATCGACGCGATCACGGTGCCGCTCGCTCTGGCCGGCGGGCTGTGGCTGGCCCGCCATCCGCGCGTGGGAGCGGCGGCGCTCGCCGTCGGCGCGTGGATCAAGATCTGGCCCGGCGCGCTGCTGGTCGCCGCGATCGCGGCCGGCCGGCGCGGTGTGCAGCTCGCGGTGACCGCCGCCGCGGTGTCTGCCGCGACCGCCGCCGCGCTGCTCGCGCTGGGCTCTGGTGAGCGGCTCTTCGGATTCATCACCGCCCAGAACGGCCGGGGTCTGCAGATCGAGGCGGTCGCCGCGACGCCCTTCCTCTGGGCAGCGGTCCGCGGCGACGCGAAGATCGAGTACAGCTTCGACATGCTCACCTTCCAGATCGAGGCGCCGGGGGCCGCCGCGGTCGCTGCGGCGACGACACCGGCGATGGTTATCGTCGTGGGCGGGATCGTCGTGCTCGGGGTTCTGCGCGCACGGCGGGGTGCCGCCTGGACGCGCCTGCTGCCACCGCTCGCCCTCGCGCTCATCGCCGCACTGATCGTCACGAACCGGGTCGGATCGCCGCAGTTCACCACCTGGCTCATCGTTCCCGCGATGCTGTGGATCGTCTTCGACCGCGCCCGCGCGCACACGCCGGTCGCTCTCGTGCTGCTGCTGTTCCCCCTGACGTTCTGCGTCTACCCGCTCACCTACGACGGGCTGCTCGCCGCCCAGCCGCTGCCCGTGCTGCTGCTGACCGTGCGCAATGCGATGCTCGTGGTGACGCTCGTCGTCGCCGTGCGTGCCGTGCTGCGCACTCCCGCATCGCGTCGCTGACGATCGACGACGAAACAGATCGACCACGAAACAGATCGACCACGAAAACAGGAGGAACCATGCTCGTCGCATTCTCAGTCGCCCCATCCGGTGACGGCCGCTCAGGTGATTCGGTGCACGACGCCGTCGCGGCCGCCGTGACGGTGGTGCGCGAGTCGGGCCTCGCGCACCGCACCACCAGCATGTTCACCGAGATCGAGGGGCCCGACTGGGACTCGGTCATGGATGTGGTCAAGAAGGCCACCGAGGCGGTCATGCCGTTCGGGTCGCGCGTCTCGCTCGTGCTCAAGGCCGACATCCGCCCCGGCTACAGCGGCGAGCTGGATGCCAAGATCGAGCGTCTCGAGAAGGCCATCGACGCTTCCGCCGACGGTGACGCGACCGGCCGGCAGTGACCCCGCAGGGCGGTAGCATGAGCGGGTGACTCCCTCGAATCCTTCGAGGGGGGCGGCGATGAGGGCGCTCCTCTCCCTCGCCATCGGCAGCTTCGGCATCGGCATGACGGAATTCGTCATCATGGGCCTGCTGCCCGAGATCGCCCAGGACCTGCTGCCAGACGTGTGGGCGGTGAGCAGCGAGCAGGCGATCGGCCAGAGCGGGCTGCTCATCTCGCTGTACGCGCTCGGCGTCGTGATCGGCGCGCCCACCATCGCCGGTGCGGTGGCGCGCTTCCCGCGGCATCGTGTGCTGCTGGCGCTCGCGATCGCGCTCACCCTCGGCAACGCGCTCACCGTGGTGCTGCCGGGCTTCGGGCTGGTCGGCGCGTCGAGACTGCTCGCCGGGCTGCCGCACGGCGCGTACTTCGGCATCGGCGCTCTCGTGGCGGCCGACGTGCTCGGCCCTGGCAAGCGCGCGCAGGGCGTCGCGTTCATCCTGACCGGCCTGACCGTCGCCAACGTCGTCGGCGTGCCGCTGGGCACCTACCTGGGGCAGCAGTGGGGGTGGCGCACGGCCTTCCTCGTCGTCACCGCGGTGTTCGCCGTCGCGGCGGTGTGCATCGCCCTCTTCGTGCCACCGCATCCGGGGGACCCCGGCCGCACCCTGAGATCCGAGCTGGGCGTGTTCCGGGTACCGCAGATCTGGCTCACGCTCGGCATGGGGGCGATCGGCTTCGGCGGGTTCTTCGCGATGTACAGCTACATCGCCCCGCTGGTCACCGAGGTCGCCGGTGCTCCGCAGTGGGTCGTGCCCGTGACCTTGGTGCTGGTCGGTGTGGGCATGACGGTGGGCAACCTGGCGGGCGGCCGTCTGGCCGACCGCGATCTGCGCGGCACGCTCATCTGGGGCCTCGCTGCGCTCGCCGCGGTGCTCGTGCTGCTCGCCGTGCTGGCGTTCTCGGTGGTGCTGCTGATCATCACCGCCATGCTCGTCGGCGCGCTGGCGTCGGTGCTGAGCCCGGCGATCCAGACCCGTCTGATGGATGTCGCGGGCGACAACCAGTCGATCGCCGCGGCGCTGAACCACTCGGCGCTGAACATCGGCAACAGCCTGGGCGCCTTCCTCGGTGGGGCGGCGATCTCGCTCGGCTTCGGCTACACCGCACCGGAATGGGTGGGTGCGGTGCTGGCCGCGCTCGGCCTGGCCATCACGCTGATCGCCTACCGTGCGCAGTCGCGGACGTCGGTGGCGGTGGGCGCCCCACGCGCGCACTAGAGTGCCGGTATGGATGCCCCGATGCGCGTCGCCGGCACGGCCGTGGTGCTGCGGGATGGGGTGGACGGCCTGGAGGCGCTGCTGCTGCGGCGCCCCGCCACGGGGTCCTTCCCCGGCGCCTGGGTCTTCCCCGGTGGCCGAGTGGATCCCGGTGACGAGCGCGAGGGCGGCGACGAGGAGCAGACGGCCCTGCGCGCGGCCGTCCGCGAGACCCAGGAGGAGGCCGGCATCGGCATCCGGGGTCTGGTGACGCTCTCGCGCTGGGTGCCGCCGGCCGAGACACCGGTGAGGTTCCGCACCTGGTTCTTCCTCGCCCGCGAGAGCGGTGAGCCGCTGCGGCCGAACCCGGGTGAGATCGAGGAGGCGGTCTGGATGACCCCTGCTCGCGCCTTCGCCGGACACGCGGTGGGAGAGCTCACGCTCTTCCCGCCGACCTGGATCACCCTGCATGCGCTGCGTGAGCACGCGACGGTCGACGACGCGTTCGGGTCGGTCAGCGGGTTCGCTCGCTACGAGACGCGGATGCAGAAGCTCGAGCGCGGGATGCGTGCGCTGTGGGAGGGCGACGAGGAGCATCCGGATGGGCCGGGCGCGCCGGGCGCGCGGCACCGGCTGACCATGAGCACGCTGCCGTGGGTGTACGAGCGGGGCTGACCGGCATCCGGCGGCCTGTCACGACGCGAGCAGCCGCTCCAGATGGGCCCCGACGGGGTCGGTCTCGATGAGGAATCCGTCGTGCCCGAAGTCGCTGGATAGCACCACGGTCTCGCCGTCGATGAGGTTCGGGATGCTGCGCGCGATGCGCTGCTGCCCGTCGACGGGGAACAGCCGGTCGGTGTCGATGCCCAGCACGAGCGTGCGCGCCGTGACGGTGTGCAGCGCCTGCTCGACCCCGCCGCGATCGCGGCCGATGTCGTGCGAGTTCATCGCCTCGACGACCGTGAGGTAGCTGTTCGCGTCGAAGCGGCGGGTGAACTTGTTGCCGTGGAAGTCGAGGTACGACTCGACCGCGAAGCGTCCGCCGCGGCCGAGAGGAGACACATCCGACTGCCACGACCGCTGGAACCGCTGGTTGAGCTCGATCGGACTGCGGTAGTTCAGCAGCGCCATGCGACGCGCCAGGGCGAGGCCGCGGTGCGGGCCCTCGCCGAGTGCCGCGTCGTAGTACTCGCCGCCGGCGAACCGCGGGTCCATGCGCACCGTCTCGAGCTGCACGAAGTTCAGCGCCAGCTGGTCGGCGGTGGTCACCGGGGGAGACGAGAGCACGGCGAGGCGCTCGACCCGCTCGGGCTGCATCACCGCCCACTCCAGCGCGTGCATCCCGCCCATCGAGCCGCCGATCACCGCGGCCCAGCGACCGACGCCGAGCGCGTCGGCCAGGGCGATCTGCGCAGCGACCTGGTCGCGGATGGTGAGGTACGGGAAACGGGATGCCCATTCCCGGCCGTCCGGGGCGATGCTCGCCGGCCCGGTCGATCCCTGGCATCCGCCCAGCATGTTCGGGGCGATCACGAACCAGCGGTCGGTGTCGATCGCCGACCCGGGTCCGACGATGTCCTCCCACCATCCGGCGGTGGGGTGGCCCGCGCCTGCGGGGCCGCGGACGTGACTGTCGCCGGTGAGCGCGTGCAGGATCAGCACGGCGTTGTCGCGCGCCTCGTTCAGTTCGCCCCAGCTCTCCCACGCCAGGCGCGTGGCCGGCAGCAGCTGGCCGTTCTCGGTGCGGAAGTCGCCGAGGAAGGTGAAGCGGCGCTCGCCTGCAGGGTCGCCGTCGCGCCAGGCGCCGGTCGCCGGCGGCCTGGCGCGCAGCAGACGCACATCGGCCTCGGTCACGGGAGCCGATGGCACCGTGTCCTCAGAGGTCGTCTGCCAGTCCATGCGTCCATTCTCGCCTGTGCGCCCCGGGGCCCGGGGCAGGTTACGGGCGGGCGGTTGGCTTCCACGCGCGGATGCCCCGAACCGAACGGTCCGGGGCATCCGCGTCTGACGAGGAGATGGCTCAGGCGCGAGCGGCCTCCGCGACGCGGCGGGCCGCCGCGAGAGCGCTGTCCAGGTCGACCTTGAGGTCGTCGACGTTCTCGAGACCGACCGAGAGGCGCACGAGACCGGGCGTCACGCCGGCCGAGAGCTGCTGCTCGGGCGAGAGCTGCGAGTGCGTGGTCGAGGCCGGGTGGATGACGAGCGAGCGCACGTCGCCGATGTTGGCGAGGTGGCTGAACAGGCTCAGGCTGTTGACGAACTCGCGTCCCGCCTCCACGCCGCCCTTCAGCTCGAACGACAGCACCGCTCCGACGCCCTTGGGCGCGTACTCGTTGGCCTTGGCGTACCAGGGTGACGACGGCAGACCCGAGTAGTTCACCGAGGCGACGTCGTCGTGGGTCTCGAGCCACTCGGCGATCTCCTGCGCGTTCTGCACGTGACGCTCGATGCGCAGCGACAGGGTCTCGACGCCCTGGATGAGGTTCCATGCGCTCTGCGGCGAGATCGCGGAGCCGAGGTCGCGCAGCAGCTGCACGCGCGCCTTGATGACGTAGGCGAGGCCATCGCCGACTGCGGTCGTGTACGACGCGCCGTGGTACGAGGGGTCGGGCTCGGTGAGGCCGGGGAACTTGTCGACGTGCTGCGACCACGCGAAGGTGCCGCCGTCGATGATCGCACCGCCGATGGTGGTGCCGTGGCCGCCGAGGAACTTGGTGACCGAGTGGGTGACGATGTCGGCGCCGTGCTCGAACGGACGGATGAGGTACGGCGTCGCGATGGTGTTGTCGACGATCAGCGGCACGTCGTTCTCGTGGGCGACGTCGGCGACGCCGCGGATGTCGAGCACGTTGATCTTCGGGTTGCCGATCGTCTCGGCGAAGAACAGCTTCGTGTTCGGACGCACGGCTGCGCGCCACTCGTCGAGGTCGTCCTGGTTCTCGACGAAGGTGACCTCGACGCCGAGCTTGGCCAGGGTGTACTTGAAGAGGTTGTACGTGCCGCCGTAGATCGCGCTGGAGGCCACGAAGTGGTCGCCCGCCTGAGCGATGTTCAGGATCGCGAAGGTCGAGGCGGCCTGGCCGCTGGAGAGCACGAGGGCCCCCGTGCCGCCTTCGAGAGCGGCGAGGCGCTGCTCGAGCACATCCTGCGTGGGGTTCTGGATGCGGGTGTAGATGTTGCCGAACTCGGCCAGCGCGAACAGGTTCGCGGCGTGGTCGGCGTTGTCGAACACGTACGAGGTGGTCTGGTAGATCGGCGTCGCGCGCGCCTTGGTGACCGGGTCGGGCGCGGCGCCCGAGTGGATCTGCTTGGTCTCGAAGCGCCAGTTCTCGGCTGCGGTCATGACGTGCTCCCAGGGTTCGGGTCGTGGGGTCGTTCGGCTGGATGCCTGCAAGCGACACTACGAAGCTGCGCGGGCGTCGACAAGCGCCGGGAAATGTTACGTAACACGGCGGGATGGCCGGATCCGGCCGTGTTGCGCATACGGTGGAGGGCATGGTGATCAGACGTGCCGTGGTGACCGGAGCGAGCTCGGGTATCGGAGAGGCGACCGTGCGCGTGCTGCGCGCCCAGGGCTGGGAGGTCGTGGGCGTGGCGCGACGGCAGAAGCGCCTGGCGCAGCTGGCAGCCGAGACCGGTGCGTCGACCATCGCGTGCGATCTGACCGACCCTGCTGCCGTCACGGCCCTCGCCGAAGAACTCGAGCGCACCGGTCCGGTGCACGCGCTGGTGCAGGTCGCCGGGGGTGCTCGTGGCACCGACAGCGTCGCGCAGGGGGCGATCGACGACTGGCAGTGGATGTACGACGCCAACGTGCTCGCCACGCAGCGGCTCGTCGCGGGCCTGCTTCCGCTGCTGCGCCGGGCCGCGGCCGCCGACGGCCATGCCGACACGGTGTTCGTCACCTCGACCGCCGCGCAGACCGCGTACCCGGGAGGCGGCGGCTACAACGCGGCCAAGGCCGCCGAGTCGATGCTCGTGAAGGTGCTGCGCCAGGAACTGCACGGCGAGCCGATCCGCGTGGTCGAGGTCGCGCCGGGGATGGTGCACACCGAGGAGTTCGCGCTCAACCGTCTCGGTGGGGACGCGGCAGCAGCCGAGTCGGTGTACGACGGCGTCGCCGAGCCGCTGATCGCGGATGACGTGGCCGAGCTCATCGCCTACGCGCTGAACGCACCGCGTCGCGTGAACCTCGATCTGGTCACCATGCGCCCGCTGGCGCAGGCCGCGCAGCATCTGCTTGCGCGCGGTGCGCTGCACGTGCGCACGGACGACTGATGCGGCGCACCCTCGCCGAACTCGCCGAGGACGGCTCGGTCGACCCCGATTGGGCGCAGGCGCTCGAGCCCGTGCAGCCGCTGCTCACCGAACTGGGCGACCGGCTGCGGGCTGAGCAGGCGGCGGGCCGGGGCTACCTTCCCGCCGGCGCGAACGTGCTGCGCGCCTTCCAACGGCCGCTGGCCGATGTGCGGGTGCTGATCACCGGACAGGATCCGTACCCGACGCCCGGTCACCCGATCGGCCTGTCGTTCGCCGTCGAGCGCGAGGTGCGCCCGCTGCCGCGCAGCCTCGGCAACATCTACCGGGAACGCCACAGCGACCTCGGCATCCCGCCGGCGCCGCACGGCGATCTCACCGCGTGGAGCGATCAGGGTGTGCTGCTGCTGAACCGGGTGCTGACCGTGCGGCCGGGTGCTCCGGCATCCCACCGCGGGTGGGGTTGGGAGCGGGTGACCGAGCTGGCGATCCGCGCGCTCGTCGCCCGCGAGCAGCCGCTGGTGGCGGTGCTGTGGGGGAGGGATGCCGCGGCGCTGAAGCCGCTGCTCGGCGACGCGTCCACGATCGAGTCGGCGCATCCGTCGCCGCTGTCGGCGAACCGGGGGTTCTTCGGCTCGCGCCCGTTCTCACGCGTGAACGCGCTGCTCGAATCCATGGGCGCCGACCCGGTCGACTGGCGCGTGGCTGGGGACGCGTGAGCGAGCTGCGGGTGCGTCCGGTGGCGGATGCCGATCTGCCCGCGATCCGCGACATCTACAACCACTACGTGCGGTCGTCCACCGTGACCTTCGACGAGATCGAGTCGACGGACGCCGAGTGGGAGGGCAAGTCCGCTCGGATCGCTGACGCGGGCATCCCGTTCCTCGTCGCCGAGACCACGGACGGCGACCTGCTCGGGTACGCGCTCGGCGTGCCCTGGTCGTCGAAGTCGGCCTACCGGTTCACGATCGAGAACTCGATCTACCTCGCCCCGTCGGCGGCGGGCCGGGGAGTGGGCCGGGCGCTGCTGGCGATCTTCCTCGACCGATGCCGCGATGCGGGTCTGCGACAGGTCATCGCCGTGATCGCCGACCGGGGCGCCGACGCGTCGATCGCGCTGCACCGCAGAGCGGGCTTCGTCGACGCCGGCCGGCTCACCGAGGTGGGGGAGAAGTTCGGCGACCGGCTGGGCGTGCTCTTCCTGCAGAGAGCGCTGTAGCGCTCGCCGCGTCTCAGGGCGACGGGATGACCGGCACCGCCGCGAGCAGGCGCCTCGTATACCCCTGCTCGGGATGCTGCAGCACCGCGGACACCGTGCCGCGCTCCACGATGCGGCCGTCCTTCATCACCGCGACCGTGTCGCTGAGATGCTGCACCAGTCCGATGTCGTGCGAGACCGTGATCATCGTCAGCCCCTCATCGACGCGCAGCCGGGCGAGCAGGGCGAGGATCTGCGCGCGCACGGTGACGTCGAGCGCCGACATCGGCTCGTCTCCGACGAGGATCCGCGGTCGGTGCACGATCGCGCGCGCCAGGGCGATGCGCTGGCGCTGCCCTCCCGAGAACTCGTGCGGATGCCGATCGGCCATGTCGGCGTCGAGGCCGACCTGCGCGAGCACCTCGCGCACCCGCGCACGCCGGTCACCCGGGATGTCGAGGGCCCAGAGCGGCTCGGCGATGATCCGCCCGATGCTCATCCGCGGGTCGAGCGATGCGTACGGGTCCTGGAACACCAGCCCGGTCTCCCGGCGCAGCCAGTGCAGCGACCTCGCGCTCGCCGCGGCGTCCACATCGCGGCCGGCGACACGCACCCGACCGCTGGTCGGCCGGTCGAGACCGAGCAGCAGCTTCACGAGCGTCGACTTTCCCGATCCGGATTCGCCGATCAGCCCCAGCGACTCGCCCTCGGCGACCTCGAGGTCGGTCGGGTGCAGCGCGATGCTCGTGCGGGGACGATCGAACATCGTGCGCCGTCGCACGGGAAAGCTGCGGCTGAGACCCTCGGCGACGACGAGTCCACGGTCGGCGCGGGCAGGCGAGCTCATTCTTCGGGCCTCTCGTCGCCGGCATCCGCTCGCCACAGCGTCGCGGTGGCGTCGCGCAGCAGAGCCCGGGTCACCGGCGATGCCGGCGAGCCGAGCAGCGTCGGGATCGGAGCCTGCTCGACCACGCGACCGTGCTCGAGCACGACGCCGTGGGTCGCGACCTGCGAGAGCACGGCGAGGTCATGCGTGATGAACACGAGCGACATCCCCTCATCGGTGACGAGACCGAGCAGCAGCTTCAGCACCTCGGCCTGGATGGTCACGTCCAACGCCGTGGTGGGCTCGTCGGCGATGAGCAGCCGGGGGCGGCACGCGAGCGCCATCGCGATGGCCACGCGCTGCCGCTGACCGCCGGAGAGCTGGTGCGGGTAGCGATCGACGATGGATGCCGGGTCCGGCAGCTGCACGCGCGCCGCCTCGGCGAGGGCGCGCTCGCGCGCCTCGCGTCTGCCGATCCGCTCGTGGATGCGCACCGATTCGGCGATCTGCCTGCCCACGGTGCGGATCGGGTTGAGCGCGGTGCGCGGCTCCTGGAAGACCATGCCGATCTCGTCGCCGCGCAGACGGGCGAGGTCGCGGTCGGGCATGCCGACCAGCTCGGCGCCGTCCCAGCGGATGCTGCCGCTGACCCGGGCGTTCTCGGGCAGCAGGCCGAGGATCGCGAGCGCGGTCATCGACTTGCCCGACCCGGACTCGCCGATCAAGCCCAGCCGCTGACCGTCGGCGACGGTGAACGAGACGCCGTCGACCACGCGCGCGCCGTCGAGCTCGACGACAAGCGATTCGACCTCGAGCGTCATGCGACCACCTCCGGCACGTGCACCTGCGCCGAGCGTCGCGTGAGCGTCGGGTCGGTGGCCTCGCGCAGCGCGTCGCCGAGCAGGTTCAGGCCCAGCACGGTGAGGGTGATGGCGATGCCCGGCCAGACCACGGTGAGCGGATGCACGCCGATGTAACGCTGCAGGTCGGCGAGCAGTGTGCCCCACGAGGCCTCGGTCAGCGACGCGCCGAATCCGAGATACGACAGTCCCGCCTCGGCGAGCACCGCGACGGCCATCGACCACGACAGCTGCACGATGAAGACCGGGGCGATGTTCGGCAGCAGGTGGCGGGTCAGGTTCTGCCCGGTGGAGAGTCCGGATGCCCGGCCCGCGAGCACGAAGTCGCTCTGCTGCACGCGCCGCAGCTCGGGGCGGGTGACACGCGCGATGCTCACGCCGAAGCCGATGCCTACCGCGAAGACGACCACCCACAGCGACCCGCCCCAGACAGCCGAGATCATCATGGCGATCATCAGTACCGGGAACGCGATGAGGATGTCGACCAGCACGGCGACGCTCTCGCGCACCCATCTCGTCGTCAGCGCCCCCAGGGCGGCCAGCGAGACGCCGACGAGCGTGGCGATGACGCCCGCCCCGACGGCGACGAAGGCCGTCGTGCGCGCGCCCGCCATGATCAGGCTGAGGATGTCGCGTCCCGTGCCGTCGGTGCCGAGCAGGTGCGGCCAGCCGGGCGCTGCCCACCGTCCGCGCACGTCGGTGAGCATCGGATCGAACGGTGTCCAGAACAACGAGACGACGGCGGTCAGCGCGATCAGCGCCACGACGAGCACGGCGAACCGGCCCGTCCACGACGACAGCAGCACGCGCAGCCAGCGGGGCATCAGCTCTCCTCCGCTCTCTGCCGCGGATCGACGGCGTGGTGCACGAGGTCGACGATGAAGCCGATGATCAGCACGAACCCGGTGAGCACCAGCAGCTCGCTCTGCACCTTGACAAGATCGCGCGTGCCGACGTCAGCCACCAGCATGCGGCCGATGCCGGGCAGGGTGAACAGCTGCTCGATGACCACCGAGCCCACGATGATGCCGGCGACCTGCACCCCGAGCACCGTGACGATCGAGAGTCCCACCGCGGGGATGCCGTGACGGATGAGCGCCTGGCGGCGGGTCAGCCCCTTCGCTGCGGCGGTGCGCACGAAGTCCTGCCCGGCCGCCTGCAGGGTGGCGCTGCGCACGAACCGCATGAGCATGGCGCCTTCGACGATGCCGATGGTGAGCGCCGGCAGCAGCAGCGATTCGAACGCCTCGGCCGGTGTCGTCCAGCCCGAGCGGGGGAAGCCCTGCGCGGGCAGCCAGCCCAGCCAGTGCGCGAAGACGACGACCAGCATCATTCCGGCCCAGATCACGGGCACGGCGGCGAGAGCCTGTGCTCCGAAGCTGAGCGCGGTGCCGCCGGCGCGGCCGCGCAGCACCGCGGATGCCACGCCGAACGGCACGGCGATGAGCAGGGCGATGGCCAGCGCCATCAGCCCGAGGGGAACGGTCACACGCGACTTCTCGACCAGCTCGGCGCCGACTGAAGCACCGCTGAGCTGCGAGGTGCCGAGGTCGCCGCGCAGGATGCCGCCGATCCAGTCGGTGTACTGCGCGGGCAGCGGCTTGTCGAGGCCCAGCGATTCGCGCAGCGCCGCGACGGTCTGCGGGTCGGCCTGGGTGCCGGCGATGAGCTGCGCGACGTCTCCGGGGAACACCCGCAGGGTGAGGAAGATGATCGCGCTCGACACGAGGAGCCCTGCGAGCAGCAGGGCTCCCCGAGTGAGCGCGTAGCGGATCACTCCGCGGACTTCGTCACGCCGGCGAGGTCGATGCGCGAGTTGACCGAGTCGGTCGGGAAGCCCGAGACAGCGGCGGTGTGCGCGGTGAGCGTGGCGCCGTTGTACAGCCAGTCGGCCGCGTGATCCTCCGAGACGATGCGCGCGGCCTTCTTCAGCAGGTCGGCGGACTTCTTCGGGTCGATCTCGGTCTGGGACTGCGCGTACAGCTTCTGCACCTCGGCGTTGTCGTAGCCGAAGTAGTAATCGGGATTGGCGAAGTTCACGAAGTCGCGCGGCTCGACGTGCAGCACGAAGCTGAGCTCGTAGTCGTGGTTCGTGTAGACGTCGTCGAGCCAGGTCGGGAACTCGACGCGCTTGACCTCGAGCGAGACGCCCACCTTCGCGTAATCGGACACCAGCACCTGGGCCGCGGTCGTGCCGTAGAAGGACGGGATGGTGAGGGTGAGGTCGAGCTTCTCGTGACCGGCTTCCTTCAGCAGCTTCTTCGCCCGCGCGGGGTCGTAGGGTGCGACGTCGCTGAGATCCTCGTACCCGGGGTCGAGCTCGGGGATGGGGCCGTAGAGCGTCTGGCCGGCGCCGATCGCCTCGACGAGCGCCTCGTGATCGACAGCGAGTCGCAGCGCTTCGCGCACCCTGACGTCGTCGAGCGGGGCCATGCGGTTGTTGAAGGCGAGAGTGGCCTTGTCTGTGGTGCGACCGGTCGTGATCGTGAAATCGCCGGTGTCCTCGAGCTGAGAGACGAGGTTCGGGTCGACGGCGGTGAGCACGTCGAGCGTGCCGTCGAGCGCGGCGTTCACTCCCGCGGTGAAGTCGGGGATGTACTCGAACACGACCTCGCCGATCGTCGCCTTCTCTCCCCAGTACTCGTCGTACCGATCGAAGGTGATGGCGCTGCCCTTCGCCCAGCGGTCGAGCACGAACGGTCCGGTGCCGTTCTCGGCGGTCTTCAGGTCGGTCGTGTCGCCGTTCTTGAACACCAGTCCGGCGGGGCCGGTGAGGGTGAACAGGAAGTTCTGGTCGGGCTTGGTCAGGGTGATCGTCACCGTCTGAGCATCGGGGGCTGCGATCGCGGCGACGCCGGCGAACTCCGCGTTGCCCTGCACACTGGCATCCGTCCTGACCGCCTCGTAGGAGGCGACCACGTCGGCCGAGGTGAGGGGAGTGCCGTCGTGGAAGGTGACGCCCTCGTTGAGGGTGAACTCGTATGTCAGTCCGTCGGACGACATCTCGTACGCGCTCGCCAGGCGCTCCTCGATGCCGTTCTCCTGCGTGCGGGTGACGAGCCCTTCGTAGATGTTGTCGACGAGCACCTGCTCGAGAGCGGCACCGCTGGTGTGCCGGATGTCGAGGTTGGTCGGCTCGAGCACGAGTCCGACCGTGAGCGTCGCGTCGGGATCGGCGGTGGCGGATGCCGCCGGCGTGGGCTCAGCGGCCGGGGTGCAGGCGCTGAGCGCGAGCGCGCCGACGGCGAGGAGGCCGAGCGCGGCGATTCCGGCGGAGCGCCGGGAGGGGGAAGCAGACAAGGGGCGTCCTCTCGAGATGGTGCGGCGCGCGGTCAGCGCGTCGCGCGGGTCAGCGCGCCGGTCACGATGGCGGCGAGCGAGTCGGGGGCTGTCTCCTGGACGTTGTGTCCGGCGTCGACGGTGACGACAGCGGCTGCGGGAAGGTGCTCGGTGAACGCGGCGACATCGGCATCCTGCAGGAAGCCGCGCCCACCGCGTACGAGGGTGACGGGCGCGGTGACGGCGGCGAGGTGCGCCCAGGGCGTGACAGCGGATGCCACCTGCTCGGCCTTCAGGGAGTCGAAGGCGGATGCGATGATGCGCGCGAAGTGGTGCTTCCACTCCACGCGACCGTCGTCGCGCACGCGCGTGTTGAAGAAGACCCCGCGCTCGGTGTCGGCGCGGCTGCCGCCGAAGCCGAACGCCTGCGCCCGATCGACCGCCTCGTCACGGGAGGCGAAGTCGGTGACCGCGTAGAACTCACGCAGCACGGCCGGGGCGGCGTCCGTGTCGAGCCCAGGCACGATGTCGACCAGGATCAGCTCGCGAACCCGTTCGGGATGCTCTGCCGCGACGACCTGTGCGGTGAGCCCGCCCAGGGAGTGGCCGACGAGGATCTGCGGACGCGGCGCCCAGAGGGCGAGAGCGTGAGCCACGTCGCCGGCGAGCACGGCGGGGGAGTAGTCGAGGTCGTCGCGCCAGGAGGAGTCGCCGTGGCCTGCGAGATCGATCGCGATGGCCGGGCGGCCGAGCAGCAAGGCGACGGTGTCCCACGTGTGGGCGTTGAGGCCGGCGCCGTGCAGCAGCGTCACCTCGGGGTCGCCGTCGCCGAAGCGCAGCGCACTGAGAGCCCGACCGTCGGGAAGGTCGATCGCGATACGCTCGGCGCGGGGTACGTCGGTGCCGAGCGTCTGCGCCTGGTGCGGCAGATAGCGGAATTCGCTGGTGTCTTGGACCACGGCCATATTCTGCTCTTGTCACAGCGGCAGGAAGAAATGCCAGAGCATTCTGCATGACTCTGGGTGGTGATAGTCAGCAACATGTCATGCTTCACGCGAAGTAGCTTCAGCATATGCATTTCCGCTGTTTCTGATGGTCGCGTGTTCCGCGAGACGCGCGCGTAGGCTGGCGGAATGAGCAAGTGCCCGAATCCAGTACTCCCATGAGCGTGCTCGCCGTGAGCGGTGTGGCGAACCTGCGCGACGTCGGCGGCATCCCCGCCGGCTCGTCGCGGGTCCGCTCCGGAGCGCTCCTGCGCTCCGGCCACCTCGCGCACCTCACGACCGAGGGTGGCGCGGATCTCGCGGAGCGCGTGCGACACGTCATCGACCTGCGTGACGACGCCGAGGTCGAGCGCGAACCGTCCGCGCTCACCGGCGTGCCCATCACGCGCATCCCGCTCTTCCTCGGGTCGGTCGGATCGTTCTTCGCTCTGAACATGGACCTCGCCGCGATGTACCGTCATCTGATAGACGAGTCGGCGCCCAGGCTGATCGACGCGGTGCGCCTCATCTCGGCGGGCGAGCCGACACTCGTGCACTGCACCGTCGGCAAGGACCGCACCGGCGTCACCGTCGCCCTCGCACTCAGCGCCGTCGGCGCAGATCGGGAGGCGGTGATCGCCGACTACGCACTCACCGCCTCGCAGCTGCCTCTCGAGCGCAATCGGGCGATCGTGCAGTACCTGCGAGCGAACCTGCCCGACGCGACGAATGCCGTGCAACTCGCGACCGAGTCGCCCGCCCCGGTGATGGCGTCGCTGCTGGCCGACATCGACGACCGGTTCGGATCTGTGGCCGCGTACCTCCGCGACGCCGGCATGAGCGCTGCCGAACTCCACGCGCTGGCGGACGCACTCCTCGAATGAGCTCCGACTGAGGTTAGGCAACCCTACATCGATGGTAGGGTTGGTCCATCATGGGCACCACTCAGACGTACGCCGGCAGCCGCGCCGCACGCCGGGCATCCCGTCGACCGCAGGTTCAGCACCTGATCACGGCCGATGAGCGATCGCTCGCCGACCTCGAGCTCGCCCTCGCCACGCTGCCGATGTGCGCAGTCGGGCGCGTCTTCATCGAGGTGCCGGAGTCCTCCGACATCGGGGTCGTCATGGCGCCCCCGCGGATGACCGTCACCTGGCTGCCACGCTCGCGTCGCGGCGCGCAGCCGCGCTCCACCGGCGAGGCGCTCAGCCGCGCCGCGATCGCGTGGGCGGACGAGATGCTCTGCGACGACTCCGGTGCGGGCCTGCGCACCGAGGTGATCCTCCTCGGCGGCTGGCTGAGCACGGCCGACATCGTCGACCACCTGACGAGCGCCTGCAGCGTCCCGGCGGACGCGATCCACGCTCCGTCGCGCTACGGTCTCGCGTCGGACTGACCGACCTGCCGTGAGCGCGGCACGTAGCCGCCGTCTTCCAGCCCTGCCTCGATCTCGAACCTGTTGCGCAGCGGATTCCGTCCGGCGAGCAGGTACAGCACCGGCATCAGGAACCCGTATCGTCGCCACTGGCGCTTGTGCACCGCCTCATGCCTGAGCACGGCGTCCGACGGATCGCGGTCGCCGGTGAGGAAGCACCCGCCCACGCAGACACCGCCGCGGGCGAAGGCCCAGCCCGGCAGGCCGCGGAAGACCCAGAGCCCCTCCCGGCGCTGCACTCGGCCGGTGCTCCACAGCGATCCCCACACCCAGCCGACCGCGGTGCCCCACGCGTAGCCGAGGCTGCTGATCGGCGAGTCCAGCAGCAGCGACGGCAGAAGCCGGTCTACACGGCGTCCGCGCGCGAGCGCGCGATCCGCTTCGGCTCGCCAGTCGGCGGTCATGCCACAGCACCGATCAGACGCAGGATCGCGCCGAGGTCGAGTACGGCGTCGGCGGGGCTGCGCGGCGCGAAACCGGCGATCGTGGCACCGGCGAGAGGCACTTCCTCACGCAGTCGCCGCAGCGCCGCGGCGAGGTCCTTCGCGGTCACACCGAACGGCGCGGCTTCGGATACGCCCTCGAACTCCGCCGGGTCGAGCACGTCGACGTCGATGTGCACCCACACGCGGCTCGCGCCCGTCGCGCGCACGGCGGCGGCGACGACGCCGGGGTCACCGAGACTGTCGGTGGAGATCTGTGCCAACCCGTCCAGGGCATCCCGCTCGGTGTCGTCTATGGCGCGCGCGCCGAGCAGCACGACGCGCTCTGCGGGCACACCCGGCGACAGGGCGAGCTGCGGCTCGCCTTCGCCCATCACGGCCCGCAACGCCATGCCGGCGAAGGCCCCGGAAGGCGACGTCGACGCATCGTTCAGATCGGGGTGCGCGTCGCACCACAGCACGGCAAGGTCCGAGGTGTCGACGGCAGAAAGGGCGAAGACGCTCACGCTGCAGTCGCCCCCGACGACCACGGTCTGCTCGCCCGCAGCGCCGAGGTGCTCGGCGACGAGCTCTCGCGTGCGCAGCAGCGCACTGAGACGCCGGATGCCGGTGCCGAGCGAGTCGCCGGCCTCGAGCGGCACATCGAGCATGGTCGAATCGCGTCGCGGCAGGTCGCCGGCGATGGCGGCGGCGCCGTCGGTGAGCAGCATGGCGCGGGCCGACGGCGAGCCCTGCCACTGCGGGACGATCAGGAAACGGGTCATGTTCTCTCCGAGGGGAGAAGTGGGGTGGATGCCGGTGCGCGGCATCCACCCCAAGGGTCACTCTGCTTCGAGAGCGGCACGCGGGGTGCCGCCGGACTTGAGCTCGGCGAGGCGGGCCTCGACCTCGGTCAGCTCACCGAGGTCCTCGAGGCTCTCGAACTGTGCGTCGAGCGACGAGGCCGCGATCTCGGCCTTGCCCTGGGCGAGGGCCTCCTGACGGCGGATCTTGTCTTCGAAGCGACCGAGCTCGCTGGTCGGGTCGAGCACGTTGATCGAGCCGATGGCATCCTGCACCTTGGTCTGCGCCTCGGCGACCTTCGCGCGGGCCAGCAGCTCGCTGCGCTTCGTCTTGAGCTCACCGAGCTTGTCCTTCATGCCGTTCAGGCCGCTCTTGAGCTTCTCGACGATCTCGGTCTGCGCGGCGATCTGCGGCTCGGAGGCCTGCGCTTCGCGCTCTTCGCCGATCTGACGCTGCAGCGCGATCTTGGCGAGGCTGTCGAACTTGTCGGCGTCGGTCGTGTTGCCGGCCGCGCGCAGCTCGTCGGCCTTGCGGCTGGCGGCGAGCGCCTTGTTGCCCCACTCGCGTGCCGCGCGGACGTCCTCTTCGTGGTCGCGCTCGAGCAGGCGGAGGTTGCCGATCGTCTCGGCGATCGCCGACTCGGCGTCGGCGATGTTGTTCGAGTAGTCGCGGACCAGCTGGTCGATCATCTTCTGTGGGTCCTCGGCCTGGTCGAGGAGCGAGTTGATGTTCGCCCGGACGAGGGTCGAGATGCGTCCGAAGATGGATTCCTTGGCCATGTTCATTCCTTTGCTGTTCTCAGGGTGTCGTTGTGGATGGTCGTATCAGGATCGTGAGGTCAGTCGGGAGGTGTCAGAAGGCTCCGCCGCCGCCGCTGCTGCCGGAGCTGCCGCCGAAGCCCCCGACCGAGAAGCCCCCGCCGCCGCCTCCTCCGCCTCCGAAGAAGCCGCCGCCGCCGCTGCCGCCGCCGGTGCTCCAGCCGCTTCCTCCTCCCGAACCCCAGCCGCCGCCCCAGCCACCGCCGTGGTGACCGCCGGTGGCCTGTCCGATGAGGATGCCGCCGAGGAGGGCGCCGAGTGTGTCGCCGCCCCCAGGGCCGCCGCCGCTGAACCCGGAGTAGTCGCTCTGGGCGATCCGGATGGCTTCGGATGCCAGCGCATCCGCCCGCTGTGCGAGCGCGAGCGCTTGGACGGGGTCGACCCGTGCGGTCGATCGCGCTTGGTCGAGCGTCGCCTGCGCCTCGGCGAGCCTGGTGCGCGCGGTCGACGAGATCGATCCGCGCCGATTGAGGATGAAGCTCTCCGCCGTGGAGATCTGCACCTCTGCCCGCCGAACCGCATCGCCGAGCATGCTCACGGCGCGCGCGAGCCGGGCCTGTTCGTCGCGGCCCTGCTGGATCACCGCGTCGATCGACGTGTTGGCCGCCTCCAGCATCCGCAGCGCGTCGAGAGGTTCGCGGCCCGATGCCGCGAGCATCGCCTGCGCGCGCTGAACGCCCTGCAGGGTGCCGGCCATGGCCTGAGCGATCCCGCCCTGGGAATCGGGCAGGGAACGAGCGGTCTGCACGTCGGCGGTCAGCTCGGAGATCAGCGCCGCAGCCCGCTCGTCCGCCGCCCGCAGGTCACCCTGCAGCTTCTCGATCGCGTCCTCGAGCTGGGTGGCCTGCTGCACGGCGGCCTCGGCCGCACGAATGGCGACCGCGGCATCACCCGTCTCGCCGGCCGCGATCAACGCGTCGGCCTCGTGGATGCGCTCGTCGGTGAAGGCCATCCGAGAGCGGGCTTCGGCCGTGTTGCCCACGACGGGCGAGATCGCCGAGGGCGCATAGACCGTGGCGAGCTCGGCGAGGATCCGATCGGCGCGCTCGATCTCGGCGCCCGCCGCGGCACGAAGACGGCGCACGTTCTCGAGCGCGGCCGGGGCGTTCTGCTCGAGCTCGCGCAGCTCGTCGAACTCGGCCTTGCGCGCCTCGAGCACCTGCGTCGAGTCCGAGCACAGCTGCAGGATGCGCTGGTTCCATTCGATCCGCTGCTCGTCGGTGTCGGGGATCTCATCGTCCAGCTTCTGCTGCAGCGAGAACGCCTCGTCGAGGTTGGTGCGTGATGTCTGCAGGGCGAGCACGAAGGGTCCGATCACCTCGTCGCCGAACTGCGCGCGGGCGTACTCCATCTCCTGCTCGCTGGTGCGCACCAGGTCGTCGGTGCGGACCAGCGCGATGCTGGCCTGTCTGCCGAGCTCGGCCAGCTGCGCCTGCCGCTCGGCCTTCTCTGCCGCGCGCCTGCGAGCGCGGCGCACGAGCAGCACGATCACCACGATCACGGCGATGATCACCGCGACGATCCCGACGATGACCGCAGTGCGAGCGGAGCGCTGCGGCGAGAGCACGAAGATGTCGTATGCCTCATCGGCGCCCGCGACGACCGCACCGCTGAAGTCGCTGCTCGACAGGCCCGGTCGCATGGCGGCGAGGATCTCGTCGCGCTGCTCGACGCTCATCCGCCCCGCGTCGGGGCGATACATCGTGTAGTTGCGGCCCTCGGTCGAGACCGAGATGAGGTACTGCGAGTCGCTGAACCCGTTGCCCTGCGCCGTGCGGGTCGTCCACTCGGCGGGATCGGCCGGGGAGGTGTACTGCGGAACCATCACGAAGAAGAGGTCGACACCGGCCTCTTCGCGCAGCCTGTCGAGCGTCGCCTGCGCGTCGGCTCGATCGGAGGCGGAGACGACGCCGCTGCGATCGGTGATCTGCCCGTCGAGCTCGCCGGGGTCGGTCGCGGATGCCGTGCTCAGCGACAGCGCCCCCAGCAGAACACCGAGCAGGATCGCGGCCGCAGTTCGCCACCGATTCCTCATTGCAGTCCCTTCGGCCGGCAGGCGTGCACCATGGCACGAGTCTATGCACTGGGTCCGACCGACGACAGCACTCGCGGCGGGTTCGCCGTTCGCCGTCAGCGCAGACGCATACGCTGGAAGGCATGGACGACATGTACGGCTCCGACGTGCTCGCCGACGGCTGGCGTCAGCGCGGCTTCGCCAAGACGACCGAGGTCGCCGCCGACAAGGATCTCGTCGTCGAGGTGGCGCAGGACGGCTACTGCGGCGCGGTCACTCGCATCGAGGCGGGGATGGTCGAGCTCGAGGACTGGAAGGGCCGCCGGCGCAGCTTCCCGCTCGGCGGCGGATTCATGATCGACGGCAGGCCGGTGAAGCTCATCGCACCTGTGGTGAAGAGATCGGGGCCCCGCCGCACGGCATCCGGGTCCTTCGCCGTCACCGACGACCGGGCCAAGGTGGCACTGCCCAGCCGCATCCTGGTCGAGGGGCGTCACGACGCCGAGCTGGTCGAGAAGGTCTGGGGAGCGGATCTGCGCGCGGAGGGCGTCGTCGTCGAGTATCTGAAGGGTCTCGATCTGCTCGACGAGCTGCTCGCGGACTCGCCGCCGTCGGCCGCGCGACGCTACGGCGTGCTCGTCGACCATCTGGTACCCGGCTCGAAGGAGACGCGCATCGTCGAGCAGATCATGCGCGGACCGCACGGTCGGCACCTGAAGATCGTGGGGCACCCGTACATCGACGTGTGGCAGTGCGTGACCCCGGCGGCGATGGGCATCCGGGCATGGCCCGAGATCCCGCGCGGCACCGACTGGAAGACGGGCATCTGCCGAGCCTTCGGTTGGCCGGCGCACGACCAGACCGACATCGCGCACGCCTGGAAGCGGATCCTCTCGCGCGTCACCACCTACCGCGACCTCGAGCCGGCGCTGCTCGGCCGGGTCGAGGAGCTGATCGACTTCGTCACGGCGCCGGCGCCGTGACCGGCCGCTCGCGGGGCATCCCGATGGGGGAGGGTGCGGTGCCCCGGTACCCTGGAGGGATGCCTGAACCACGCACCTTCCGCGATGAGCCCGTCTCTTTCGTGCGCCGCAGCGGCCGCATGTCCGAGGCGCAGGAGCGGGCGTTCGAGCAGCACGCGCCGTTCTATCTGCTCGACGTTCCCCGCGATGTGGCCTTCACCTCGGTGCACCCGGAGGCGCGGCTCGATGTGGTGGCCGAGTACGGGCGCGAGGCGCCGCTGATCGTCGAGATCGGCTCCGGTCAGGGCCACGCCATCGTCGCGGCCGCGTCCGCAGCGCCCGACACCGACTTCCTGGCGGTCGAGGTCTTCAGGGCTGGGCTGGCGCGCACCATGCTCGACGCAGCAGCCGCCGAGGTTCGAAACCTGCGCCTGATCGAGGCGAACGCTCCGGAGGTGCTCTCGACATACCTGCCCGAGGGGTCGGCATCCGAAGTGTGGATCTTCTTCTCCGACCCCTGGCACAAGAAGCGCCACACCAAGCGGCGACTCATCCGCCCCGGTTTCCCGGCGGCTGCCGGGCGCGCGATCGCCGCGGGGGGAGTGCTGCGTCTGGCGACCGACTGGGAGGACTACGCGCTGCAGATGCGCGAGGTGCTCGACGAGGCGCCCGAGTTCGAGCGGGCCTTCGACGGCGAGTGGGCCGAACGCTTCGAGGGGCGGGTGATGACGGCCTTCGAGCGCAAGGGCATCGCCAAGGGACGCGAGATCCGCGACCTCACGTACCGCCGGGTGCCACGGGTGTGACGAAGTCCGCCTGGCACAGCATCCTTCCGGCGGCGCTGGTGTGCGCTGCCGCTCCCGCGTTCTTCGTGCTCGGCTGGACCTGGGTCGGCTGGCTGCTGCTCGCGGCCGGGGTCGGGATCGCGGCGCTGATCGAACGGCGCTCAGTGACCTCGGCGGAGCCCTCGCTGACCCGTGACCTGTCGCTGATCGGGATCGGCATGCTCATCGTGCACGCGATCTCGCTCGAGGCTCAGCTCGACGACCTGTCGATGCTGCGCTTCACGCTCGCGCTCGGGGGAGCGGTGCTCGTGCCGTACCTCGTGTCGCGGTTCGTGTTCCGCGATCGGGCGATCGTCTTTCCCTGGCGCGCACGCACGCGCTGGACGCGATGGCAGTGGGGCTGGCTGGTGGCGGTGCTCGTACTCGGCTGGCTGATCCTGCCGTACTACTTCATCACCAGCGGTGTGTATCAGAACTGGCCGGTCGTCGACACTCCCGACCTCATCGCCCGGTTGTTCGTCGGCGTCGGCGCCGTCGGCATCTGGGACGAGCTGTTCTTCATCTGCACCGTCTTCGCCCTGCTGCGCCGGCACATGTCGGCTCTGAGCGCGAACCTGCTGCAGATGGTCGTGTTCGTGTCGTTCCTCTGGGAGCTCGGCTACCGCGAATGGGGGCCGGTGCTGACGATCCCGTTCGCGCTGCTGCAGGGCTGGATCTTCCTGCGCACACACTCGCTCGCCTACGTGGTCACCGTGCACCTGCTCTTCGACGCCGTCGTGTTCGCCGTGCTCGTGCACGCGCACAACCCCGGCCTGCTGCCGTTCTTCCTCGTCTGAGGCATTCTCGGGCGGGCCTGGGCGGGCCGGAGCGGGGAGCCAAGTGTCGGGTATGGCGGGCGCATGACCGGCATCCGGCTCCCGGCCAGCGGCGGCAGAGTGTCAGCTCGCCCAGGGCGAGGAAGCAGCATGCCGGGAATTGTCCGGCAGCGCGCTGCGGAGGAGAATCGAGCGATGCGGATCGCTGGTCTCGTGCTCGCCGTGCTCGCCGGCGCGCTTCACGTCTACATCTTCGTGCTGGAATCCCGGCGGTGGACGCAGCCGGCCACGCGACGGATCTTCGGGGTGCGAAGCGCGTCCGAGGCCGAGACGATGCGCGCTCTCGCGTTCAATCAGGGCTTCTACAACCTCTTCCTCGCCATCGCGACGTTCCTCGGGGTGGTTCTGGTCATCCTGGGCGGGTTCACGGCAGGCATGACGCTCGCGCTCGCCGGCACGGCGATGATGCTCGCCGCAGCCCTCGTGCTCGTTCTCTCGGACCGCACGAAGCTGCGGGCCGCTGCGACGCAGGGCACGATGCCGCTGCTCGCCGTGATCGCGCTGACCATCTCGATGCTCTGAGCAGCGGCCGCGTAGACGTCGTGCGCGTGCATTCCACGGAGTCCGCAACTGGTAGGCTCGACCGGTACGCCTCCGTAGCTCAGCGGATAGAGCGCCGGTTTCCGGTACCGTAGGTCGCAGGTTCGATTCCTGTCGGGGGCACGCACGCATCAGAGAAGACCGCTCACCGGGCGGTCTTCTCTCGTCTTCGGCAGCGGGACCCTTGAGAGGAGCGCGGCGATGACGAGAAGGTACAAGGTCGGAGAGCACGTCAGCTGGAACTCCGAGGCGGGGCGCGTGCGCGGGCGTATCACGAAGGTGCACACGTCCGATTTCGAGTTCATGGGCCGCACGCGACACGCCAGCGACGATGACCCGCAGTACGAGATCAAGAGCGACAAGACCGACCACGTCGCGGCGCACAAGGGAAGCGCACTGACGCTGCTCGCCGACTGAGCGATGATCCTCACCGTCGGTCATTCCACCCACCCTCTGGACGAGTTCACCGAGCTGCTGCGCGCGGCCGAGGTGGGCGCGCTGATCGACGTGCGCCGGCTGCCGGGCTCGAACCGATACCCGTGGTTCAACGCCGACGCTCTCGCCGCATCGATGCCCGAGCATGACATCCGGTACCTGCGTATCGAACAGCTCGGCGGACGCCGGAACCTGCAGCGTCACGTCCCGGATGAGGTGAACGGGATGTGGCGCAACCGCAGCTTTCACAACTATGCCGACTACGCGCTGGGCGCCGACTTCGCCGAGGGGATGGAGCAGCTGCTGGCGGTCGCCGACAGCATCGACGGGCGGGCCGCGGTGATGTGCTCCGAGGCAGTCTGGTGGCGCTGCCACCGGCGGATCATCGCCGACCACCTGCTGGCGCGCGACCTCGCCGTCGGTCACCTGATGCCCGACGCCCGGGTGGCGCAGGCGTCGCTCACGCCGGGAGCCGTGATCAGAAGCCGCGCGGTCGAGTACCCGTCGGCCGACTGACTCCGCGGCCGACTGACTACTTGGCCGGCTTCGGCTTCGCCTCGTCGGCCGCGGTCACCGGCGCCGTGCGGAAGCGGTCCAGCGCCGCCGAGACCTTCTCAGCGAGGTAGGCGTGACCGGCATCCGACGGATGCCTGCGCCCGACGCCCACGTCGATCAGCTGCAGGTAGTTCGCCTCGGTGATCCAGTCCTCCTGCACGGGCGAGACGTACCACCAGCCGCGCGCCGCGGCGAGATCGGCGAGGTCGCGGTCGATGCGTGCCGTCGACGTACCGACCGGCAGCTCGTGCGGCGCCGGTCCCAGGATGACGATGGGCACCCCGGGATACTTGGCGACCATGGCATCCCACACCGCATTCACGGCGGCGGGGTACGCCGCCGCATCCGACAGGCGATCGTTGATCGACCCCTGCAGGATGATCAGGTCGGGATCGATCCATGACTCCAGCTCGCCGACCCGGGTGAGGAAGTCCGGTCCGTCCAGCCCAGGGCGCTGGTAGCCGCTGCCACGCACCCCGCGCACGACCGTGTCGCCCGGAATGAGCCGGGCGAGACGATAGGCGTAGCCGTCTGTGGGCACGGTCGCCGCCGAACCGTAGGTCCACGAGTCGCCGAAGACGAGCACCTCAGGATCGTCGGGGAGCGTGAGCGCCACGGGGGAGATGCCGTGCTCCGCCGCGGCGACCGGAGCGGTCTCCGCCGGCGGAGACCAGGGACGAGTGATGCCCAGGGTGACGGCGAGCACCACCGCGAGGGCGCCGCCGATCGCGAGGGCCGTGCGTCGCCGTCGGGTCGGCGGGTGCAGGGTCATGAGAAGAGCGTAAGCGACGGATGCTGCTACTTCGATGTTCCCTGCGTGACGGATCCCTGCAGCTGACGCTGGAAGAAGATGTACACCAGCAGCACTGGGGCGATCGTGATGATCACCGCGGCGAACAGCGCCCCGAAGTCCACCGCGTAGCCGGCGGCGGACGCGAACGCCGCCATGCCCTGGGAGAGCACGTACTTCGCCTGGTCGGTGTTCAGCGCGACAGGCAGCAGGAACTGGTTCCACAGCCCGAGGAAGTTCAGGATCGCCACCGCGGCGAGGCCCGGCTTGGCCATCGGCAGCATCACCTGGAAGAACGTGCGCCACTCGCTGGCGCCGTCGACGTACGCCGCCTCCTGGATCTCGTACGGCAGCGACTTGAAGAACGAGAACAGGAAGAACACCGTGAACGGCAACGCGAAGGCGACGTAGGTGAGGATCAGCCCGGGCAGGCTGTTGAGCAGACCCATGCCCTGCAGGATGAAGAACAGCGGCACGATCGCGAGGAACACCGGGAAGGTGAGCCCGGCCAGCATCAGGTAGTAGATGACTCGGCTGCCGGGAACCGAGAATCGGGCCAGCACATACGCGCACATCGCGCCCAGCAGCATCACCAGGATGAGTGCCGAGCCGACGACGATGACCGTGTTCAGGAACATCTGCCCGAAGTTGTACTTGCTCCACGCCGACACGTAGTTGTCGAAGTTCCACTGCGCGGGCAGGCCGAACGGAGAGGCGAAGATCTCCTTCGTCGCCTTGAACGAGCTCAGCAGCGTCCACAGCATGGGCAGGATCACCACGATCGCCCAGATGGAGAGCACCACGTGCGAGACGGCGCCGACGACGCGGTCCCCGCGGGTCATGGTGGGCTTGCGATCCACGCCGCCCTCGCGGCGCGCGCGTGCGGGGTCGACTGCGATCAATGTCCGGGTCTGCTGGCTCATGATCGGCCTCCGTCGTCGTCCTTGCCGCCGGTGAGGCGGTTCACGAGGAACACTGCCGCGGCGAAGATGAGTGTGATCACGGCGAGCACCACGCCCATGGCGCTGGCGAGGCCGAACTGGCCCTTCTCGAAAGCCGTGCGGAACAGGTACTGGCTCATCACCAGAGTGCTGTTGCCGGGGCCGCCGGTCGCGTTCAGCGCGACCATGTACACGTAGGCGTCCAGCGCCATGATGCCGAGGTAGATGTATGCCGTCTGCACGTTGTCGCGGATGAGCGGCAGCGTGATCGACACCGTCGTGCGGAATCGGCCCGCGCCGTCGATGCGCGCCGCCTCGTAGATCTCGGCGGGCACCCCTTTGATCGCGGCGATGAACAGCACCATGTAGAAGCCGATCATGCCCCAGGCCATGACGAAGATGGAGGCGCCCATCGCGGTGCGCTCGTCGCCGAGCCAGGCGAAGTCGTTCATGTCGATGCCGACCGCGCCGAGCAGGCCGTTCAGCAGGCCGCTGGGCGTGTAGATCATGCTCCACAGGATGCCGATGACGATCGCCGGGATGACGTACGGGAAGAACGACACCACACGGTAGAAGCTCGACGCGCGCAGCCCTCGCACCTGGCCGCTGCTGGGTCCGCCGATGGTGATCATGCTCGCGAAGACGAGCGCGATCGTGAGCGTGATCAGCGGCAGCACGATGGCGAGCAGGATGTTGTTGCCCATCGCCTGCATGAAGGTCGCGTCGTTGAAGAGCTTCACGAAGTTCTTCACGCCGATGAAGTCCATCTCGGCGGTGAAGCCCGTCCAGTTGGTCATCGAGTAGTACACGGCCTGCACGAACGGCGAGATCACGAAGATCATGAACACCGCGACCGGCAGGCCGAGGAACACCAGCAGGAAGGAGACGTAGTCGAAGGTCAGCGGGCGCCGCCCGAGGCGGGGCGGCTTGCGCCGCCCCGCCCGGGCTGCCGTCACGGCGACGGTGTCCAGCGCCGCGTCGACACCGGGAGCAGTGGTCACTTGATCTCGATCTTCTTGACGGAGTCGTCTTCCCGCACCTTGTCGACCAGCGCCTGAAGCTGCTTGGTGAGCGTGGCGACATCCATCTTGCCGTCGAGGAACGAGTTCCAGATCGGCAGCTGGTCGCTGTTCATGCCGTACAGGTTCGTCGACTTGATCGTGAAGACGTTGCCGTCGGCGGCGCCGATGATCTCGGACTGCGAGACCAGGGCCGTGGACCCGAAGCCGTCGGCCGGGACGGTGTCCTTGACGACGGTCGGCGCCAGCTTGCTCTTCGCGAAGGCGGTCGCAGCCTCCTTCGACAGCATGGTGCGCAGCAGCTCCTTGCCGCCCTCGGGGTTCTTCGCCTTCGAGGGCACGATGAACGGCTCGCCGGCCTCCACGCGCGCGGTACCCGCGGGCGTGGTCTGGTTGCCGTCCAGGGGCAGCTCGGAGATGCCCTTCATCTTGAAGCCGTCCGCGGTCTGGTCCTTCATCTCGTTCTCGATCCACGAGCCGGACGGGTACAGCAGAGCCTCTTGGCTGTTGCTCCACTGCGCCTGGGCCTCGGTGAACTGCGTGCCCGAGCCGCCCGGCTTGACGTAGCCGGCCTGGATCAGCTCGTAGAAGGTGTTCAGGATGTCCTGCAGCACGGGGTGCGACCAGGCGTCCTCGGCGAGGTTCTCCAGCGGCAGGCGCACATCGTCGCCGGCCTGCACGACGGCCGAATCGATGACCATGGTCTGGTAGTAGGTCGCCGCCTCCTTGCCCCACAGGAACAGGTACTTGCCCTGCTCCTTTGCCTTCGCGCCGAGGTCCTTGAGATCCTGCCAGCTCGTCGGTGCCGACCAGCCGTTCTTCTCGAACAGGCTCGAGGAGTACCAGATGCCGTAGACCGTCAGCACGTAGTTGAGCGCGACGAACTTGCCGTCGAACGTGCCCGGGTCCTTCACACCCGAGAACACCGTGTCGGCGATCTTCTCGCCGTCGCTGTTGTTCGCGTCGAGCACGTCGTCGAGCTCCTCGAGCTGGTCGAGAATGGTGTTCCAGCCGATCGAGTTCGCACCCGAGTTGTCGATGAGGTCCGGCGGGTTGCCGCCGACGAACCGCGGCTGCAGCTCGGTGGCGATCTTGGTCGACGGAGAGACCTTGACGCTGACACCGTCGAGTCCCTTGCTCTTCTCCATCAGCTTCGCCGAGTTCTCGACGTAGTCGATCCCGTAGCCGCCGTTGAAGATCACCGCGTCGACCTTCGAGTTCGCTGCGACGCCGAACGGGTTGTCGGCCGTGACTTCGCCGGCCGGTGCCTTGTCTGCGCCGCCACCGCCGGGGGCGGCGCAGGAGGCGAGGGTGGCGCTGAACGGCAGCAGCAGTGCTGCGGCTGCCGCACCTCGCAGCAGGTTGCGACGGCTGATGGATGCGTCTTTGATGTCCATCTCATTACCTTCCGTTGTGGGTGTGAATCGGTATTCGGGCGGGGTCTTCGGTGCGCTCACGGCGCGGCGGCGTCCGACCGCTGCGTGCGCGGGGGGCGGCGGTGCGGGGCAACGGCCATGGCGCTTGCGGCCAGACGGGTGGCGGCCACCCCGAACGTCTGCTGCGCGGCGAGCACGTAGAGCAGATCGAGGACGAGCAGCTGCGAGTGCTTGACGGACAGGTCATCCGGGCGCAGATAGGCGGTGGGTTCCGCGGTGGCGAGCGAGATGTCGGCCAGGGTGGCGAGGGGCGAATCGATGTCGTGCGTGATCGCGACGGTGAACGCCCCTGCTGAGCGCGCCTGGGAGAGCATCTGCACCGTCTCCTCAGTGCGGCCGGTGCTGGAGATGCCGATCGCGACCGACGACTGATCCTGCAGGACAGCGCTGGTGAGACCGTCGTGCACGTCCGACCAGCTGTGCGCGTTGACGCCGATGCGGTAGAGCCGCCCCTGGAACTCCCGAGCCATGACCCCGCTCCCGCCGACACCGTAGATGTCGACGTGACGGGCGGCGGTGATCGCATCCGCGACCCGCAGGACCGCGTCGAGGTCGAGGCCCATCGCCGTGCTCTGCAGGCTCTCGACGTGCAGTCCCACCAGCGTGTTCAGCACTTTGGACGGTTCGTCCGACGGACTCAGTTCGCGACCCATGTCGGCATGCCAGCTCTCGTCGGCGCCGCCCCGACCGATCTCGGATGCGACGCCCACGCGGAACTGCGTGTACCCGTCGAAGCCGAGGGCACGGCAGAAGCGGGTGACCGTGGCGGCCGATGTGCCGGCGCGCTCGGCGAGTTCGGTGATGGTCATCTCGACAGGAGCGGCCGGATGCTCGGCGACGACGTCGGCGATCCGGCTCATCGCGGCAGGCATGGCACGACGACGGTCTGCGATGCGCCGTGCGATCGGCAGGCCGGTTGCGATGTCGCGAGTCCGTGGCACCATTGCCTCCAGGTTCGTCGAGGGACGAGAGAGCATCTCGTCCGGGATCCCCGTTGCACTGAAAACTATTCTCATGCGACGAAAACGTCAAATGCCGCCACGTCACGAATGAATCACGAAGCGCTGCACCGCGGCCGCCTCCCCCGTTTCCGGCCGGGGATGCGGCGAGCCGTAGACTTGAGTCCCTATGAACCCTGAAGCCCTCTCCGCCGCAATCCTCGCCGTCCTCGAGCCGATCGCGGCCATGCTGCGACCGGATGAGGCGCTCGGCGTCGACGTCGCGGACATCGTGCTCGAGCGTCCGCGCAATCGCGACCACGGGGACTGGTCGACGAACATCGCGATGCGGCTCGCCAAGCGGCTCGGCACGAACCCCCGCGAACTCGCTCAGCGGATCGCCGACGGTCTTGCCCGTGCTGACGAGATCGAGGGCGTCGAGATCGCCGGTCCCGGATTCATCAACATCCGTCTCGAGGCCGGCGCCGCCGGCTCGCTGGCGAAGACGATCGTCGACCAGGGCCCGGCATACGGCACGAACGACTCGCAGGCTGGCGTCTCCGTGAACGTCGAGTTCGTCTCGGCGAACCCGGTGGGACCGCTGCACATCGGGCACACCCGATGGGCGGCACTCGGCGACTCGATCGTCCGACTGCTGCTGGCCAGCGGAGCCGACGCCGTGCGGGAGTACTACATCAACGACGCCGGTGTGCAGATGGAGCGCTTCGCACTGTCGATCCTCGCGGCGGCCAAGGGAGATCCCACGCCCGAAGACGGGTACCCCGGCGAATACATCGGCGAACTCTCACAGCGCGTGCTCGCCGCGCACCCCGGGCTGCTCGCTCTGCCCGAGGCGGAGCAGCTGGTCATCGCGCGCGATCAGGCGTACGAGTATCAGCTGGCCGAGATCAAGGCATCGCTCGACGCCTTCAACGTGCCCTTCGACGTGTGGTTCTCGGAGCGGACGCTGCATGCGCCCGGGCCCGAGGGCACCAGCCTCGTCGACCAGGCTGTCGATCGCCTGCGGGCTCAGGGTCACGTCTTCGACGAGGAGGGCGCCGTATGGGTGCGCACCACCGACTTCGGCGACGACAAGGACCGGGTCATCCGCCGCTCGAACGGCGAGTACACGTACTTCGCCGCCGACGCCGCGTACTACCTGAACAAGAGTGATCGCGGGTTCCGCGACAAGATCTACCTGCTCGGCGCCGACCATCACGGCTACGTGCACCGTCTCAAGGCGATCGCGGGAGCGGCGGGCGAGGATCCCGAGAAGAACATCCACGTGCTCATCGGCCAGCTGGTCTCGGTGCGCGGTGCCAGGCTGTCGAAGCGCGCGGGGAACATCATCGAGATGGACGACCTGCGCGCGTGGATCGGAACCGACGCGCTGCGCTACGCACTCGAGCGCTCGCCGGCCGATTCGCCGCTCGATCTCGACCCCGATCTGCTGCAGAAGCGCACCAACGACAACCCGGTGTTCTACGTGCAGTACGCGCACGCCCGTACGCACAACGTGGCTCGCAATGCCGCGGACTCGGGCGTGGACCGCTCGGAGTTCGCTCCCGAGCTGCTGACCCACGAGACCGAGAGCGCACTGCTCGGCGCGCTGCAGGAGTTCCCACGTCTGGTCGCGTTCGCCGCCGAGGTGCGCGAGCCGCACCGCATCGCGCGCCACCTCGAGGAGCTCGCCGGTCTCTACCACCGCTGGTACGACAGCTGCCGGGTCATCCCCAAGGGCGACGACCCGATCGACACGGTGCACCGTACTCGCCTGTGGCTGAACGACGCCACCGGCCAAGTGCTGCGCAACGGCCTCGACCTGCTCGGAGTCTCGGCCCCCGAGAGGATGTGAACGGCATGACGAACACGACCGCCGTCAGACGTCGACCGCGCTGGCCATGGGTCGTGCTCGTCATCGTGGTGGTGCTGGCAGCGCTCGTCGTCGCGGGTGAGCTCGTCGCGCGGGCGGTCGTGCCGAAGACGATCCGCTCGCTCGTGATCTCGAACCTCGATCTGCCCGCCGATCAGCAGCTCGACGTGCAGGTGCCGGGAATGCTGCTGCCGCAGCTGATCTCAGGCACCCTCGACGAGGTGAAGCTCGCATCGGATGAGGTGACGATCGGCGGCATCACCGGCTCCGCCCGCGTCACCGCGAGCGAGGTCCCCGTCTCAGGAGGCGCGCTGGGAGCAGCGCATGGCACCGTCTGGGTCGATCAGGGCGAGTTCGCGTCGCTGCTCGACGCATCGCAGCTGCCCATCTCGGGCATCGAGCTGGCGGCGCCCAACGCGACGGTCGAGGCCGACGTCGAGCTCTTCGGCAGCCGCATTCCCGTCGGCCTCACCGTCACTCCGGAAGCCGACGACGGCGATCTGCTGCTGACTCCCGTCGCGATCATGCTCAACGGGACGGCGGTGGATCTGCACGCCGTCTCCGGTCTGGCCGGTGCCGCGGGCGCGGCGATCACCCAGCCCCAGCGCATCTGCATCGCCGAACGTCTCCCCGCAGGCATCACCCTCACCGGCCTGCGCATCGAGGGCAGCAGGGCAGTGGCCGACATCTCCGCCGACGGCCGGATCACGGTCGACCCGACGCTCCTCGATCCCGGCACCTGCCCCCGCCCCTGAACTCACCCGGATCCCTGCAGGCTCAGAGTCCGTGAGCGCGGCTCATTCGGGCGCAGCGGCCTTCTGCGCCGCGCGCAGGTTCTCGGTGGCTGCTCGCACGTCGTCCTCGGCCCGACGCAGCGCGAACTCCGGCAGGGTCTCGGCGCCGAAGCGCTGCGCCACCCGATCGCCCTTCTCGCGGTGCGAGATCGTGATCAGAGCGCTCGACAGCAGGATGACCTGCGACGACAGGTTCAGCCACAGCAGCAGCGCCAGCAGCGAGGCGAACGTGGCCAGCAGCGGGTTCGCCTTCGCGCCGCCGACGAACAGCCCCGACAGCTCCTGAAGGATCAGCAGGCCCACCCCGCCCAGTGCAGCGCCGCCCCAGAGCGCCCCGCGCGATGCGCGCACGCCGGAGAGCATCCGGTACACCGCGGCGATCAGCACCGCGTCCAGAGCGAACACGATCACCAGTGACAGCACACGCACCGTCCAGAACACGGCGGGCGCGTCTTTCGCGACTCCCATCATCCCGGCGAACCAGCCGACGATCAGCTCACCGGCGAAGGTGAGCCCCGCAGCGGCCACGAACGTGCCGCCGATGATCAGCGCGAGCAGCAGGCTGCGCAGCAGCACCAGATACCAGACGACATCCGCGGTATCCGTTCCGGCGATCGTGCGCACGGCGTTGCGCATCGAGCCGATCGCCCCGAGCGCGGATGCGACGAGACCGATCAGCGAGATCACGCCCGCGACCGACAGGCCGCCCGGGGCGCTGATGTCGTCGAGATCGACGATGCCCTTGCTGTCACCGGTCGTGATGAGCCCGGGCACCGCCGAGTCCACCGCGGAGACGACGGCGGTCCAGGCAGCGGCATCCTGCGAGAGCCACAGCGCCGCGGTCGAGAAGCCGAGCAGCACAGCGGCGAACACGCTGAACAGTGCCCGGTAGGTCACGGCGTCGGCGAGCATGGGCCCGCGCCTTCCGGTGTAGAGCAGCGCGGCGCGCACGATGCGAAGCCGCAGCAGCCGGCGGATCGCGTTCGCGGACGTCCGCGCCACCCACCCCTTCTGCTCGGGGGGTGAACCGGGGTCGGAACTCGTCGGCCTCTCCATCTGCACCAGACTATTGAGTGCATCGGAATGTGAACGGGGGTTGACTCGGCGGTGTCCTAGAATCAGGGGTCGAACCCCGTGACCCGATTGGCGCTGCGTGCATTCCCCTGATTCCTCTCCCGCCCCCGGATGGCTGGTCGTCCCCGACGACGCCAACGACCTGGTCGAGGGGGTCTGGCCGCTCTCCGCAGAACGCGATGCCGACGGCGCGCTGCGCCTCGCGGGTGTGGGGGTCGGCGAGCTCGTCCGCGCCTACGGCACGCCCCTGCAGGTGATCGACGAGGCCGAGGTGCGGCGCCGGGCTGCGGCGCTGCGTTCCGCCTTCGCGCGTGCCGCGGCGACGCACGGCACGACGGCGCGCATCTACTACGCGGGCAAGGCACTGCTGAACACGTCGATCGTGCGCTGGGTGCTCGAGGAGGGCCTGAACGTCGACGTCTGCACCGGTGGCGAGCTCGAGGTCGCTCTGGCCGGGGGAGCGGATGCCGGGCGGCTGGGTTTCCACGGCAACAACAAATCGGTCGCGGAGCTCGAGCGGGCGGTGGATGCCGGTGTCGGCACCATCATCATCGACAGCGTCATCGAGATCGAGCGTCTCGCCGCGATCGTCTCGCGCACCGATGCGTCCCAGCGAGTCATGCTGCGCGTCAACAGCGGCGTGCACGCCGAGACCCACGACTTCCTCGCGACCGCGCACGAGGATCAGAAGTTCGGCTTCCCGCTCGGTCAGGCGCCCGCCGCCGTCGCGCGGATCCGCGAGGTCGACGGACTCGTCTTCGCCGGCCTGCACTGCCACATCGGCTCGCAGATCTTCGGCGTCGCCGGGTTCCGCGAGTCCGCCTCGCGCCTGCTCGACCTGCACCAGGAGCTGCTCGCGGGCGGAGACATCCCGCAGCTCAACCTCGGCGGAGGGTTCGGCATCGCCTACACGCGGGTCGACGATCCGACGCCCATCGACGACCTCGCCGAAGGCATCGTCGCGGCTGTCGCAGAGGGGTGCGCGGCGCGCGGCATCCCGATGCCCGCGCTCTCGTTCGAGCCGGGCAGGGCGATCGTCGGCAACGCGGGCGTGACGGTGTACGAGATCGGCACGATCAAGGACGTCGCTCTCGAGACGACCACGCGGCGCTACATCAGCGTCGACGGGGGCATGAGCGACAACGCGCGTCCGGCGCTCTACGGCGCACAGTACTCCGCTCGCCTCGCCTCACGGACGGGGACGGGTGAGCCGGTGCTCGTGCGCGTCGTGGGCAAGCACTGCGAATCGGGCGACATCGTCGTCGACCACGAATATCTGCCGAGCGATGCGACGGCAGGCGACCTGCTCGCCGTCCCCGCCACCGGAGCGTACTGCGCGCCCCTGTCGAGCAACTACAACCACATGCCCCGACCGCCCATCGTCGCGGTCTCCGGCGGCGAATCGCGCGTGATCGTGCGCGGCGAGTCGATCGCCGATCTGCTCGCACGCGACGCGGGCATCCCGCAGTGAGCCATGGCCGTCCGCGGCCAGACCGAACATCCCGACCCGACCGTGCTGAGGAGCGCAGATGACTGACTACCGACGACTTCGCGTGGCGCTGCTGGGAGCCGGAGCCGTGGGCTCTCAGGTGGCGTCTCTGCTGCTGCGCCACGGCGACGAGCTCGCCGACCGCGCGGGAGCCCGCCTGGAGCTGGCCGGCATCGCCGTGCGCGACGTCGACGCCCCGCGCGACGTCGACCTGCCTCGTGAGCTGTTCACCACCGACGCCGAGACGCTGATCACCGGATCGGACATCGTCATCGAGCTCATGGGTGGCATCGAGCCGGCGCGCTCGCACATCCTGCTGGGCCTGGGCTCCGGCGCGGATGTCGTGACGGCCAACAAGGCGCTGCTCGCGACCCACGGACCCGAGATCTACGAAGCGGCCGAGCGTGTGGGCGCCTCGGTGTACTACGAGGCCGCCGCCGCCGGTGCGATCCCGATCATCCGGCCGCTGCGCGACTCGCTGGCCGGCGACCGCGTGGTGCGCATCATGGGCATCGTCAACGGCACGACCAACTACATCCTCGACCGCATGGACAGCGAGGGCGCCGACTTCGGCGATGTGCTCGCCGACGCGCAGCGGCTCGGCTACGCCGAAGCTGACCCCACCGCCGATGTGGAGGGCTACGACGCCGCGCAGAAGGCGGCGATCCTGGCATCCCTCGCCTTCCACACCGCCGTGCCGCTCGAGGCCGTGCACCGCGAGGGCATCACGGGCGTCACCGCCGACATGATCGAGGAGGCTCGTGAGGCCGGGTTCGTCATCAAGCTGCTCGCCGTGTGCGAGCGACTCGACGATGGCGGATCCGAGTCGATCTCGGTGCGGGTGTACCCGGCTCTCGTTCCGCGCGATCACCCGCTCGGCGCCGTGCACGGTGCGAACAACGCCGTCTTCGTCGAGGCCGAGGCCGCCGGCTCGCTGATGTTCTACGGCGCCGGTGCCGGCGGCGTGCAGACGGCGTCCGCCGTGCTCGGCGATGTCGTCTCGGCCGCGCGCCGTCACATCGCAGGCGGCACGGGTGTCGGCGAGTCGACCCGTGCCAACCTTCCGATCGTCTCGATCGGCCATGTGCTCACCCGCTACCAGATCACCCTCGAGGTGTCTGACGAAGCGGGCGTCCTCGCCACCATCGCCGGGCTGCTCAGCGACGGCGGCGTCTCGGTCGCGACGCTCGTGCAGACCGTCATCCCGGCATCCGACGGCACCGACGGTGAGACCGCGCGACTGATCATCGGCACACACCGCGCCACCGACAGCGCGCTCAGCGCCGCCGTCGACCGCCTCACGGCGAGCGACGTCGTCGAGCGGGTCGTGTCGGTGCTGCGCGTCGAAGGGGAGTGAGCGTGGGAGTCACGCTGGTGCCGGCCGAGCCGGTCACCTCCCAGGCGCCGCAGGTCGACGGTGCGATCCGCACCGTCATGGTCACCGTACCGGCGACCAGTGCCAACCTCGGCCCCGGATTCGACACGCTCGGTCTCGCCCTCAGCGTGTACGACACGCTCACAGCGTCGTCCTTCGACGACGACCGTCTCGTGATCGAGGTGACCGGGTCGGGCGCGGAGGATATCCCCACCGACACGAGCAACCTCGTCGTCCGCTCGATCGCCCACGTCTACGCCGATGCCGGGCGCCGGATGCCCGGTCTGCACCTGCATGCTGAGAACGGCGTGCCGCACGGTCGTGGCCTCGGTTCCTCCGGTGCCGCAGTGACCGCGGGCATCCTGATCGCGAAGGGCCTGCTGGCGGGAGACGTCGACCTCGACGACCAGGCGCTGCTGCGCCTGGCGACCGAGCTCGAAGGGCATCCCGACAACGTCGCACCCGCCCTGTTCGGCGGCCTGACGATCGCCTGGACGGGGGAGCGCGGCCCACAGCACAAGAAGCTGCTCGTGCACCGCGGCGTCGCCCCGCTCGTGTTCGTGCCCGGCTTCACGATGTCGACGTCGCTCGCCCGTTCCCTGCAGCCGCCGCAGGTCTCGCGCGAGGACGCCGTGTTCAACGTCTCGCGCTCGGCCCTGCTGATCGCGGCCCTGACACAGAGCCCCGAACTGCTGCTCGACGCGACAGACGACCGACTGCATCAGGATTATCGCGGACCTGCGATGCCGGAGACGCTGCGATTGGTGCAGGCGCTGCGCGCGGAGGGCTTCGCGGCGGTCGTCTCGGGCGCCGGACCCAGCGTTCTCGTGCTGGCGGACGGGCCCGGAGCGCGGCAGCGCGCCGTGCGGCTGGCCGACGTCGTGACGGACACTCCGTGGCAGGCGCACATGCTCGCCGTCGACGTTCAGGGTGGTACAGTGAGGGAACGAGCGGAGGGCACCACGTAACTTCGTGATTCTCGCCCTTTCGCACTTCTGCGAAGTCCGCACGCGATCCCCAGGAACATCCAGGTACTGGCTGGCAGGCGCTCTGCGTCGGCGCGTGTGATGCCCGCAGCATCTGCTGCGTGCAACTTCGGATTGCTCGTCTTCCCACGACATATGAGGGAGTACTCGTGGAGAACCTCTCCGAGACCCAGAACGACACCCCGACCACCGAGTCGGTGGCGACCGAGACGCCGGCGCCGGCACGCAAGCGCGCGCCGCGTCGCGCGACGACCGCCTCCGCGGCCGCGGCAGCCGAGGCGAGCACCGCCGACGCAGCGGCCGCCCCGGCAGGCGACTCCGCCCCGGCAGGCGACTCCGCCCCGGCGGCCGCGTCCGCTCCCGCGGCGGACTCCGCCCCCGCAGCTGGCTCCGCTCCCGCAGCGGACGCCGCTCCGGCGGAGCAGCCGAAGGCGAAGGCCCCCCGACGCACCCGCGCCAAGAAGGCCGACGCCGAGCCGCTCGACCTGCCGGCCGCCGAGGCCCCCGCCGAATCCGCACCCGCGGATGCCACGACGGCGAACGCCCCCGATGCGGAGAAGACGGATGGCGCCGAGGCGCCCGCGAAGCCGGCCCGCAAGCGTCCGTCGCGCGCGAAGAAGAGCGATGCTCCCGCCGAGGCGGCATCTTCCGACGGCGCCTCCGAGACGTCGGAGCCCGCAGACCAGACTGCCGGCACGGGCGACGAGCAGGCGGCGAACGCCGCGGACGACTCCGCCAAGCGGCCCGCGCGCGGCCGTCGTGGTGCGAAGACCGCCGAGACCGAAGCGACTCCTGCCGAGGTGCCCGCCGAGACCGCTCCGAGCGAGCAGCCTGCCGGTGCCAACGAGCAGGGCGGCGGCGAGAACGACGGCGACGGCGAGGGCTCCGGCCGCAACCGCAGCCGCAACCGCAACCGCAGCCGTGGCCGCGGTGACAAGAACGGCAGCGGCCAGAACGGCAGCGGCCAGAACGGCAGCGGCCAGAACGGGACCGCTCAGGCCGGCGGCGGTCAGAACGACTCCGACGACGAGAGCGGCTCGGGCCGTGGCCGGCAGCGGGGCAGCAAGCGCCGCAGCGGCAACACCACCGCCGACGAGTTCGAGACCGAGATCGGCGAGGACGACGTGCTCATCCCCGTCGCCGGCATCCTCGACGTGCTCGACAACTACGCCTTCGTGCGCACCACCGGCTACCTCGCCGGCTCGAGCGACGTGTACGTCTCGCTGGGCCAGGTGAAGAAGTACAACCTGCGCAAGGGCGACGCCGTCGTCGGCGCGATCAAGCAGCCCCGCGAGGGCGAGCAGCAGGGTCGCCAGAAGTACAACGCGCTGGTCAAGGTCGACTCGATCAACGGTCTCTCGCCCGACGACGCGGCGAACCGGGTCGAGTTCGGCAAGCTCACCCCGCTGTACCCGCAGGAGCGGCTGCGCCTGGAAACGGCTCCCGAGAAGCTGACCCAGCGGATCATCGACCTGGTGGCGCCGATCGGCAAGGGCCAGCGCGGCCTGATCGTCGCGCCGCCCAAGGCGGGCAAGACCATCGTGCTGCAGCAGATCGCGAATGCGATCGCGCAGAACAACCCCGAGGTGCACCTCATGGTCGTGCTGGTCGACGAGCGCCCCGAAGAGGTCACCGACATGCAGCGCACCGTCAAGGGCGAGGTCATCGCCTCGACCTTCGACCGCCCCGCGGAAGACCACACGACGGTCGCCGAGCTCGCCATCGAGCGCGCCAAGCGCCTCGTCGAGCTGGGTCGCGACGTCGTCGTGCTGCTCGACTCGATCACCCGCCTGGGCCGCGCGTACAACATCTCGACGCCCGCGTCGGGTCGTGTGCTGACCGGCGGCGTCGACGCCGCGGCGCTGTACCCGCCGAAGCGCTTCTTCGGTGCCGCGCGCAACATCGAGAACGGCGGCTCGCTCACCATCCTCGCGACCGCGCTCGTCGAGACCGGTTCGAAGATGGACGAGGTCATCTTCGAGGAGTTCAAGGGCACCGGCAACAGCGAGCTGCGCCTGTCGCGCCAGCTGGCCGACAAGCGCATCTTCCCGGCTGTCGACGTCAGCGCGTCGAGCACGCGCCGCGAGGAGATGCTGCTCTCGGCCGACGAGGTCAAGATCACCTGGAAGCTGCGCCGTGCCCTAGCCGGCCTCGACCCGCAGCAGGCGCTCGAGGTCGTGCTCGGCAAGCTGAAGGAGACCGGCTCGAACGTCGAGTTCCTCTTCCAGATGCAGAAGTCGATCCCCGCGCCCACGTCGACCGGATCGTCACACGCGCACGAGAACAGCATCCGCTGATCCACCGCTGAGCGGAGCAGAGGCGTGTTCGAATCGGTCCAGGCCCTCATCGAGGAGCATCGCCGGGTGCAGGAGGAGCTCTCCGACCCGGCGGTGCACGCCGACGCCGCGCGCGCGAAACGGGTCAACCGGCGCTACGCCGAGCTGAACCGCATCGTCGCCGCGCACGAGGCATGGACGACGGCATCCGACGATCTGGCAGCGGCTCGCGAGCTGGCCAGGGAGGATGACGCCTTCGCCGAAGAGGTGCCCGCGCTCGAGGAGCAGCTGCGTGTCGCGCAGGAGAAGCTGCGGCGTCTGCTGATCCCGCGCGATCCCGACGATGCGCGCGACGTGATCATGGAGATCAAAGCGGGGGAGGGCGGCGCCGAATCGGCGCTGTTCGCCGCCGACCTGCTGCGCATGTACGTGCAGTACGCGGCGCACCGCGGCTGGAAGACCGAGCTGCTCGAGCGCAACGAGTCCGACCTGGGCGGCTACAAGGACGTGCAGGTCGCGATCAAGGGCTCATCGTCCGACCCGTCGCAGGGGGTCTGGGCGCATCTGAAGTACGAGGGCGGCGTGCACCGCGTGCAGCGGGTGCCCGCCACCGAGTCGCAGGGACGCATCCACACCTCCACCACCGGCGTGCTCGTCTTCCCCGAGGTGGACGAGCCGGAGGAGATCCAGATCGACGCGAACGATCTGAAGATCGACGTCTACCGCTCATCCGGCCCCGGCGGCCAGTCGGTGAACACGACCGACTCCGCGGTGCGCATCACCCACGTTCCCACCGGCATCGTCGTGTCGATGCAGAACGAGAAGTCGCAGCTGCAGAACCGCGAGGCGGGGATGCGCGTGCTGCGCGCCCGGCTGCTCGCGAAGCAGCAGGAGGAGCTGGACGCCGCGGCATCCGACGCCCGCCGTTCGCAGATCCGCGGCATGGACCGCTCCGAGCGCATCCGCACCTACAACTTCCCCGAGAACCGCATCGCCGACCACCGCACGGGCTACAAGGCGTACAACCTCGACCAGGTGATGGACGGCGCGCTCGAGCCGATCATCGAGTCGGCGATCCACGCCGACGAGGAGGCCAGGCTCGCCGCCCTCGGCGGCGAGTGAGCGGCGAGCTCAGATCACATAGTCGGGCGCGGTCAGCAGCGCCCGCGAGTCGTCGGATTCGGTACGCCGCCGCGGTTTCGCCGGCACACCGACCAGGATGCTGTCGGCCGGCGCGTCCTTCGTGACCACGGCGTTCGCGCCGACGACCGACCGCGCTCCCACGCGTACCGGGCCGAGGATCTTCGCACCCGCCCCCACCGACACGCCGTCCTCGAGCGTGGGGTGCCGCTTGCCGTGATCCCGGGTCCGCCCGCCGAGCGTGACGCCGTGATAGATCATCACGTCATCCCCGATCTCGGCGGTCTCGCCGATCACGACGCCTGTTCCGTGGTCGATGAAGAAGCGTCGTCCGATGCGCGCGCCCGGGTGGATCTCGATGCCGGTGAACCACCGGGTGATCTGCGATCCCGTCCTGGCGACGAAGCGCAGCCTGCGCCGCCACAGCGCATGCCACACGCGGTGACCCCACACGGCGTGCAGTCCGGGGTACAGCAGAGCCACCTCGACCCCGCTGCGGGCAGCGGGGTCGCGCCGGCGGGCAGCTGCGATGTCCTCGCGGACACGGGAGAGCATGCTCACAGAGACGGTCAGTCCTCGCGCAGGTCTTCGAACAGGGCGGTGGAGAGGTAGCGCTCTCCGGTGTCGCAGCCGATGACCACGATCTGCTTGCCCTTGCTCTCGGGGCGGGCGGCGATCTTCAGCGCCTGCGCGACGGCCGCCCCCGCGGAGATGCCGACGAGGATGCCCTCCTTCGCGGCGAGCGCCCGCGAGGTCTCGAGCGACTCCTCGAAGCCGGCCGTGATGATCTCGTCGATCACGTCGCGATCGAGGATCGCGGGCACGAAGTTGGGGCCGATGCCCTGGATCTTCGCGGGTCCCGTGCGTCCCTCAGAGAGGAGGGGGGAGTCGGTCGGCTCGACGGCGACGACGTGGACCTCGGGCTTGACGGCCTTGAGCGCCTGGCCGACGCCGGTGATGGTGCCGCCCGTGCCGACACCTGCCACGAAGATGTCGACCTGCCCGTCGGTGTCGCGGAGGATCTCCTGAGCGGTGGTCTCGCGGTGGATCTGCGGGTTCGCGGAGTTCTCGAACTGGCGGGCCCAGACGGCGCCGGGCGTGGACTCGATGATCTCCTGCAGCTTCTCGATCGCACCCTTCATTCCGAGCGTCGGGTCGGTCAGCACGAGCTCTGCGCCGAACGCCTTCAGCAGAACGCGGCGCTCCTTCGACATGGAAGCGGGCATGGTGAGGATCACCTTGTAGCCGCGCGCCGCGCCGACCATCGCCAGGGCGATGCCGGTGTTGCCGCTGGTCGCCTCCACGATGGTGCCGCCGGGCCCCAGCTCGCCCGATGCCTCCGCGGCGTCGACGATCGCGATGCCGATGCGGTCCTTCACGCTCGAGGCAGGGTTGAACGACTCGAGCTTGACGAGAACGGTGGCGTCGAGGCCCTCGGTCAGGTGGTTCAGCCGCACCAGAGGGGTGTTGCCGAAAGTGCTGGTGATGTCGTTGTGGATGCCGGTCATGGCAGACCTTTCGTGAGCGGAGTTCTCGTGAGGGAGTTCAGCAAGACCAGCCTACGGGGCGTGGTCTGGGTGATGACGGAATGTGACCGGCTGCGCGCACCGCCTACGCTGAGAGGATGCCCCTTCTCATCTCGACGCAGCTGCGCGCCGTCGCGCAGCGGCTCGCCGATGCGGGTGTTCCCGACCCGCTCGTCGACGCCGAGCTGCTTATCGGACACGTCCTCGGGATCGGCCGTGGCGAGCTGCAGGCCGCGGTGGTGCGCGGGGACGAGATCACCGAACCGGATGCCGAGCGATTGGCCCTCCTCGTCGGCCGCCGCGCCGCCCGCGAGCCGTTGCAGCATCTGACCGGTCGGGCCGCGTTCCGCCACCTCGAGCTGGCTGTGGGCCCCGGGGTCTTCGTGCCGCGCCCAGAGACGGAGACGGTCGTGCAGTTCGCGATCGACGCGCTCCTGGAGAGCGCGTCCGCGCCGCCGATCGGCGTCGACCTCGGCACGGGCAGCGGAGCCATCGCCCTGGCGATGGCCACAGAGGTGCCGCATGCCAGGGTGCACGCCGTGGAACGGTCCGCCGACGCACACGCGTGGGCCGAGCGCAACACGCGCGGCGTGGACAATCTCACCCTGGTGCTCGGCGATCTCGCCACCGCGTTCGATGAGCTGCGTGGCACCGTGGACGTGGTCATCTCGAACCCGCCCTACGTGCCCGACGACGCGATCCCGCGCGACCCGGAGGTGCGCCTGCACGACCCGGCACAGGCGCTGTACGGCGGGGCGGACGGCCTCGACGTGGTGCGCGTGATCAGCTCACGGGCCCAGCAGCTGCTGCACAGCGGCGGCCTGCTCGTGCTCGAGCACGGCGAGCTGCAGGGCGCCGCCATCCGGGAGATCCTCACGACGGACGGATGGCGGGCAGCCGCGACGCATCAGGATCTCACCCGCCGCGACCGGGCGACGACGGCTCTGCGGGCCTGAACGGGGCCGCGCGGGTGCGCTCCCGACCCGTGGGCACGGAGAACGCCGTCGTAGACTAAGGGGCCATGTCAACTGTCTTCGATTGCCGCGACGACTCCCAGATCCTCGCTGGCATGCGCCACGCCCGCCAGGCGATCGCCCGTGGCGAGCTCGTTGTGCTGCCCACCGACACCGTGTACGGCATCGCCGCCGACGCCTTCTCGCCCGCCGCCGTGCAGCGCCTGCTCGACGCCAAGGGCCGCGGCCGCGACATGCCGCCGCCCGTGCTCGTCGCCGGGCAGGACATGCTCAAAGCCCTCGTCGAGACCGTGCCCGCGCCCGTGCAGAGCCTCGTCGACACGTTCTGGCCCGGCGGCCTCACGATCGTGCTTCCCGCCCAGCCGTCGCTGACCTGGGACCTCGGCGAGACCAAGGGCACCGTCGCCGTGCGGATGCCCGACCGCCGCATCGCGCTCGAGCTGCTGGCCGAGACCGGACCGCTCGCCGTGTCGAGCGCGAACCTCTCGGGTCGGGATGCCGCGATCATCGCCTCCGACGCCGAGGCGATGCTCGGCGACAGCGTCGCGGTGTACCTCGAGGAGGGGTACAGCGAGACCGGCGTGCCCTCGACGATCGTCGACGCCACCTCGCTCGTCGCAGCCCCCGAGGGCGAGACCGCGACGGTGCGCATCCTGCGCGAGGGGGCGGTGACCAGGGAGCAGCTGTCGGAGGTGCTCGGCGACCTTCTCGAGCCCGAGGAGAAGCCCGGCGACGTCGTGGCCGGCCCGGCCGACGAGAGCCCGGTCGACGAAAGCCCGGTCGACGAAGAGTGAAGCAGTATCTGTTCACGATCATCCTCACGGCGGCGATAACCTTCGCGCTGTCGTGGGCGGTGTGGCGGCTGAGCCTGAGGTTCAAGCTGTATCCCGGCATCCGTGAACGAGATGTGCACAAGACCCCGACCCCGCGTCTCGGCGGCGTCGCCATGTTCATCGGCATCGCAAGCGCGGTCCTCATCTCCGCAGCCAATCCGTTCTTCGAGCGGATGTGGTCGCCACCGAACACGCTGTGGGCGATCCTCGCTGCGGCGCTGCTGATCGCCGTCATCGGCGTCGTCGACGATCTGATCGACCTGGACTGGATGATCAAGCTCGCCGCGCAGTTCCTCGCAGCGGGAATCATCACGGTCGGCGGCGGACTGCAGATCCTCTCGCTGCCGGTCGGCGACATGATCCTCGTCTCCAGCTGGGTGAGCATCGCGGTCACGATGTTCGCGATCGTCGTCGTGATGAACGCGGTCAACTTCATCGACGGGCTCGACGGGCTCGTCGCGGGCGTCTGTCTCATCGCGAACGGGGTGTTCTTCGTCTACGCGTACATCCTCACCCGCGACTCGGGCGCCACCAGCTACTTCAACCTCGCCACCTTCCTCGCGGCGGTGCTCATCGGCGCGTGTCTCGGCTTCCTGCCGCTGAACTGGAGCCCGGCGAAGCTGTTCATGGGTGACTCGGGCGCCCTCGTGCTCGGCCTGCTGATGGCGACCTCGACGATCGCGCTGACGACACAGGGCGACGTCAACGCGTTCGACCCCGAGCGCTTCGGCCGCTCGCAGCTGCTCGGTGCGTTCCTCCCCATCGTGCTGCCGCTCGTGATCGTCATGCTTCCGCTGCTCGACTTCGGTCTCGCGGTGTCGCGCCGGATGCGCGCGGGCAAGTCGCCCTTCTCGCCCGATCGCAAGCATCTGCACCATCGGATGCTGGATCTCGGCCACCGCCATCGCGACGCCGTGCTCATCTTCTACGCCTGGACGGCGATCATCTCGTTGACCGTGCTGCTGATGTACATCGCCGGACGGCAGGACTGGCCGGGCGGGTATCTCGCCGCGGTCGCGTTCGGCGTCGTGGGCATCGTCGCCTGCCTGATCGTCACGCGCACGCCGCACAGCGTGCGACGCAGGGCGGCAGCCACCTCCGGTCCGACCCCACCCGACACCGAGCCCATGGAGCCCCGATGACCCCGAGCCCCGTCTCAAGCACACCCATCCTGCGGCGCACGCTGACGTGGTCGGCCGCAGCCGCGCTGGTGCTCGCCCTCGTCGCCGCCGGCATCGGGTACGCCGTCGACGGCACGAGCGGGCTGTGGAGCGGCCTGATCGGCGTGCTGCTCGCGTTCCTCTTCCTCGGCATCACCGCCGGCAGCATCCTGTTCGCCAACCGCTGGTTCGGCGATCCGATCTACGTGCAGCTGTTCTTCGCGATCGTGCTGGGCGGCTGGCTGCTCAAGCTCGGCCTGTTCCTCGTGATCATGATCATCCTCAGCGGTCAGCCGTGGATCTCGCCGCTCGTCTTCTTCCTCTCCATCGTCGCCGGTGTGGTGCTCTCGCTCGTGGTCGACGCCGTCGTGCTCGTCCGCATGCGCCTGCCGCACGTGAGCGACATCGATCTCCCGACCGTCAACCCCGAGGACGAAGCCGAAGCCGATGGCCGGAATGCGCACGGCGCGACCGAGGGCGAGCGCTGAATCTGGTAGTGTTTATCCGTGCCCGCCGCTCGTCTCGCGAGCGCTTGCGCTGACGCACAACGTCCCTCGTCGCCCCGGTTCTCGCCGGTGACCCGAAGCTGGAGCCCGCGCTGTTGAATCCCGTTGCGACCCTGACCCTTCGTCCGATCGCCGGTGACGGTGAATTCCACGGCCCATCGATGGGCGAGTTCTTCCCGGACATCCTGTTCACCGTGTTCGGTGTTCCGATGCACCGCATCCACCTGATCCAGCTGCTCTCGGTCATCGCCGTCGTCCTGATCATGTGGCTCGGAACGCGTCGCATGACCGTCGTGCCCGGTCGCTTCCAGAGTCTCGTCGAGATGGGAATCGGCTTCGTCCGCACCGGCATCGGACACGACCTGCTCGGCCGCAAGGACGGCGAGCGGTTCGCCCCGCTGCTCGTGACGATGTTCTTCATGATCCTGTTCATGAACATCACCGGCATCGTCCCGTTCCTGAACATGCCGGGAACCGCGATCATCGCCGTGCCCCTCACGCTCGCCGTGATCAGCTACGTGACCTTCATCTATGCCGGCATGAAGAAGAGCCCGCTCGGGTTCTGGAAGAACTCCCTCTTCCCGTCGGGCGTGCCGTGGCCGGTCTACATCATCGTGACCCCGCTGGAGTTCATCTCCACCTTCATCATCCGCCCGGTGACCCTCACCCTGCGTCTGATGATGAACCTCGTCGTCGGCCACATGATCCTCGTGCTGTGCTTCGCAGCCACGCACTTCTTCTTCTTCACCGCAGGTGGCGGCTGGGCGGCGCTCGGCGTCGGAACGCTCGCCTTCGGCGGCGCGTTCACTCTCTTCGAGATCCTCGTCGTCGTCCTGCAGTCCTACGTCTTCACCGTCCTCACCGCGATCTACATCCAGCTCGCGGTCGCAGAAGAGCACTGAGCGGGTCGGCAACTGCCGCCCCACCCAACGAAAGGAAAAACCCGTGGACGCTACTACGGTTCTCGCTGAAATCAACGGTCACATCGGTGCGGTCGGCTACGGCCTCGCAGCCATCGGACCGGCCATCGGCGTGGGCATCGTCGTCGGCAAGACCATCGAGGGTGTCGCCCGTCAGCCCGAGCTGGCCGGCCGTCTCCAGGTCCTCATGTGGATCGGTATCGCCTTCACCGAGGCTCTCGCATTCGTCGGCATCGCCGTCGCCTTCATCCCCTTCCCGTAATCCGCACCGACTTCTGAAGGAGACAGGATGCTGAACGCTCTTGTCACGAACCTCGCGGCGGAGACCGAGGCGCAGAACCCGCTCATCCCCGCGTGGTACGACATCATCTGGTCGGGCCTGTGGTTCCTCATCATCCTCATCGTGGTGTGGAAGGTCGCCCTTCCTCGCCTGACCGCGATCCTCGACGAGCGCTCAGCCGCCATCGAAGGCAACATCGCCAAGGCCGATGAGGCCCAGAAGCAGGCAGAGGCCGCGCTGGAGGAGTACACCCGCCAGCTCGCCGAGGCCCGCACCGAGGCCGGTGAGATCCGCGAAGCCGCCCGTGAGGACGGCAAGAAGATCGTGACCGAGGCCAAGGAGACCGCTGTCGCCGAGGCCGGCCGCATCACCGCAGCCGCTCACTCGCAGATCGAGGCCGAGCGCCAGGCGGCGTTCGTCTCGCTGCGCAGCGAGGTCGGCACGCTCGCGATCGACCTCGCCGGCAACGTCGTGGGGGAGACCCTCAGCGACGACGCTCGTGCGACGGCCGTCGTGGACCGCTTCCTCGCCGACCTCGAGAAGGCCAAGTAATGGGCAGCGCGACCACTCAGGCACTCGCGGCATCCACGGACGCGCTTGCCGCAGCGTCGGGCCTGAACCTCGAAAGCGCGGCCGAGCTCTTCGCTGCAGCCCGCGCCATCGGGGAGTCGGCTCAGCTGAGCGGCGCGCTCGCCGATCCCGCAGCCCCGGCCGAGGCGCGCAGCGCGCTCGTCTCGGCGGTGTTCGCGGGTGTCTCGGCTCCCGTGCGCTCGCTGCTGACCACGGTCGCGGCTCAGCGCTGGTCGTCGGTGTCCGATCTCGTCGACGGTGTCGAGGAGCTCGCCATCCGCGCAGCGGCTGCGGCGGCTCCCGGTGACGACGTCGCGACGGAGCTGTTCGGCTTCTCGCGCGTCGTCGCGGCGAATCCCGAGCTCGAGCTCGCGCTCGGCGGCCGCCTCGGCGGTGACGCGGCGAAGCTCGCGCTCGTCGAGCGGGTGCTCGGTGGCGCAGTGTCACCCGCGACCATGCTCATCGCCTCGTCCCTGGTTCCGCGTCCGCGTGAGCGTCGCGTCCGCCAGGTGCTCAGCCGCGCGGTTCGCATCGTCGCAGCACAGGCCGGCCGATCGGTCGCGACGGTGTACACCGCCGCTCCGCTCCCGGCCCCGCAGGAGGCGCGCCTGCGCGACGCGCTCGCCCGTCGCTACGGCGGCGAGATCTCCATCAACCAGGTGATCGACGAATCCGTCGTCGGAGGCCTGCGTGTGCAGATCGCCGATGACGTCATCGACGGCAGCATCTCCGCCCGCCTCGCCGACCTTCGCCAGAAGCTCGCGAGCTGAACTACTCGACGCGGGGAACCGCGCACACCCAGACACACAAAGGGAAGACAATGGCAGAACTATCGATCAGCCCCGACGTCATCCGTGACGCGCTGAAGGACTTCGCCGCCGCCTACGAGCCCACCGGCGCCGCGGCGACCGAGGTCGGCACCGTCATCGACGCAGCCGATGGCATCGCGCACGTCGAAGGACTGCCGGGCGTCATGGCCAACGAGCTCGTCACCTTCGGTGACGGCACGAAGGGCCTGGCACTGAACCTCGACGAGCATGAGATCGGCGTGGTCGTCCTCGGCGACTTCACCGGCATCGAGGCTGGCCAGGAGGTCACCCGCACCGGCGAGGTGCTCTCGGTTCCGGTCGGCGACGGCTACCTGGGTCGCGTCGTCGACCCGCTCGGAAACCCGATCGACGGCCTCGGCTCCATCGCGACCGAGGGCTCCCGTGCCCTCGAGCTGCAGGCTCCCGGCGTCATGCAGCGCAAGTCGGTGCACGAGCCGATGCAGACCGGCGTCAAGGCGATCGACGCCATGATCCCCGTCGGCCGCGGTCAGCGCCAGCTGATCATCGGCGACCGCCAGACCGGCAAGACCGCGCTGGCCATCGACACGATCATCAACCAGCGGGCCAACTGGGAGTCGGGCGACGTCAGCAAGCAGGTGCGCTGCATCTACGTCGCGATCGGTCAGAAGGGCTCGACCATCGCGGGCGTCCGCGGTGCGCTCGAAGAGGCCGGTGCGATGGAGTACACCACCATCGTCGCGGCTCCTGCTTCCGACCCGGCCGGCTTCAAGTACCTCGCCCCGTACACCGGTTCGGCCATCGGCCAGCACTGGATGTACGGCGGCAAGCACGTCCTGATCATCTTCGACGACCTGTCGAAGCAGGCCGAGGCCTACCGTGCCGTGTCGCTGCTGCTGCGCCGCCCGCCGGGGCGCGAGGCGTACCCCGGTGACGTCTTCTACCTGCACTCGCGTCTGCTCGAGCGCTGCGCGAAGCTGTCCGACGAGCTCGGCGCGGGTTCGATGACGGGTCTGCCGATCATCGAGACCAAGGCGAACGACGTCTCGGCGTACATCCCGACCAACGTGATCTCGATCACCGACGGCCAGATCTTCCTGCAGTCCGACCTGTTCAACGCCAACCAGCGTCCTGCGGTCGACGTGGGAATCTCGGTCTCGCGAGTCGGCGGTGACGCTCAGGTGAAGTCGATCAAGAAGGTCTCCGGAACCCTGAAGCTGGAGCTCGCGCAGTACCGCTCCCTCGAGGCGTTCGCGATGTTCGCATCCGACCTCGACGCGGCATCGCGTCGTCAGCTCGCCCGCGGTGCGCGACTGACCGAGCTGCTCAAGCAGCCGCAGTACTCGCCGTATCCCGTGGAGGAGCAGGTCGTCTCGATCTGGGCCGGAACCAACGGCAAGCTCGACTCGCTCGAGGTCGAGGACGTGCTCCGCTTCGAGCGCGACCTTCTCGACTACCTGCGCCGCAACACGTCGATCCTCGACACGCTGCGCGAGACCAACGTCCTCGATGACGCCACGGTCGCAGAGCTCGACAAGCAGACCGACGCCTTCATCCTGGAGTTCCAGGGCGGTAAGGGCCAGTCGATCGGCACCCCGGGCAACGAGCAGGTCTCTGCCGACGACGCCGGTGACGTCAGCCAGGAGAAGATCGTCAAGGGTCGTCGCGGGTAACCGCGTGAGGTACTGATTCATGGGCGCTCAACTCAGGGTCTACAAGCAGAAGATCTCTTCTGCTCAGACGACCAAGAAGATCACGAAGGCGATGGAACTCATCGCGGCTTCGCGCATCCAGAAGGCGATGGCACGCGTCAAGGCGTCCAGCCCCTTCGCGCGGGCCGTGACGAGGGCCGTGTCCGCCGTCGCGACGCACTCCAGCGTCGACCATCCGCTCACCCGCGAGGCAGAGACGATCCGCCGTACGGCGGTCGTCATCTTCTCGAGTGACCGCGGCCTCGCCGGCGCGTTCAACTCGCAGGTGATCCGTGAGGGGCTCGAGCAGGGCGAGCGTCTACGCGAGCTCGGTCGTGAGCCGGTGTACTACCTGGTGGGTCGCAAGGCCGTCGGGTACTTCCAGTTCCGCCGGATCGAGTCCGCGGCCGAGTGGATCGGCGACACCGACACGCCGTCGTTCCACACCGCCGAGGAGATCGCGCACACGTTGCAGGAGTCCTTCCTGCGCGGCGGCGACTCCGAGGGCGTCGACGAGATCGTGCTGGTCTACAACCGGTTCGTGAGCATGATGACGCAGGAGCCCACCGCTCTTCGTCTGCTGCCGCTCGAGATCGAAGAGGCCGAGGACACGGCGACCGCCGCCGTGTACCCGCTCTACGAGTTCGAGCCCGACGCCGAGACCGTGCTCGACGCGATCCTGCCGGTGTACATCCAGAGCCGCGTGTTCAACGCCCTTCTCCAGTCGTCGGCTGCCAAGCAGGCCGCGACGCAGAAGGCGATGAAGTCGGCCAGCGACAACGCCGACAAGCTGATCACCGACTACACCCGCCTGCGCAACAACGCTCGCCAGGCCGAGATCACCCAGCAGATCGCAGAGATCGTCGGCGGCGCCGACGCCCTGTCGTCCAGCTGACACACATCAGGAGAAGAGACGAGAAATGACCACCACCGCCATGGCTGAGCAGCCGGCGACCGCGGTCGTCGGACGCGTCGCACGCGTCAACGGTCCGGTTGTCGACATCGAGTTCCCGCACGACTCGATCCCCGGCATCTACAACGCCCTCAAGACCACCATCACGATCGGCGAGGACTCCACCGAGATCACTCTCGAGGTCGCACAGCACCTCGGCGACGACCTCGTCCGCGCCATCGCCCTGAAGCCCACGGACGGCATCGTCCGTGGCCAGGAAGTCCGCGACACCGGTGAGGCCATCTCGGTTCCCGTCGGCGACGTGACCAAGGGCAAGGTCTTCAACGTGATCGGCGAAGTCCTCAACGCCGAGCCCGGCGAGACCATCGAGGTCACCGAGCGCTGGCCGATCCACCGCGAGGCGCCGAACTTCGACCAGCTCGAGTCGAAGACCACCATGTTCGAGACCGGCATCAAGTCGATCGACCTCCTGACCCCCTACGTGCAGGGTGGAAAGATCGGTCTGTTCGGTGGTGCCGGTGTCGGCAAGACCGTCCTCATCCAGGAGATGATCCAGCGCGTCGCGCAGGACCACGGTGGTGTGTCGGTATTCGCCGGTGTCGGTGAGCGCACCCGTGAGGGCAACGACCTCATCCACGAGATGGAGGAGGCGGGCGTCTTCGACAAGACCGCCCTCGTCTTCGGCCAGATGGACGAGCCGCCGGGGACGCGTCTGCGCGTCGCCCTGTCGGCGCTGACCATGGCGGAGTACTTCCGCGATGTGCAGAAGCAGGACGTGCTGCTCTTCATCGACAACATCTTCCGCTTCACGCAGGCCGGTTCCGAGGTCTCCACGCTGCTGGGCCGCATGCCCTCGGCCGTGGGCTACCAGCCGAACCTCGCCGACGAGATGGGCCTCCTGCAGGAGCGCATCACCTCGACGCGCGGCCACTCGATCACCTCGCTGCAGGCGATCTACGTGCCGGCCGACGACTACACCGACCCGGCCCCCGCGACCACGTTCGCGCACCTCGACGCCACGACCGAGCTCTCGCGTGAGATCGCGTCGAAGGGTCTGTACCCGGCCATCGACCCGCTGACCTCGACGTCGCGCATCATGGACCCGCGCTACCTGGGCGAGGACCACTACCGCGTGGCCACGACGGTGAAGCAGATCCTGCAGAAGAACAAGGAGCTGCAGGAGATCATCGCCATCCTCGGTGTCGACGAGCTCTCCGAAGAGGACAAGATCGTCGTGTCGCGTGCACGCCGCATCCAGCAGTTCCTCTCGCAGAACACCTACATGGCGAAGAAGTTCACCGGCGTCGAGGGCTCGACCGTGCCGCTGAAGGAGACCATCGAGTCGTTCGACGCGATCTGCCGCGGTGACTTCGACCACGTTGCCGAGCAGGCGTTCTTCAACGTCGGCGGCATCTCCGACGTCGAAGAGGCATGGGCGAGGATCCAGAAGGAGAACGCCTGATCATGGCGCTGCACGTGAGTCTCGTCTCCGCTGACGCGGAGGTCTGGACGGGAGAGGCGACGCTCGTCGTCGCCAGAACCGTCGAGGGCGAGATCGGCATCATGTCCGGGCACGAGCCGGTGCTGGCCATCCTCGCCCAGGGCGAGGTCCGCATCACTCAGGAAGACGGCAGCAAGGTTCTCGCCAACGCGCAGGACGGCTTCCTCTCGATGGAGGGCGACACGCTCACCATCGTGGCCGGCAACGCCGCACTGATCGCCTGAACGCAGAACCACCCGGCGTCCGCTCCGGATCGTGCCCCGCACGATCCGGAGCGGACGCTTCGTCTGTGTGGAGACCATGAAGATCCTTCTGCCCCCGTCCGAGACCAAGCGTCCCGGTGGCTCCGGCGCCCCGATGCGCCTCGACGAGCTCGCGCTGCCGTCCCTCACCGCGCAGCGCGCCGAACTCGTCGAAGCTCTCATCGCGCTCTGCGCCGACGAGTCGGCCGCCCGACGCGTGCTGAAGCTCAGCGAGCGGCAGTCCGGCGACGTCGAGCACAACCGGATGCTGCGCACAGCACCCACGATGGCAGCCATCGACCGGTACACGGGCGTGCTCTACGACGCACTCGACGCGGCCTCCCTCGACAGGGCCGCGCGGCGCTGGCTCGGCGAGCATGTGCTGATCCACTCGGCGCCGTTCGGGCCGATCGGCGCGCTCGACGAGATCCCCGTGTACCGGCTGGCCGCCGGCACGTCGCTGCCCGGCATCCGCCCGCTGCGCCGGCACTGGGCGGAGGCGACCACCACCGCACTCGCGGATGCCGGTTTCGTGCTCGACCTGCGCAGCGAATCGTACGTCGCGCTCGGGCCGGTCGCCGGGGTCGTGCCGTCGGCGTACGTGCGGGTGGTCACCGACACGGGGCGTGCACTCAACCACTTCAACAAGAAGGCCAAGGGCGAGCTCGTGCGCGCCCTCGCCACGACACGCCCGCGGGGCGGCTCCGTGCGAGGGCTCGTGCAGTGGGCGGATGAGCACGGCATTCGGCTGCGGAAGACCGCGGACGCCGGTGTTCTGGAGCTCGTGGTCACCGGATGATCTCCCCGGATCACGGGGTGGCTCGTTGCCCGTCGTCCCGCGGCTTCGCTAGCATGTGCCGTGCACGAGATCCGCACGGGGGAGCACTACCGCTTCCTCTCAACGAGAGAAGTGGTTCATCCATGGGATACGACGACTACGGCGATTACACCGCCTTCGCTGCGATCATCGGGCTGGTGACGGTGCTGCTGTTCATCGTCGGGCCGATCATGTACGTCGTCTCATCGATCTTCATGATGAAGATCTTCGAGAAGGCCGGCGTCGTCGGCAAGTGGCGCGCCTGGGTTCCCGTCTACCGGGAGATGATCTTCTTCAAGCTCGGCGACATGAGCCCGTGGCTCGTGCTGTACACCCTGGGCGCGACCATTCTGCTGTCGTGGATCGGCATCGGCGGGCTCTTCGGTCTGGTCTTCACCGCGCTGTTCGCGATGGCCGGATGGCGCGTCGGTCTCAAGCTGCAGAAGGAAGCGGCCTGGGTGATCCTCTTCGTGCTGCTGAACATCGTGTGGATGGGCATCGCCGCGTTCGATCGCTCGCGCTGGAACCCGAACGTCGCTCCCGCTCCGTGGGCCGGCAACGGCTTCTTCGGCGACCGGACCGTCTGGGACGGCATCCCCGTGCAGCCCGGCCAGAACGTCGCCCCCGCCGCGGGCTACGGCGCGCCGCAGGGCTACGCTCCGCCCGCCCCGCAGGGCTATGTCCCGCCCGCACAGCCCGGCTACGGCCAGCCGACGCAACCCGGCTACGGCGCTCCGTACAACCCCGCAGCGCCGGTTCCGCCGGCACCGGGCGCGCCCGTGCCGCCTCCGGCCACCCCGCCGGCACCCCCGGCGCCGCCGGCAGCACCTCCGGCCGCACCGCCCGTTCCTCCCGCACCCCCCGCGGCGCCCGAGGACCCGACGCAGCCGCATCCCTGACCTGAACACGAGGAGGCCCCCGACGACGTCGGGGGTCTTCTCGCGTCTTCTCGCGTCGCTGTCGACCCGCCCGGCCGGTCCGAGCACGTCCGGCGCCCCGATAGTGTGGATGCATGGTCACCTCGCAGCGTCGCGTCGGCGCATCCGGACTCGTCGTCTCCGCAGCGGGTCTCGGGTGCAACAACTTCGGTCGTGCGGGAACGGTGACCGAGACGATCGACGGCACGCGCGCCGTGATCGACGCGGCCCTCGCGAGCGGGGTGTTCTTCTTCGACACCGCCGACATGTACGGTGCCGACGCCGGGCGCAGCGAAGAGCTCATCGGCGAGGTGCTCGAGGGTCGCCGCGATCGTGTGGTGCTGGCGACCAAGTTCGGTCACGAACGGGACATGGGCTACGACTTCCCCGGCGGCCGCGGGTCGCGCCGGTACGTGCGTCACGCCGTCGAGCACTCCCTGCGTCGTCTGCGCACCGACTGGATCGACCTGTACCAGCTGCACCTGCCCGACCCGCAGACGCCGATCGCCGAGACCATCGACGCGCTCGACGAACTCGTCGACGAGGGGAAGATCCGCTACTACGGGCATTCGAACCTCACCGGATGGCAGATCGCCGAGGCGGAGTTCACGGCCCGGGCGCGCTCGACGGGTCGGTTCATCTCGGCGCAGAACCACTACTCGCTGCTGGCGCGGGCATCCGAACGGGAGGTGCTGCCGGCGGTGAACCGTTACGACCTCGGCTTCTTCCCGTTCTTCCCGCTGAAGAACGGACTGCTCACCGGCAAGTTCACCCGCGAGGGCGGGCCGGCGGACAGCCGGATCATGGGCACGCGTCAGCACATCTGGGCGGATGCGCCTTGGGACGCGCTCGAGCATTACCAGGCCTTCTGCGACCAGCGCGACATCACCATGCTGCAGGCCACATTCGGCTGGCTGCTGGCGCAGCCGGGTGTCTCGAGCGTGATCGCGGGCGCGACCACGCCCGAGCAGGTCGAGGCGAACGCGGCGGCCGCCGACGCCTGGACCCCGTCGGCAGCCGACCTGGACGAGATCGACGCGCTGTTCCCGCTGATCGACGATCCCGCCGACCGGATGTGACGGCGCCACTACGATGATGATGAATCCCGCGGCTGTTCAGCCGCCCAGCCGCCCGATGGAGTGCCCACGTGCCTGAGACCACGACGCAGACTTTCCGCGTCAGCGACGACCTCGAGCTCAGCTGGGCGGGCGTGACCGACCGGGGCCGACGCCGCGAGAACAATCAGGACTCCTTCCTCGCGAAGTACCCGCTGTTCATCGTCGCCGATGGCATGGGCGGGCACGCCGGCGGCGAGATCGCCAGCCAGGCGACCGTCGACCGCCTCTCCGACATGGTCGACTCGGGGCAGATCGACGACGAGCGCATCGTCGCGGCGCTGCAGCTGGCCGTCGACGACATCCACAGCCATCCCGAGACGACCGACGAGGGAACCGGCACGACCCTGACCGGCGTGTACCTCGACCGCGGTGAGGACGGCTGGCGCTGGATCTCGCTGAACATCGGCGATTCCCGCGTCTACCTGGAACGCGACGGCCGTCTGATCCAGGTCACCACCGACCACTCCGTCGTGCAGGAGCTCATCGCATCGGGCAAGATCAGCCCGGAGGAGGCCGATGCGCACCCCTACAGCAACGTGATCACGCGTGCGGTCGGGGCGAACGAGCTCGTCTCGCCGGACTACGTCGCGATCGACGTCGTCGACGGCGACCGCTTCATCATCTGCTCCGACGGTCTCACCAAGGAGCTCACCGACTACGGCATCCTGCACTTCCTGCGCGAGAACGCCGAGCCCGCCGATGCGGTGAACGCGATGGTCGATGCCGCGCTGGAGAACGGCGGGCGCGACAACGTGACGCTCATCGTCCTCAATGTGCGCTTCAGCGGTGGCGCCACGCAACGGCCGGCCGTCGCCGACGAGTCCTCCTCCACAGATCCCGCGATCGAGGATTGAGCCTCGCCGGCCTGTGGAGAGGCCGGATCCCGCCACGGCGATGAGCTGGGATGGGCGGATGGATGCCTCGACCATCGTCCTGCCCGCCGCTCCCGCGCAGTCGGGGCGACCACCGCTCCCGCTGCTCGCCGCGATCGTCCCCGTCATCGCGGGAGTCGTGCTGTGGCTGATCACGGGATCGCTGTTCGCGCTGTGCTTCGCCGCCCTCGGCCCGCTCATGCTGCTCGCCTCGTTCGCGGACGGCATGCGGTCGCGGCGCAGAGCTCGCCAGCGGGCGGAGGGGGAATCCGACGCGGCCTGGCAGCGTGCCGAAGACGAGCTCGGTCGCCTGCATGATCAGGAGCACCTGATGCGCTGGCATCGCACACCCGATGCGGCGGGCTGTCTGCTCGACCCGCCGCTGCGTGGCCGCACGCCGCTGAGCTCGGCTACCGAGCTGGTGATCGGGCGGGGGCGCGTCGGCAGTCGGGTGCGCGCATCGGGCGGCGACGACGAGAGATCGCGCGCCTTCCGGGAACGTGCCGAGCAGCTGGCCGACGCTCCGATCGTCGTCGAACTCGGCGGCGGGGTGTGCGTCCGCGCCCCGGGCCCGATCGCGAGTGCTGTCGTGAGAGCACTCGTGGCGCAGCTGTGTCTGCGGTTCGGGCCGTCGGAGCTGAGTCTGCACGGTTGCGGCGTCGCCGACTGGGGTCTCGAAGGCTTTCCGCACGCCGGCCGCCGCGGCGCACGACTCCGGCTGAGGGTCGGCGACGGAGCCGAGCCGGCGGATGCGGTGATCTGCGTGCGGATGCCGGGGGAGGAGCCGCCGGAGGGGGTCACGACCGTGCTGGAGTGCGTCGCGCCGTCACGAGCGGTGGCGCGCATGGTGGAGGGGCTGCGGGATCTCGCCCTGGAGGCGGTGTCGCTGCAGCAGATCGGCCTGATCGCGGCCGGCGCGGCGAGCAGATCGGGGGCCGACGCTCAGGTTCCGGATGCCGTGGCGCTGGGCGAGCTCCAGGCGGCCGCCGGCGGCGACGGCAGACTCGTCGCACGGTTCGGGCGAGGGGAACAGGGCGATGTGCTCGTCGACCTCGTCGACGACGGGCCGCACGCCATCGTCACCGGCATGACCGGCACGGGCAAGAGCGAGCTGCTGACCAGCTGGGTCGCCGCGATCGCCGCAGCGCACGCACCCCGGGAGGTGACGTTCGTGCTGATCGACTTCAAGGGGGGCACGGCGTTCGACCCGCTGCGCGCACTGCCGCACGTCGTCGCCGTCGTGACCGACCTCGACGCGGCCGGTGCCCGGCGCGGCGTGGGAAGCCTCAGCGCCGAGCTGCGGCGCCGGGAGGCGGCCCTGGCGTCGGCGGGTGCGCGCGACGTGGGCGAGTTCCCCGCGCTCGCACGACTCGTCATCGTCGTCGACGAGTTCGCCGCACTCGTGCAGGAGCATCCCGACCTGGCGCAGATCTTCACGGACGTCGCCGCGCGCGGCCGCGCGCTGGGGATGCACCTCGTCCTCGGTACGCAGCGTGCCGGCGGCGTGATCCGGGATGCCCTGGCGGCGAACTGCCCCCTGCGGCTGAGCCTGCGCGTGGCGGAGCCGGCCGACAGCCGTCTCGTGATCGGATCGGATGCTGCCGCCGCCCTGCCCGGCGGACCCGCGTCGCGCGGCCTGGTGTATGTGCGACGGCCCGAGGACGACGAGCCGCGCGCCATGCGCGTCGCTCTCACCGCGCCGCACGACCTCGATGCGGTGGCGAGCCGGTGGGCGGGAGTCGATTCGCCGGCCAGCCCGTGGCTGCCGCCGCTGCCGCGCGTGATCGACGTGCCCGCGGACGGCGGCGCCTGCGCGTCCGGCCTGGTGCTCGGCCGCGCGGACGAGCCCGAGAAGCAGAGGCAGCCGTGGGTGCACCTCGCACCGGGCGACGGACTCGGCGTGATCGGCGGCCCGGCCTCTGGTAAGAGCACCCTGATCCGCACGGTGCAGTCCCAGGACCCGGATGCCGTCGTCATCCCCAGCGACGCCGAGGAGGCCTGGGATGCCGTGGCAGAGCTGTCGACCGGCCGCCACGGCATGGTGCTGTGCGACGGTCTCGACGTTCTGCTCGCGCAGTACCCTGCCGAGCACGCGCAGCTCTTCATGAGCCGCTGGGAGCGCATCGTGCGCGCCCGGGCCGGCGCGGTGATCACCGCCTCGCGCGCGTCAGGCCCGGTGGGCCGGCTGCTCGACGGGCTGCCACGCCGTGCGCTGCTGCGGCTGAGCAGCAGGGTGGAGCACATCGCCGCGGGAGGAGAGTCCGCCGCGTTCGATCCGCATCGGCCGCCCGGGCGCGGCTCACTCGACGGCCGCGACGTGCAGCTCTGCTGGACCGATCCGGTCGCGGCGGGCGGCGAAGCGGCGGGTCTCGGATCGACGGGCGGCGGACGGACCGGCAGCGGGCCACGGGAGAGCGCACGCCGGCGTGGCTCGGAGGGCTGGCGGCCCCAGCGCGCCACCGCCGGTGTGGTGACGTCGGCGGTCGAGGAGACCCGGAGGGCACTCGCGCTCGCACACCCGGGACGCCGGGTGACGATACTCGCCGAGAGCGGCTCGGCGGGGATCGATCCGGATGCCGATGGTGCGCCGCAGGTGATCGTCGGTGATCCCGAGCAGTGGCGTGCTCAGTGGTCTCTGCTTCAGGGCATTCGCAGCGGCGGCGAACTCGTCGTCGCGGCCGAATGCGCGACCGAGCTGCGCCAGCTCGCCGGAGTGCGCGACACCCCGCCGTTCGCACGTCTCCATGAGGGTCGGGCGTGGGTCGTGGCGTCCGGTGGCAGGCCGCGGCGGGTGCGGTTGATGTGAGCGGTGTCAGATGCCGGAACCCGGGCGGATCATGCCGACCGGGTGACCGCCGCCGAGCACGTCGAGCGGGAGAGCCGTCGCCAGCGCACTGACGTCCGCTTCGGTGAGTGCACCGGCGCGCGCGAGCAGAGTCGCGGCGACGATAGCCGACGCGCGGCTGCTGCCGTCGAGGGTCTTCAGCGCCACGGTCGTGTTGTCGGGCGCGACCATGACCATGACACCTTCGGCGCCGTGCTTTGCGAACACGCCGAGCGTCTCGATGGCGATGGTGTCCGGCTCGCCGGGGCCGGCGATCGTCCACGGATTCTCGCGCACCGCGCGCACGAGGGCGCCGGCCACCCGGTGCAGGGCGAAGGGGGAGCGCTCAGACGCCGAGCCGATCCGGTGGATCGCCCGGGCCAGGCCCAGCAGGGTGATCGCGTGCACCGGTGCGCCGCAGCCGTCGATCGCCGTGTGCGCGATCTTCTCGCCGGCGAGGCGCTCGACGACGTCCCGGATGTGCACCTGCAGCGGATGCGCGGTGTCTAGGTACCCCTCGGTCGGCCATCCCGTCGCCACACAGGCGCGGAGCATCAGCGCATGCTTGCCGGAGCAGTTCATCCGCACGCGGGCCTTGTCGGCGTGGTCGCGGATCATGTCGCGACGTGCCGTCGCGTCGGAGGGCCACGCCGCGGGGCACCCCAGGTCGTCCTCGTTGAGCCCGCCCGCGGAGAGCATCTCGCGCACGATCTCGACGTGCCGGTCGGTGCCGCTGTGGCTGGCCGTGCCGAGCGCGAGCTGCTCGCCCTCCAGCGCCGCGCCGGCGGTCACGCTGGCGATCGCCTGCAGCGGCTTCAGGCTGGAGCGCGGCAGGATCAGCGCATCGGCGTTGCCGTGCTGAGCGACGACGTCTCCCTCGGGGGAGAGCACGACCGCGGCGCCCGCATGGCGGGATTCCACGAAGCCGTTGCGCTCCACGATCGCGAGTTCGACGGCATCAGCGATGGTGAGAGTCTCGAGCACCAGACAAGCCTAATGCGCTGCACGGTGGCAGACTGGCGCGATGGCACCCCTCGGCGAACACCACTACGCGCTCACGGCCACCTGGACGGGCAACCGCGGCACCGGCACGAGCGGATACCGCGACTACGCGCGCGACGTCACGATCGGCGTCCAGGGCAAACCCGACCTGCTGGCATCGGCCGACAAGCCGTTCCGCGGTGACCCGGCCCGATGGAATCCGGAGGATCTGCTTCTGGCGGCCCTGTCGGAATGCCACCTGCTGTCGTATCTGCACGCCTGCGTCACGGCCGGGGTCGTTGTGACCGAGTACCACGACGAAGCCACGGGAGTCATGTGCGAGGACGGTCGAGGCGGAGGCGCCTTCGCCGAGGTGACGCTGCGACCGCGGGTGAGCGTCGCCGAGGAGTCGATGCTCGAGGCAGCACAGCATGCGCACCACACCGCTCACGAGTGGTGCTTCATCGCCAACTCGGTGAACTTCCCGGTGCGCCACGAGGCGACCGTGGTGGTGGCGTCCGAATCCGCCTGAGCTCAGCGGCGCTCGTGAGGGAGCGCCTGCTTGAGCTTCTCGATCGGCGTCTGCGCGGGCGGCTCGTTGTACACGCCGGCGAGCTCCTGCTCGCTCAGCGCGTGGATGGCGGCCATGATCTCGTCGGTGGCCAGGCGGCGAGCTCGTCCGCTCGTCGCCGGGCCGTGCCTGGACACATCGATCGGCGTGCCGAAGCGCACCGTCACGCGCTCGCTGAGCACGGGCATCTTCGCCCCTCTGGGCATCACCCTGTCCGTGCCGATGAGGCCCACGGGGACGACCGGAGCGCCGGTCTGCAGGGCGAGGAAGGCCACGCCGGTGCGTCCCTTGTACAGCCGGCCGTCCGTCGAGCGCGTGCCCTCCGGGTAGAGCGCGACGGCCAGGCCGTCGTCGAGAAGCTGGCGCTGCTGATCCAGCGCGTCGAGAGCTGCCTGCCCCGCACCGCGGCGCACCGGGATCGCACCGACCGAGGTGAAGAAGTCGCGCGAGATCGCGCCCTTGAGTCCGGTGCCCTCGAAGTAGCTCGACTTGGCGAGGAAGTGCACCGGTCGGGGAGCGGCGATCGGGATCGCCATCGAATCGATGAACGACAGGTGGTTGCTGGCGAGGATCACCGCGCCGGTCAGCGGGACGTTCTCGCGGCCCTCGATGCGGGGCCGGTAGACCACTCGCGCCACGGTTCCGGCGATCATCCGCCCGACCTTGTACTTGAACCCCGCACGGCGGGGCGACGGGTGCGCCGGCGTCTCCGATTCGAAATCCGCGGGGGTGACCGACTGCTCAGAACTCACCGGGAGAGCCTATCCTCCGGCGCATGCCGGTCGCGGAATGACGCTGTGTCCTGATCGCGCGTTCAGCATCAGCAAAGACGGGTGCGACAGGATGGGGTCTTCCCGTTCCGCGAACTTGAGGTCTCATCTTGCGTCTGCGCCCCCTCACCCTTGCGTCCACTGTGGCCGTCACCGCACTTCTGCTCACCGGATGCTCCGGCGCGAAGGATCCGTCGACGTCGCCCGACTCGAAGGGCAACGCCGACGCGTGCGCGCAGGTCGCTTCTCCCGGCGCGCTCACCGACAGCGTCGACGTCAGCGGCGAGTTCGGTCAGCCCGCCAAGATCACGGTGGAGAAGGACCAGAAGGTCGACGACGTGCAGCGCACCGTCATCTCCGAGGGCAAGGGCGAGAAGGTCAAGGCGGGCGACTACATCGCGTACGCGATGAGCGCCTTCGACTCCAAGAGCGGTGACCACCTCGGAGACATCGGGTATGCCGAGGGCGAGCTGCTTCCGCAGGACGCGCTGGCGAACCAGGCGCTCGCCGAGGCGGTCGGCTGCGCTCCGGTCGGCACCCGCGTCGCCTTCGCGCTGCCTGCCTCCGAGGGCGCGGATTCCCAGCTGTACATCATCGACGTGCTGGACACCGTGCCCACCGCGGCATGGGGCGAGAAGCAGGACCCTGTCGACGGGATGCCCATCGTCACGCTCGCCAAGGACGGCGAGCCCGACGTCGACGTGCCCACCGGCGACGCCCCCGACGAACTCACGATCTCGGTGCTGAAGCAGGGCGACGGACCCGAGGTCGCCGACGGCGACACCACCCTGCTGCAGTACTACGGCGTCGACTGGGAGAGCGGCGAGAGCTTCGACTCATCGTGGTCGCGGGGTGCGCCGTACGCCGCACCGGGCAACACCTATGTGCCCGGCTTCGTGCAGGCGCTCGCCGGCCAGAAGGTCGGCTCGCAGGTGCTCGTGGTCATCCCGCCGGCGCTCGCCTACGGCGAGGACCCCGAGGGCCATGAGCTCGGAGGCAAGACGCTCGTCTTCGTCATCGACGTCCTCGCGACGCAGCACGCGCCCGCCGCGCAGTGATGCGCTGAACGAGAGGGCGGTGATCCGGCAGGGTCGCCGCCCTCTCACATAGGCTGACGGCATGCGTCGCGTCATCGTCCTCGGCTCCACAGGCTCCATCGGCACCCAGGCGCTGGATGTGATCAGGGGAAACCCCCGCCGCTTCGAACTCGTCGGCATCGCGGCGGGCAGCAACGCCGAACTGGTCGCCGAGCAGGCTGCGCAGTTCCAGGTCGAGCACACCGCTCTCGGCGCGGCCGAGGCAGAGCAGATGGTGCGCGACGTCGAGGCGGATGTGGTGCTCAACGCCATCACCGGCTCGATCGGGCTCGGCTCGACGCTCGCTGCCCTCGAGGCGGGACGCACGCTGGCCCTGGCCAACAAGGAGTCCTTGATCGTGGGCGGCGAGCTGGTGCGCGCGGCAGCGGCTCCCGACCAGATCGTGCCGGTCGACTCGGAGCATTCGGCGCTGGCGCAAGCGCTGCGCTCCGGCACGCGCGCCGAGGTCAGAAGGCTCGTCGTCACGGCATCCGGCGGGCCGTTCCGCGGCCGCTCCCGCGCCGAGCTGGCCGACGTCACCCCTGCTCAGGCCCTCGCACACCCCACCTGGGACATGGGACGGATGGTCACCACGAACTCCGCAACGCTCATCAACAAGGGGCTCGAGGTCATCGAGGCGCATCTGCTGTTCGACGTGCCGTACGACGACATCGAGGTGGTCGTGCATCCGCAGTCGATCGTGCACTCGATGGTCGAGTTCGTCGACGGTTCGACGATCGCGCAGGCTTCTCCACCGGACATGCGTCTGCCGATCTCACTCGGGCTGGACTGGCCGCATCGCGTCGGCGGGGTCGGACGGCCGCTCGACTGGAGCACGGCGACCAGCTGGACCTTCGAGCCGCTCGACGACGAGGCGTTCCCCGCCGTCGCCCTCGCCAAGGCGGTCGGCCGCGCCGGCAGCACGTTCCCCGCGGTGTACAACGCCGCGAACGAGCAGGCGGTGCAGGCGTTCCACGAGGGTCGGCTGACGTTCCTCGGCATCGTCGACACCGTGCGGCGGGTCGTCGACGCGCACGATGCCCCGGAGAAGCTGACGATCGAGGCGCTCGACGACGCCGAGTCCTGGGCGCGCGCCACGGCGGATGCCCTGATCGCCGCGTCCTGATCTCTCTGCGTGCCGAGCACGCCCGACGGCTCAGTCGGCGTAGGGGACCGGCCAGTGCGAGTCGGGTGCCGGCCACCCCGCCGCGATGAGCGCACGACGGGCCAGCTCGCGGGCCGAGTAGGGCGTGCGCACGCCGCGGATGTCGCGGTAGTCCTGGTGCCCCGGTCCCGCCCAGAGTATGGCATCCCCTTCGCCGACCAGCCCCACGGCGGTCACGATCGCGTCCTCCGGAGGTGATACCTCGTGGATCTCGGCATCCGGTCGCGCGTGACGGGCGCCTTCGACGAGGGTCGCCCGGATCGATGCCGCGTCCTCGAACCGCGGATGGTGGTCTGTGATCACCAGGATGTCGCTGCCCTCGACGGCGGTGCGGGCCATGTCGAAGCGCTTCGTGGCGTCGCGGTCGCCGTCGGCGCCGAACAGCATGAGTACCTTGCCCGGGGTGACGCGCCGCACGGCGGCGAGGGTCTTCTCGAAGGCGTCAGGAGAGTGCGCGAAGTCGACGTACACCGCGGGACCGGTCTCGCCCGAGATGAACTGGGTGCGCCCGGGCAGATGCGCGAGGATGCGTCCGTCGCGGTCGAGCGCGTCGACGATGCGCTCCCAGTCGTATCCGCCCTCCAGCAGCATGACGATCGCGAGCCCCGCGTTGGCCGCCATGTGCGGTCCGATGACGGGCACGACGGTCGACAGGGTGCGCCCCTCAGGGCCGGTGAGGGTGAACCCGGTGCCGCTGGGACGCTCCTCGTCGACCGAGACGACCCAGTCGGCACGGGCGGCCGCATCCGGATCGGCGGCGATCGCGGGCGTGCCGACGGTGACGACCGGCACGGTCGCGCGCTCGACGACGATCGATCCGGATGCCGAATCCACACTCACCACGGCGCGGCGCGAGCGCTCGGGGGTGAACAGCGGCAGCTTCGCCTCGAAGTACTCCTCCATGTCGGCGTAGTCGTCGAGGTGGTCGTGCGAGAGGTTGGTGAACCCGGCGACGTCGAACATGATGCCGTCGACGCGGTGCCGCGACAGCGCCTGCGCGCTGACCTCGACGGCGACGGCCTCGACCTCGCGCTCGCGCATGAGGGCGAGCAGCGCGTGCATCTCGGATGCCTCGGGGGTGGTCAGGCGCGAGACGATCACCTCACCGGCGATGTGGCGTTCTGCGGTCGACGACAGACCCGACACGACCCCGATCTGATCCAGCAGACCCTGCAGCAGGTGCGACACGCTCGTCTTGCCGTTGGTGCCGGTGGTGCCGAACAGCAGCGGCAGCGGGTCGCCCGCGCCGGTGCCGTACACCCAGGCGCTCAGCGCGCCGAGCACCGCGCGCGGGTCATTCACGACGATGACCGGCAGTCCTGCAGAGGTGGCGATCTCTGCGCCCGCCTCGTCGGTGATCACCGCGACCGCGCCCTTCTCGGCCGCCGTCTGCGCGAACTCCGCGCCATGCCGGTTCACGCCCTGGATGGCGACGAAGGCCTCGCCCGCACGGAGGTCGGCGGTGGCGAGGGTGATGCCGCTCAGCTGCACGCCGGCGATGTCACCGCGGACGTCTCGAGCGAAGCGTTCGGCCAGCTCTGTCAGCGCACGACGTGGTGGGTCGGCCGGACGGAGCACAGGGGGCAACGATGTCGTGGTCATATCCCGTCCATGATCTCACGCGGCCCGGAGGCTGCCGGCGTGCGGGGATCCAGGGGATTCCTCAGCGCTGGCACTAGCGTGGACGGGTGGAGATCCTGCTGTACCTGGGCGGCATCGTGTTCATGCTGATCGGCCTCGGCCTGTCGATCGGGCTGCACGAGGTCGGGCACCTGCTGCCCGCGAAGCTGTTCGGCGTGCGCGTCGGACAGTACATGATCGGCTTCGGGCCGCGGCTGTGGTCGAAGCGGATCGGCGAGACCGAGTACGGGTTCAAGGCGCTGCCGCTCGGCGGCTTCATCTCGATGTCGGGCATGTACCCGCCGTCGGCGAAGAGCACCCCCGCCCGGGGTCTGTTCGCCTCTCTCGTGCAGGATGCCCGTACCGCCAACGACGAGACGATCGCGAACGGCGACGAGAGCCGGGTCTTCTACCGGCTGCCGGTCTGGAAGCGCGTGATCATCATGCTGGGCGGGCCGGCGATGAACTTCATCCTCGCCATCGCGATCTTCACGATCATGGCATCCGGGATCGGCATCCAGCAGGCGAGCACGACCGTCGCCTCGGTGACCGAGTGCGTTCTGCCCGCCGGCACGACGCAGCAGAGCTGCGCGAGTGACGATCCCGCCGCTCCCGCGGCCGAGGCGGGTTTCGAGCCCGGCGACGTGCTCGTCAGCGTCGGCGGTGAGAAAGTGCAGACCTTCGCCGAGGTCTCCGCGATCATCCAGCGCTCGCCGGACGAGCGGCTGGACGTGGTCGTCGAGCGCGACGGCCAGCGGGTCGATCTGTCGCTCACCCCGGTCGCGGCGCAGCGCGGAGAAGTGGATGCCGAGGGCCGCCCGGTGCTCGATGATCAGGGCGAGCCGGTGACCCACACAGTGGGATACGCGGGCATCTTCGCGCAGAGCGAGTACGCGCCGCAGCCGATCGGCACGGGCCCCGAACTCGCGATGCAGCAGACCGGAGCTGTCGCCTCCCTCGTGATCAACCTGCCCGAGAAGCTGTGGAACGTCGGCGTCTCGCTCGTGACGGGAGCCGAGCGCGACCCGAACGGCCCGCTCAGCGTGGTCGGGGTGGGTCGCCTGGCCGGTGAGGTGGCGGCCACGGATGCCCCGGTGCTGAACCGCCTCGTCGTGCTGATGAACCTGCTCGCGGCGCTGAACATCGCCTTGTTCGTGTTCAACCTCATCCCGCTGCTGCCGCTCGACGGCGGCCACGTCGTCGTCGCGCTCTGGGAGGGTCTGAAGCGCACGTGGGCGAAGATCACGGGGCGTGCCGCCCCGAAGCCCGTCGACGCGACCCGGCTGGTTCCGGTGACCGTCGTCGTCGCGGTGCTGCTGATCGGCATGGGTGCGCTGCTGATCGTGGCCGACCTCGTCAAGCCGATGAGCCTGCTCGGCTGACGCTGCTCGGCCGGCCTTCCCGGGCGGCCTTCCCGGCTGGCCTTCCCGGCTGGCCTTCCCACGTCAGATGAGGGCGTGGGCGGCGAGCCGCTCCAGCGTCTCCAGGCCGTCGCGCGACAGGATCGATTCGAGGTGTCCCTGCACCGACGCGAAGCGGTCTCCGCGCAGCGCGTAGACGTCGCCTGTGGAGGCATCCGCCGACACCTCCGCATCCGTCACGGCCGTCGTGCCGGGCGCGACCCGGGCGGTGTAGGTGTTGTAGAAGCCGACCGACGCGTCCTGCCCGAAGACCGGAACCGTCTTCTGCACGCCCTGGTGCGGTGTGTCGAGCGGAACCAGGTCGATGCCGAGCCGGTCGGCGAGGATCTGATGGCTCAGGCACACGGCGAGCAGTGGCGCTCCCGCGTCGCAGCGTCGGGCCACGACCTGCTGCATGCGCGCGATGCGCGGGGAGGCGGTGTCGCGGGGGTCGCCGGGCCCGGGACCGGCGACGACCAGATCTGCGGTGTCGATCGCGTTGTCGGTCACGGTGTCCCACGAGGCGATCTCGACCTCGAGCCCCAGGTGACGCAGCTGGTGGGCGAGCATGGTGGTGAAACGGTCCTCGGCGTCGACGACGAGTGCGCGGCGGCCCGCGAAGCGGCCGCCGGGATGGGCATCCTGCGGCTGCATCCAGAAGTCCGCGAGGCGGGTGTTGCGCGATGCCAGCAGAGCGGCGATCTCGGGATCGTCGGCGAGCCGCACCTCACCCGGCGCATCGTCGCCTCGCGCCTCGGCCGCGCGGTCGCGCTCGATGGCGCCGATCGCGCCCAGCACACCCGCCGCCTTGCCGTGCGTCTCGCTGACCTCGCCGTGCGGGTCGGAGTGGCGTACGAGCGTGGCGCCGACCGGCACGCGCAGCTGTCCGTCGGAGAGATACACCGTGCGGATGAGGATCGGGGCATCCAGATCGTGTCCGCCCTCGCCGTTCGGGGTGAAGAGCGCGGCGACGCCCGAGTAGTACCCGCGGGGGGACCGCTCGTGCCTGCGGATCACCGCGCACGCGTTCTGCATCGGCGAGCCGGTGACGGTGGGGGCGAACATCGTCTCGCGCAGGATGTCGCGCGGGTCGAGGCGACTGCGCCCGCGCAGCATGTACTCGGTGTGGGTGAGTCGCGACATCTCCTTGAGATGCGGGCCGGTGATCCGGCCGCCGTCCGAGCAGACCTGGCTCATCATCTTGAGCTCTTCGTCGACGACCATGAACAGCTCCTCGGTCTCTTTGGTGGACGAGAGGAACTCGGCCAGAGACTCGCGGGTCGCGCCGCCCGCCGGGTGACGGAACGTGCCCGAGATCGGATTCATGGTCACGACGCCCTCGCGTGCGACGACGTGCGCCTCCGGGCTGGCGCCGACGGCGATCTGATCGGGGGTGACGACCGCGAACGTCCAGTACGCCCCGCGCTCGTGCGCGAGCAGCGCGCGGAACCAGGTGAGGGCAGCCGTGCGGTCGTCGGCCTCGAATCTCGCGCGATAGTCGCGCCGGATCACGAAGTTCGCCCCCTCGCCGTGGCCGATCTCGTCGGCGATGACGCGCTCGACTATCTCGGCGTAGTCGTCGTCGGAGATGTCGAACCCGCCGTCGTTCAGCGCGATCGCGGCCTGGGGGAGCACACCCATCAGCTCGGCGCGGTCGAGCCGGAGGTGCTCGGTGACGAGCAGGCAGCGCAGCGGGGTGCCGTCGTCGTGCGCCTCGAATCCGCGCTCGCGCACCTGGCGGTAGGGGACCATGGCGAACACCTCGCGGGCGCCGTCGGGACCGTCGAGCGGAATGTCGGCCAGACGGTCGACGTCGACGATGTCGCCGGTGAGCAGGTCGATGCCGCCCTCACGTGCGATCAGCACGAACGGTGCGTCACGATCGGCCGTGAGCTCTGCCAGTCGGGCGAGCGGAACTGCGGTCATCGGGGTCTCCTCGGTCGGGGATCCGGTGCGGGCAAGAAAAAGACCGCCCCGGAAGGCGGTCTGATCTCGTGGGTACGCGAATCACCGCCTAGAAGGCGGGCCACCAGGTGCGGGTCGCGGACATACCGTGAAAGTAGCACATCGCGGTGCGGGCGATCGGGCGCGTGACGCCGCGCGCAGCCGCTTTCGCTCGCGGAGACAGCCTCTTTCGAACCCCATGCCGCACTCGATCGTCAGAAGGGCGGCGGAGCAGCGCTGCGGAAACCGGTGGGGGAGATGACCTGCGCCGTGTGGTCGGGTCGGGTGCGGTATCGGATGCGGGTGCGATGTCGCATGGTGTGGTCGCGGGGGCAGAGTGGTCGCAGCTGGGTGAGGTCGGTGGTTCCGCCCTTCGCCCAGGGCCGGTCGTGGTCGAGGTCGGCGTCGACGGCGAGGTGGGTGCATCCGTCGCGGGAGCAGGTCCCGTGGTGCAGGGTCAGCCAGTCGCGCTGAGCGCGGGTGGGGCGGTAGGTGCGCCGGTCCATGTCGATGATCACGCCTTTGACGGGGTCGGTGATCAGCCGGTGGAATCCGCGGGCGTCGAGGAAGAGCTGCTTCGCGGTGAGCGGGTCGATCGTGTCGCCGCCCACGATGGACGCGGATTCGACGGGGACTGGTTCGCCGGCGAGCAGCTGCACGGGCACGGTGACGAAGACCTTCGTCTTCACCGCAGTGGGGGTGCCGATGCCGCGCAGCCATGCGCTGAACAGGTCGGCGCGGATCTGATCCCGCGTGCGCCCGTCGCGCTCAAACTTCTGGGTGTGCTTCGCCGTCGCCGTCAGGCGGCGCATCATCGCGACCGCCTCGTGGGTGGGGACCAGGGCGGTGACCCACGACATTCCGTCGCCGGCGGGGGAGCGGCCGACATGCCGGTCGGCCATCGCGCGGGTGTGCCGGCGGGCGGCGGTGTCGCCGGTGATCCGGTCGACGAGCTTCTTCGCCCGCTGCCGCAGCACCGCTGATGAGCAGGTCAGCACCCACTCGTGCGCGGCCTGATCCAGCCGGGCGAGCGCGGCGGCCTCGGCATCCCGAACCTCCTGCGGCGCGCCGAGCGGGGAGGCGAGCGGGCCGGCGGCGGTGACGATCACCCCGACGTTGTGCATCGACGCGAACCCGTCACGGGCGCGCTGCCACAGCAGCGGCAGATCCCGCGCCGCCGTCTCAGCGACAGAGCACAGCTCCCGCACCCGCTCCTGCGAGATCCGCAACCGCAGCGACAGCTCCAGCACGACAGCCCGCTCGGCCATCTGCGCGTCGGCGTCGATCGTGTAGATCTCCGGATGCTGACGAGCGAACTCGACCGCTTCCACCACGCGCTGCGCCTGACGAGCCGCATAACGGTTCGCATCCACCTCAGAACACGTCACATCATCAAGAAGAACACCTAGCACATCACCCGCAGACCGCGGGATCGAGCCGAACTCCTCATCGATGATCACCACACCAGTATAGAACAAAGATTCGAATATGTCTACACCTGTATCGCGGCAGATCTTGCCCCGGACACGAAGCGGTCGACTTCCAGCCGACGCCGATCGGGCGGCGGTAGCCTGGATGCGTGCCTGCAGTGAATCTTGGGATGCCGCGCATCCCCGAAGTCCTCGCCCCACGTCGCAAGTCCCGTCAGATCCGGGTCGGCAAGGTCCTGGTCGGCGGCGACGCCCCCGTCAGCGTCCAGTCGATGACGACGACGAAGACCACCGACATCAACGGCACACTGCAGCAGATCGCCGAGCTCACGGCATCCGGCTGCGAGATCGTCCGCGTCGCGGTGCCGTCGCAGGACGACGCCGATGTGCTGCACATCATCGCGAAGAAGAGCCAGATCCCGGTGATCGCCGACATCCACTTCCAGCCGAAGTACGTGTTCCAGGCGATCGACGCCGGCTGTGCGGCGGTGCGCGTCAACCCGGGCAACATCCGCAAGTTCGACGATCAGGTGGGCGCCATAGCCAAGGCCGCGCAGGATGCGGGCGTGTCGCTGCGCATCGGCGTGAACGCCGGCTCGCTCGACCCGCGACTGCTCGAGAAGTACGGCAAGGCGACCCCCGAGGCGCTCGTCGAGAGCGCGGTGTGGGAGGCGTCGCTCTTCGAGGAGCACGACTTCCACGACTTCAAGATCTCGGTCAAGCACAACGACCCCGTCGTGATGGTCAAGGCGTACCGCCAGCTGGCCGAGCGCGGTGACTGGCCGCTGCACCTCGGCGTGACCGAGGCCGGTCCGGCGTTCCAGGGCACGATCAAGAGCGCCACCGCGTTCGGCATCCTGCTGGGCGAGGGCATCGGCGACACCATCCGTGTCTCGCTCTCGGCGCCCCCGGCTGAAGAGGTGAAGGTCGGCCACCAGATCCTGCAGTCGCTGAACCTTCGCGAGCGCAAGCTCGAGATCGTGTCTTGCCCCTCGTGCGGTCGTGCGCAGGTCGACGTCTACTCGCTCGCCGATGACGTCACCGAAGGGCTCAAGGACATGACGGTCCCGCTGCGCGTCGCCGTGATGGGCTGCGTCGTGAACGGCCCCGGCGAAGCGCGCGAGGCGGACCTCGGCGTCGCATCGGGCAACGGCAAGGGGCAGATCTTCGTCAAGGGAGAGGTCATCAAGACCGTGCCCGAGGCCGACATCGTCGCCACGCTCATCGAAGAGGCGAACCGCATCGCCGCTGAGATGGGCTCCGACGCCCCGCTCGGCACCGCCCAGGTCATCACCGGCTGACGCGTCAGGAGGAATCCATGCAGTCGACGCTCGTCTCGTTCCCCGATGGCGCACTGGCCGGCGAAGGCGAGGTGCTTCTCGTAGATCAGGCCGCCTCGATCGTCGTGGTCGACGCGACCCCGTTCCATCCCGTCGACCACACCTGGCCCGACCAGCCCGGAGATTCCGGCGCGATCACCATCGGCGACGTGCGGGTGCGCGTGACCGAGGCCGTGATGGCCGCGATCAGCGACGAGGGAGCGCTGGCTGTCGGCTCCGACATCCCCGTCAAGCGCGGTGGCGAGGGCTGGACGTGGATGGTCGGCCACCGCACCGAGGGGGCGATCCCCGCCGACATCGCTATCGGTGCGCGGGTCACGCTGACGGTGGATGCCGATCACCGGGCCTCACTGAGCCGAGGGCACACCGCGTGCCACCTGGCGTCCCTCGCCCTCGACGCGGCGGTGGCCGACCTGTGGCGCAAGGAGATCGGCACCGACCCGCTCGGCAATCCCGACTTCGAGGGGAAGGCGAACCAGTCCAGCCGCATCCACGCCGACGGCAGCGTCGACGAGTATCGCCTGGGCAAGAGCCTGCGCAAGGCAGGCTTCGACTCCGAGGGGTTCGCGGCCTCGCTGGCCGAGCGTGAGACGCGGATCAACGAGACCCTCGCCGGCTGGATCGCCTCGGCGGGTCGGAGTCGCATCGATGTCGACGGGCCGAGCATCATCGACCGTCGCACCTGGCGCTGCACGCTGCCCGAGGGCGAGGTCGGATTCCTCTGCGGTGGCACGCACGTGCAGTCCCTCGCCGAGTTCGCGTCGATCACGGTGTCACTCGACCTCGGCGATCCGCAGCTGCTCGTGATGACGACGACCGCAGTGCCCGCCTGATCACCCGTCGTTGATCCACACCGCCTCGAGGATCCGCTCGGCATCCTCGTGACCGAGTCCCGCGCGCCTGGCCGTCACCGCGAACGAGCGAGCGTCACGCACCACGTCCCGCGGGATCGATGTCCCGCGGCACTCGAAGCGACTCAGATCGCGCTGAGGTCGACGGTCCCCAGCGAGACGTCCACCCCGCTGACGCGAAGACGCACGCGCGATCCGGGTGAGGTTCCGACGGGCACCGGTGCGGTGGCGGTCACGGCAGGTTCGGCGATCTGCACGGTCGCACGCCCCTCGCCGCGCATCTCGATGACGGTCGCCTCGATCACCTGCCCGGCCAGCGGTCGAAGCAGTGCGGCCTCGACACGGTTGATCGTCTCGGCGTTCAGCGTGGATGCCCGCTGCGCTGACTGCTGCATCAGCGCCGGCAGCTCCGCCAGTGAATCCCGCGCCCACTCCGGTGCAGGGCGGCCCTCCGCCGCGGCGACGCAGATCGCCAGCGACCACCGGTCCACCAGGCGGCGCAGCGGAGCGGTAGCGTGGGCGTAGGGCGCACCGATCGCGGCCTGGCTCAGATCGCCCTCGGGCAGTCGCCCGTCGAAGGCGACGTATCCCGCGCCGCGGAAAAGCGACGCCGCGGCCTCCAGTACAGGAAGGGTCAGCGGATCCCGCTTGTCGAGCTGGCGCAGATACTCGCCGTACCGACCGGTGGTCCACGGGCGACCGAGAGCCTCGGTCTGACGCCGGAAGCGCTCGAACGCGCCGTCTTCCGGCTGCGGCATCGTTCGCAGCACACCCACCTTCGCGTCGATCATCAACTCGGCCGCTGCCATCCCCGTCAGAAGCGACAGCTGTGCGTTCCAGTCCTCAATGGGCAGTGGGTGGCGGCGCTCGATGTCGTAGCGGCCGTCGTCGCGCTGCACGACCTCCTCATCGGGCAGGTTCAGGCTCGCACCACCGCGCTCGGCCTCCTGCGCACGGCGCAGCTCGCCGATCTCCTGCAGCAGAGCGAGGTGGTCGTCTCCACCCCGGTCGACGGATGCCTGCGCCGAGGCGTAGTCGAGCTGCGCCCGCGAGCGGATGCGGGCGCGCTCGAGCCGGAAGTCCGTCTTCGACCCCTCGGCGTCGAGGATGAACGTCCACACGAGCGCCGGCCGCTCGGCATCCGGAAGCAGCGACGCGCGATCCTCGGACAGCACCCGCGGATGCAGCGGAATGTTCCCGTCGGCGAGATAGAGGGTCTGCCCGCGCAGGCGGGCCTGCGCATCGACGGCACCACCGGGCGTGACGAAGCCGGGCACATCGGCGATCGCGTACCGCACCTGGTAACCCGAGCCGGCGCGCTCCAGGTGGAACGCCTGGTCGAGATCCTTCGAGCCCAGCGGGTCGAGCGTGGCGAAGGGCACGTCGCGCAGATCCAGCTCGGGGGTCGGCGCGCTCGCCGCCTCAGCCTCGGCGACCGCTTCCGGCGGGAACTCGACGGGCGCTTCGGTCCCCTCGCGCAGCGCTGTCAGTGCCTCAGCGAGCTCGCTCTGCGCGGCGGAAGGCGAAACATGTGATCGACGCTGAGGCATGCGTCCACCCTATGCAGAGCCCCGGAGGTCTCGGGTGACGGCGGCCCCGCGCCACGCCGCGCGCACTACCGTGAGGACATGACGAACGCTGACAAGGCCCGCACTCTCATCGACCTCTACGACGCACCGGAGATCCTGCGCGTCGTCAACATCTGGGACGTCGTCTCGGCCAGGGCCGTCGCCGCGCTGCCCGGGACGAAAGCCCTCGCCACCGCCGGTCACTCGATCGCGGCGACCTTCGGCTACGCCGACGGTCAGATCCCGCGCGACCTCATGATCGACTTCGTCGGACGCATCACCGCCGGCGTCGATCTGCCGGTGACCGCCGACCTCGACGACGGATACGGCGACGCCGGCGAGACCACGCGACTGGCGATCGGCGTCGGCGTGGTCGGTGCGAACATCGAAGATCGGCTGGCGCCGTTCGTCGAGTCCGTCGCAAAGGTCGAGGCGATCGTCAAGGCCGCACAGGCGGAGGGCGTGCCGTTCGCGCTCAACGCCCGCACGGATGCGATCGTGCGCGGCGGCGACAAGCCGCTCGCCGACAAGCTGGCTGATGCGGTCGAGCGTGGACGCGCGTTCATCGACGCAGGGGCCACCGCCGTGTTCGTGCCCGGCGTCCTCGACGCGGATGCCACTCGAACCCTCGTCGATGGCATCGGCCACAACAAGGTCAGTGTCATCGGCCTGCCGGGGGCGCTCACCGCGGCCGAGTACGAGGCGCTCGGAGTCTCACGCATCTCCTACGGCCCGACGACGCAGCGCGTCGCGCTCACGGCGCTGCAGGACCTCGCCACCGACCTGTACGCGAACGGCGTGATCCCGGAGGGCACCCGAGCACTCAACTGAGCCGACGAGACGAGCGATCGCGGGTCACTAGACTTGCCCCGTGGTCACTCGTCTCTCGAACTTCTTCCTCCGCACGCTCCGCGAAGACCCTGCCGGCGCCGAGGTCGCCAGCCACAAGCTGCTGATCCGGGCCGGTTACATCCGCCCGCAGGCGGCGGGTATCTTCGCCTGGCTGCCGCTGGGACTGCGGGTGAAGGCGAAGATCGAGACGGTGATCCGTGAGGAGATGGCGGCGGCGGGCGCTCAGGAGGTGCACTTCCCGGCGCTGATGCCCCGCGAGGCGTACGAGGCCACCGGACGGTGGGACGAGTACGGCGACCTGCTGTTCCGGCTGCACGACCGCAAGGGCGGCGACTACCTGCTCGCGCCCACCCACGAAGAGGCGTTCACCCTGCTCGTGAAGGACTTGTACTCGTCGTACAAGGACCTGCCGCTGACGCTCTACCAGATCCAGGACAAGTACCGAGACGAGGCACGTCCCCGCGCGGGCCTGCTGCGTGGCCGCGAGTTCACGATGAAGGACGCCTACTCCTTCGACGCCTCCGACGAGGGCCTCGACGCCAGCTACATGGCGCAGCGCGACGCCTACGAGCGCATCTTCCAGCGACTCGGCCTCGAGTACGCGATCGTGCAGGCGGATGCCGGCGCGATGGGCGGCTCGCGAAGCGAGGAGTTCCTGCACCCGACGCCCGTCGGCGAAGACACCTTCGTGCGCAGCGAGGGCGGCTACGCCGCCAACGTCGAGGCCTACACGACCACCGCTCCGGATGCCGTCGGCTGGGACGGCGTGGAAGCGGCGGCGATCTTCGATTCGCCCGGCACCCCCACCATCGACACGCTCGTCGCCCACAGCAACGCCGTGCTCGAGGGCGAGTACACCGCGGCGGACACCCTGAAGAACGTCGTGCTCGCGTTGACGCATCTCGACGGCTCCCGAGAGCTCGTGATCGTCGGAATCCCCGGTGACCGGGACGTTGATCTCAAGCGCGCCGAGGTCGCCTTCGCACCCGCCGAAGTCGAAGCGGCGTCGGACGCCGACTTCGAGCGGCACCCGCTGCTCGTGCGCGGGTACATCGGTCCGTGGTCCGAGACCGGGCCCGTGCTCGGTGAGGAGTCGGCCACAGGCATCCGGTACCTGGTCGATCCCCGCGTCGCCGACGGCACCCGCTGGATCACCGGTGCGAACATCCACGAGAAGCACGCGCACACCGTCGTCGCCGGCCGCGACTTCACGGCCGACGGCACCGTCGAGATCGCGAACGTGCGAGACGGCGACCCCGCGCCCGACGGGTCAGGCCCCGTGTCGCTTGCACGCGGTATGGAGATCGGCCACGTCTTCCAGCTCGGTCGGAAGTACGCCGAGTCGCTCGGCCTGAAGGTGCTCGACCAGAACGGCAAGCTCGTCACCGTCACGATGGGCTCGTACGGCATCGGGGTCACCCGCATCCTTGCGATCATCGCCGAGCTGAACAATGACGAGAAGGGCCTGATCTGGCCGGCCTCCGTCGCACCGTTCGACGTGCAGGTGGTCGCCGCCGGCCGCGATCAGGTCGCCTTCGACGTGGCCGAGGGCATCGCGACGCGGCTCGAGGCCGCTCGCCTTGACGTGCTCTATGACGACCGCGTCAAGGTGTCGCCCGGTGTGAAGTTCGGCGACGCGGAGCTCGTGGGCGTGCCGAAGATCGTGATCGTCGGTCGCGGTGCCGCCGACGGACAGGTCGAGCTGTGGGACCGCGCCACCGGCGAGCGGGAGTCGCTGTCGGCCGACGAAGCCGTCGCCCGACTCACCCGCTGAGTCACGCGCTCATCCGCCAGGCGGTTCTCCGTGGTGCCACGGTGCGGTGTGCAAGGGTGGACGCATGACCGACGCCACGCTTGACGAAGACCTGCGCCAGCAGATCACCGCGCTTCTCGACGAGGCCGGCATCCGCACCGAGCGGGGTCTCATCGCCCGACTGCTGCAGACCTCGCTGTCGCTGGGGCAGGAGAGCACCGACCGGCTCGATCTGAAGATCGCGTCGGCCGCACTGCAGGAGATGCACGATGCATTCCGCCTGTTCCAGCCTTTCCACCACGTGCCCAAGGTCACGGTGTTCGGCTCCGCCCGCACGGGTGAGGACGACCCGCTGTACGTGCAGGCCCGCGACGTGGCGTCGGCCCTCGCCGACGACGGCTGGATGGTGGTCACCGGCGCCGGACCCGGCATCATGCAGGCGGCGGCCGAGGGCGCGGGATCGAAGATGTCTCTCGGCGTCTCGATCCGCCTGCCGTTCGAGGAGCGCGCGAACACGATCATCGCCGAGAGCACGCAGGTCGTGTCGATGAAGTACTTCTTCACGCGCAAGCTCATGCTCATCAAGGAATCGCGCGGGTTCATCTGCCTGCCCGGCGGTTTCGGCACCATGGACGAGATGTTCGAGCTGCTCACCCTGCAGCAGACCGGCAAGGCCGAGCCGATGCCGATCGTGCTTCTCGACGCACCGAACGGCGCCTTCTGGAACGGCTTGAAGCGCTTCGTCGACGAGCACCTCGCACCTGCGGGAGTGATCTCGCCGCACGATCTCGACCGCGTGCTGATCACCGACTCGGTGCACGAGGCCACGGCTCACGTCACCGGATTCTGGCACAACTACGACTCGCTGCGCTGGGTCGGGGATCTGCTGGTGCTGCGGCTGGTGCACACCCCGTCGGATGCCGAGATCGAGAGCCTCAACGAGCGCTTCGGCCACATGTGCGAGTACGGGCGCATCGAGCGCACCGAACCGCTCGACGTCGAGCGCACGGCCGGTGACGTGGTCGAGCTGCCCCGCCTGGCATTGCACCTCGAGCAGCGCAGCGTCGGTCAGCTCTACGCGCTGATCCGCGCGATCAACGAGCTGCCCTCCGCGAACTGAGCATCGTCAGCTCGGTCGATCGGGAATGAGGCGTCGTCGTCGCGGCGCGACGGCCTGTCAGCCCGAGTCAGCGCGGGTCAGCATCCTCGCGAGTGGTGACACCCTCCGCGAACGCGGTGAGATCCACCGGGTGACCGAGGATGCGCTCAGCCGCACGTCCCCCCGAGTAGAAAGCGGCTCCGACGGTCGCCGGCTCGTCACCCCAGGTCGCCTCGCCCGCGAAGTGCAGATTGTCGTCGACAGGGCCGGCGAGCGCGTCATGGTCGTGGTGGGACGAGCCGGTGGCGATGTACGAGTACGATCCTGCCGCGAGCGGGTCCTGGCCCCAGCGTGTCACCCACTGCGCGATCGGCTCATCCACGGCATCCCCGTACAGGGCGCGCAGCGCCGTCAGCACGCCCGTGACGATCTCGTGGTCGGCGAGGTCCTGCAGGTGCCGACCCAGGGGACCTGCAGCGAACGTCAACAGCGTCGGGATGCCGCTGATCGCGGACACGTCGTACCAGGAGTGCCAGCGCTCGCCCGCCTCGCCGAGCGCCCGGATCACGTAGCTGTCGTCCTGCCAGAACCGCTCGGGGAACTGCAGGAAGATCTTGTTGAAGACGCCCATTCCGAGTCTTGCGATCGGACCGGCGACCTGGTCGGGCAGAGGCGGATCGAACTCGATCGCCCCGGACTTGAGCACGCCGAGCGGAACCGTCACGACGATGGTGTTCGCCGTGTACTCGGCGTCGTCGGCGCTGACGACGAGGCCATGGCTCGAACGGCGCACGCGCGTGACGGTCGTGCCGAGTCGGATGTCGAGCCCGGCCGCGATCCGCGCGGGGAGTTCGTCGTACCCGCGGAGGAAGATGACCTCTTCTCCGTCGATGGCGTCCTCGTCCAGTCCGTGCGCGTCCAGGTCGCCGATCCACGCACCGCACTGCTCCTCGACACGGTGCCGGAAGAATTCGCGGATCTCGTCGATCCGCTCCGGCGACAGGCCAGACGCATCCAACGCGCGCTCGGTGACGTCGAGGTAGCTGTCACCAGGGGAGGAGCGGGCGATCACTGCGACCAGATCCCGGTCGACCGCCTGCACATCGCTCGTCCACTGAGCCGACGCCTCGGCGTCCATCCGTCGGCCCTCCCCGTCGAAGTGCTCCATGGGGCGCCCGCCGACCTGGAAGCTGCCCACCGTGAACTCCTTGGTCGGAAGGTCGAGCGCCTGCACGAGGTCCCACAGCGGCGACGCGCGGATGCCGTGGATCCAGGAGGCGCCGAGGTCGACCGGGAACCCGGCCGTGCGGTCTGTGAGCATCCGGCCTCCGACCCGGTCACGGGCCTCGAGCACGACGACGTCGCGGCCGGCATCCGCCAGCATCCGCGCGCAGGTGAGACCGGCCATGCCGGCGCCGACGACGACCGTGTCGAATCGCTCCATGGCTCCCAGTATCGCGTGCGCCGCGGCCACGCCGGCGTGCTCCCGGCCCTTCGCCGGACAATGGCGGATCGGCTATTCTTGTCTGATGCCCGCGGAGCATCTGTCCGCGGTGAGAGCTGAATAGAGGAGACCGCTGATGGATATCGAACTCGCACTGCTGCGCGGAATCGAGAAGGAGAAGGCGATTCCCTTCGACGAACTCGTGTCCATCATCGAGCAGGCCATCCTCACCGCCTACGGAAAGCACGTCTCGGAAGACGGATCCGTTCCGCCCGGCGTGCGCGTCGAGCTCGACCGCAAGACCGGTCACGTCGCGGTGCTGCAGCCCGTGCAGGACGACGAGGGAGCAGTCATCGGTGAGGAGGAGACCACTCCCGAGGACTTCGGACGCATCGCCGCGTACGCCGCCAAGCAGGTCATCAGCCAGCGTCTTCGCGACATCGCCGACGATGCCGTGCTCGGAGAGTTCCGGGGCAAGGAGGGCGACATCGTCGCCGGCGTCATCCAGCAGGGGCCCAACCCGCGCATGATCCACGTCGACCTCGGCAGCGTCGAGGCGATCCTCCCGCCCGAGGAGCAGGTGCCGGGTGAGGAGTACACGCACGGGCGTCGCCTGCGCGTCTACGTCACCAGCGTCGCCAAGGGAGCCAAGGGCCCGCAGATCACCGTCTCGCGCACCCACCCGGGCCTCGTCCGAAAGCTGTTCGCCCTCGAGGTGCCCGAGATCGCCGGCGGCCTCGTCGAGATCGTGTCGCTGGCCCGGGAGGCCGGGCACCGCACCAAGATCGCCGTGAAGGCGAACGACCCGTCGGTGAACGCCAAGGGATCGTGCATCGGCGAGATGGGCCGTCGCGTCCGCGCGGTCACCGAAGAGCTCGCCGGGGAGAAGATCGACATCGTCGACCACCACCCCGACCTCGCGACCTTCGTCGCGCATGCGCTGTCGCCCGCGAAGGTCACGTCGGCGTTCGTGCTCGACGCCACCACCAAGGCCGTCCGCGCGCTCGTGCCCGACTACCAGCTGTCGCTCGCCATCGGCAAGGAGGGGCAGAACGCCCGTCTGGCCGCCAAGCTCACCGGCGCGAAGATCGACATCCAGCCCGACAGCGTGATGGAGTGAACCGCGCCGACCGGCCCGCTCGCGGTGCGGCGGGCATCGGTCGAGGCGCCGAGGTGTAAGATGGATCCTGTACGAACGTGCGTAGGCTGCCGCGGTCGTGCCTCTCGATCCGCCCTGATCAGGGTGGTCGTGCAGAACGACCGGCTCGTCATCGACGAGCGGGCTGCTCTGCCGGGGAGGGGCGCGTGGCTGCATCCCTCGCCCGAGTGCCTTGACACCGCTCTGCGGCGACGGGCCTTCGCACGAGCACTCCGCGTGCCGCCGTCCATCGGATTCCCCGAGGCGGAGGACGCGCAGACCATCCAACGGCACTTCCACCGGAACAAAGGCTGAACGGCTATGGAAACAAAGTGAACGGCTCGAAATGAGACCCGTCCGCGACTAGTGGTCTGCCCTGCCTGGGCGGACCGACCCAGACAGGAGAATTGTGGCTGCCAAACCACGTGTGCATGAGATCGCCGCTGAACTCGGCGTCGACAGCAAGTTCGCGCTCGCGAAGCTCAAGGAGCTCGGCGAGTTCGTGAAGAGCCCGTCTTCGACGGTGGAGCCCCCCGTGGCGCGCAAGCTGCGCGCGGCGATCGAGGCCGACCCCAACGCGAAGCCGGCCGAGAAGACCGAGGCGAAGCCGGCGGCCAAGTCCGCCACCTCATCGTCCAAGGCGCCGACCCCCGGTCCCAAGCCGGGGCCCGCCAAGAAGGCCGCACCGGTCGAGGCCGCCGAAGAGGCGCCCGCCTCCGCTGAGCCCACCGCTCCCGCAGCGACGGCCGGCGCGCCCACGCCCGGCCCCGCCAAGGCTGAGGCTCCGAAGCCCGGCGGCAGCGCTCCCGCTGCGAGCGACGGCGCGCCGAAGCCCGGTGGCGCCCCCAAGCCCGGTGCCCCACGCCCCGGCAACAACCCGTTCTCGTCCGCTCAGGGCATGGGACAGCGTCCTGCCGGTCCCCGCCCGGGCAACAACCCGTTCGCCTCCCAGCAGGGAATGGGCCAGCGCCCCACCCCGGGCAACATCCCGCGTCCGCAGGCGCCGCGTCCGGGTTCGCCCCGTGTCGGCGCTCCGCGTCCGGGTCGTCCCGGTGGTCCCGGCGCGCGCGGCGGTGCGGGCGGTCGTCCCGGCGCACCGTTCCAGCAGCGTCCCGGTGCTCCCGGCCGTCCCGGCGGTGCCGGTGCCGGTGCGGGCGGCGGCTTCCAGCGTCCGGGCGGCGGCTTCGCCGGCCGTCCCGGTGGTGGCGGCGGCCGCGGTCGTGGTCCCGGTGGCGGCACCGCAGGTGCCTTCGGCAAGGGCGGCGGCAAGAGCAAGCAGCGCAAGTCGCGTCGGGCGAAGCGTCAAGAGTTCGAGATGCGGTCGGCGCCGGTCGTCGGCGGCATCAACGTCTCGAAGGGCAACGGCGAGACCATCCGTCTGCGTCGCGGTGCATCCATCGCGGACTTCGCAGACAAGCTCGAGGCTCTGAACGGCTACACCGTCCAGCCCGGCACGCTGGTCACCATCCTCTTCAACCTGGGCGAGATGGCCACGGCCACCGAGTCGCTCGATGAGGCCACCTTCGAGGTGCTCGGCGAGGAGCTGGGCTACAAGATCCAGATGGTGTCGCCCGAGGACGAGGACAAGGAGCTCCTCGAGGGCTTCGGTCTCGACCTGGAGGGCGAGCTCGACGCCGAAAGCGGCGAGGATCTCGAGATCCGGCCGCCGGTGGTCACCGTCATGGGTCACGTCGATCACGGTAAGACCCGTCTGCTCGACGCGATCCGCCAGTCCAACGTCATCGAGGGCGAGGCCGGCGGCATCACCCAGCACATCGGTGCGTACCAGATCTGGACGGAGCACGACGGCATCGACCGCGCGGTGACCTTCATCGACACCCCGGGTCACGAGGCGTTCACCGCCATGCGTGCCCGTGGTGCGCAGGTCACCGACATCGCGATCCTCGTGGTCGCCGCCGACGACGGCATCATGCCGCAGACGGTGGAGGCGCTGAACCACGCGCAGGCCGCTGGCGTGCCGATCGTGGTCGCGGTCAACAAGGTCGACAAGCCCGAGGCCAACCCGGGCAAGGTGCGCCAGCAGCTCACCGAGTACGGACTGGTCGCCGAGGAGTACGGCGGCGAAGTCATGTTCGTCGACGTCTCGGCACGCCAGGGCACGGGCATCCAGGAGCTCATCGACGCCGTCCTGCTGACGGCCGACGCGGGTCTGGACCTCACGGCCAACCCGAACAAGGACGCCCGTGGTGTCGCCATCGAGGCCAAGCTCGACAAGGGCCGCGGTTCGGTCGCCACCGTGCTGATCCAGTCCGGAACCCTGCGCGTCGGCGACTCGATCGTCGCCGGCACCGCCTACGGACGCGTGCGCGCCATGCTCGACGAGAACGGCGATGCGGTGGAGTACGCCGCCCCGTCGCGTCCGGTGCAGGTGCAGGGTCTGAACTCGGTGCCGCGCGCCGGCGACGTGTTCATCGTCACCGAGGAAGACCGGATGGCGCGCCAGATCGCTGAGAAGCGTGAAGCCGTGCAGCGCAACGCCCTGCTCGCCAAGGCCCGCAAGCGCATCTCCCTCGAGGACTTCACCCGAGCACTCGAAGAGGGCAAGGTCGAGACGCTCAACCTCATCATCAAGGGCGACGTGTCCGGTGCCGTCGAGGCGCTGGAGGAGTCGCTGCTCAAGATCGAGGTCGACGACTCGGTGCAGCTGCGCATCATCCACCGCGGTGTCGGTGCGGTCACGGAGTCGGATGTGAACCTGGCGACGATCGACAACGCGATCATCGTGGGCTTCAACGTCCGCCCCGACCCGAAGGCCCGCGAGGCCGCCGCCCGCGAGGGCGTCGACGTGCGGTTCTACTCGGTCATCTACTCCGCGATCGACGAGATCGAGAGCTCGCTCAAGGGCATGCTCAAGCCGGAGTACGAAGAGGTCAAGTCGGGTGTGGCTGAGATCCGCGAGGTGTTCCGCTCCTCGAAGTTCGGCAACATCGCCGGTGTCATCGTCCGCTCCGGAACGATCACGCGCAACGCCAAGGCGCGCGTCATCCGCGACGGCGTCGTCATCGCCGATGGCCTGGCCATCGAGTCGTTGCGCCGCTTCAAGGACGACGTCACCGAGGTCCGCACGGACTTCGAGGCGGGTATCGGCCTGGGCAAGTACAACGACATCCAGATCGGCGACGAGATCGAGACGACCGAGCTCGTCGAGAAGCCTCGCGGCTGATCGAGTCCAAACGATGTGAGGGGCGCCGCAAGGCGCCCCTCATTCGTCCTCAGAGGGAATGGGAACATGGCTGGAGAACGACAGGCACGACTCGCGGATCGCATCCGCGTCATCCTCGCCGAGCGCCTCGAGAAGGGGCTGCGCGATCCGCGGCTCGGGTTCGTGACCATCACGGAGGTGCGTGTCACGGGCGACCTGCAGCACGCCTCGGTGTTCTACACCGTGCTCGGCACGGATGAGGAGCGCGTCGCCAGCGGCGCCGCACTCACCTCGGCCACCGGACTCCTGCGCAAGGAGGTCGGTCGTCAGCTCAACGTGCGCCTCGTGCCCACGCTCGAGTTCATCCCGGATGCACTGCCCGAGAGCGCCGGTCACATCGCCGATCTTCTGCGCGAGGCGCGCGAGCGCGACGCCGAGGTGGCGAAGCTGGCGGCTTCGGCGACGCACGCCGGCGACGCCGACCCGTATCACCGCGACGACGACGACGAGGACTGACGCCGATCCCGCTCAGCGGGGCAGCCGGAGTGCTCCGTCTGCCGCCTCGACGAGTCCGTCGGCGATGAGCGAGTCGATGGCGCGGTCGCGCTGAGCGGCGTCCGGCCAGTCGGCGACGACCGTCTTCGCCGCCAGCCGGTGGTCGGCGGCGACGCGCAGCGCGCGGAGCACGGCTCCGCGTGCCTGACGGTCCGAGCCCTCGTAGCGCGCCTGCCGGCGACGCGTGTCGCCCGTGTCGGGTCGGCCTGCCCTCAACCATGCGCATCCGGATGCCAGAGGGCACGCCTCGCACCTCGGCGCGCGCGCCGTGCAGACGAGGGCGCCGAGCTCCATCATGGCGGCGTTGAAGATCGCCGATTCCGCGACATCGTCGGGGAGCAGCTCGGCCATCCGCGTGAGATCCCGCTTCGCCGGCGGGTCGGGCTGCGACCGGCCGTCGACGGCCCTGGCGATCACGCGCCGCGTGTTCGTGTCGACGACGGGATGCCGGTCGCCGTAGTGGAAGACCGCGACCGCGCGTGCGGTGTACTCGCCGATCCCGGAGAGGGCGAGCAGGGCGGGCACGTCGCGCGGCACGATGCCGTCGTGCCGATCGACGATCTCGATCGCCGCCCGGTGCAGCCACAGAGCGCGTCGCGGATAGCCGAGGTTCGCCCACTGATGCACCACCTCGGCCGGAGTGGCATTCGACATCGCGGACGGCGTGGGCCAGCGGCGGAGCCACGCGTCCAGGTGGGGAATGACCCGATTGACCGGTGTCTGCTGCAGCATGAACTCGCTGACGAGGGTGCCCCAGGCGCCGTAGTCCGCCGCGAACTCCGCGCGACGCCAGGGCAGGTCGCGCGCCGTCGCGCCGTACCAGTCGAGCAGATCACCGCGCCACGCAGCGGCGGGCGTCGATGAGGGCGCGGACATCCGACCAGCCTAAGCGGGCGGAATCCCAGTCGCCCGCACCGGCGGCCCGACGCGCACGCTCTAGGCTTGAGGGATGGTCTCACCCGGCATCCTGCTCGTCGACAAACCCGGCGGGCTGACCAGCCACGACGTCGTCGCCCGTACCAGACGTGCTCTCGGAACACGCAAGGTCGGGCACGCCGGAACCCTCGACCCCATGGCGACCGGGCTGCTGGTGATCGGCGTCGAGGGGGCGACCCGGCTGCTCACCTACATCGTCGGCGCCGACAAGACCTACACCGCGACGATCCGGCTCGGGATGCGAACCACCACGGACGATGCCGAGGGGGAGACCGTCGAGAGGGCCGGGTCCGGTGCCGTCGACGCCGTGACCGACGACGGCATCGCCGCGGGCGTCGCCGCTCTCACCGGCGCGATATCCCAGGTGCCGAGCTCGGTCTCGGCGATCAAGGTCGACGGACGGCGCGCCTACGACCGCGTGCGAGCGGGCGAGGAGGTCGAGCTCGCGGCCCGGCAGGTCATCGTCACGCGGTTCGACGTGCTGGGCACTCGGCGCGCGGACGGCGTCATCGACGTGGACGTCGTGGTGGACTGCTCGTCCGGAACCTACATCCGAGCCCTCGCCCGGGACCTGGGCGCGGCCCTCCGCGTCGGCGGTCATCTCACCGCCCTCCGGCGCATCCGTGTGGGCGGCTTCGACATCGCCGACGCCGTCGTCATCGACGAGCTCGCCGCCGCGACGCTGCTGACACCCGCTCAGGCGGCCGAGCGCACCATGCCGGTGCTGCAGGTGACAGCAGGCGAGGCGAAGGATCTGCGCCACGGCAAACGCCTGCAGGGCGGCGCCGGGCGGCTGGCGGCAGCCGAGGTCGCGGCGGTCGACCCCGAAGGACTGCTCGTGGGCGTCGTCGAGGCCCGAGGGAAGGACATCAAGAGCGCCATGAACATGCCGGAGGTGCAGCGATGATCCTGTGGTTCACCCTGACGCAGATCGCCGTCGCATGCATCGCCGGGCTGTTCTGCATCATCGCCGGACTCGCCGGACGGCGACCGAGCGACTGGACCGTCGGGAGCCTGCTGCTCGTCGAGGTGCTGCTGATCGCCCAGGTGGTCATCGCGATCGTCGCGCCACTGGCAGGCAACCCGCCCACGGGGGACCTGCTCGAGTTCTGGGTCTACCTCGTCTCGGCGGTTCTGCTGCCCGTCGGCGGTGCGGCGTGGGCGCTGATCGACCGCACGCGGTGGAGCACGGTCATCCTGGGTGTCATCGGCCTGTCGCTGGCGATCATGCTGTGGCGGATGCACGCGATCTGGACGCTCCAGGTCGCGTGACGCCGTCGGGCCGTGTCACCGACGCGCGTAAGATGGACGACGCAATGTCCCACACCGTTTCGCGCACCCGGATGACGGGCATCGGCCGAGTTCTCGTCATCGTCTACGCCGTGATGGCACTGGCGGCCGCCGGCCGCAGCTTCGTCCAGGTGGTCCGCCGCTTCGACGAGGCGCCGCTGGCGTACAGCCTCTCGGTGCTCGCCGCCGCCGTGTACATCCTCGCCACGCTGGCGCTCGTGCTCGCGCACCGTCGCGGCTGGTACACGGTCGCGTGGGTCGCGATCGTCTTCGAGCTGACCGGGGTGATCGTGGTCGGCGCACTCAGCCTGCTCGCTCCGGCGCTTTTCGGCCACGACAGCGTCTGGTCGTACTTCGGCATGGGGTACGTCTTCATCCCGCTCGTGCTGCCCGTGTTCGGCCTGTGGTGGCTGCGCACCCACCGCCCGATGGGAGAGGCGGCATGATCGTCTTCCGCGATCCCGCTGAGGTGCCGGCCGACTTCGGCCGGTCTGTCGTCGCGATCGGCAAGTTCGACGGCGTGCACGTCGGACACCGAGCGGTGATCGAGCGGATGCGTGCGGATGCCCGTGCGATCGGGGCGCGCACCGTCGCCGTCACCTTCGACCGCAACCCCCTCGAGGTGCTGCGCCCCGAACTGTGCCCCGAGAACGTCGTCGCCACCGAGCGCAAGATCGAGCTCCTCGGCCAGCTCGACCTGGACGCCACTCTGGTGCTCACGTTCGACCGCGCACTGGCATCCCTGTCCGCCGAGGACTTCGTGCGCGGCATCCTCGTCGATTCGCTGCACGCGGCCATGATCCTCGTCGGGCGGGACTTCCGCTTCGGCCGCGGAGGTGCAGGAGACGCCGAGCTGCTGCGCAGGCTGGGACCGCAGCACGGCTTCACCGTCGACGTCATCGACGACGTCACACCCGAGGGCGGCGGCCGCAGGGTGTCGTCGACATGGGTGCGCGAGCTGCTCGCCGCCGGTGACGTAGCCCAGGCGGCCACCGTGCTCGGTCGACCCGTCACGGTGAGCGGCGAGGTCGTGCACGGGCTCAAGCGCGGCCGTGAGCTGGGGTTCCCCACCGCCAACCTGTCGGAGACGATCGACGCCCTCGCGCCCGCCGACGGGGTGTACGCCGGCTGGCTGGACGACCACGTGACGGGCATCCGGCATCCCGCTGCGATCTCGGTGGGCACCAACCCGACGTTCGACGACGTCGAGCGTCGCCAGGTGGAGGCGCACGTGCTCGACGAGACCGGACTCGATCTGTACGGCCATCGCGTGACCGTCGAGTTCACCGACCACCTGCGCGGCATGATGGCCTTCGAGGGGATGGACGCCCTCATCGCGCAGATGGCTGACGACGTGACAGTCGCCCGGAATCGCCTCTCGAACCAGGGCTGAATCGTTACGAGGGTGCGCCCGCCGGCTCTCGCGGTGCGGGAAGCCCGCGGCGTACGATCGAGCCATGACACGCCGTGTGCCTCTCGCGATCGTCGGCGCTGCGATCATCGCCGTCGCGGTCACCGCCTGCGCCCCGGGCGTGCCGGATCCCACGCCGACCGCCGTGCCGTCGGACCGCCCCGGTGCTGCGAGCACGAGCACACCTGCGGCTCCGCCCTCGCCGACGGGCGCACCCGCCGACGAATCGATAGCACTTCCCGCGGCATGCGACGACGCCTTCAGCGCGTCGATGCGCGAGCGCCTGATCGCCGCGCAGCTTCCACCGGACGACCCGACACTGACCATGCCCTCCACAGACCTGGCCGTCGGGGCGCAGTTGCTCGAGGATCTCGCCCATCTGCGCTGCACCTGGGGCGTCGCGTCGGAGGTGGGCATCGCGACGACGATCGCGCTCGTCGGCGCCGAGCAGTCGGAAGATCTGCTCGATGCGTATCGTGCCGACGGGATGACCTGCGAGGTGGTCGACGGCGATGCGCAGCAGACGCGCTGCCTCGTCGAGGAGAGGTTCGAGGGCGAGATGCCCGGTGTGATCGGCGAGATCCATGTCTTCCGGGCCAACGCATGGCTCTCGACGAAGTGGATCAATGTCGAGATGGCCGGGTACGCCGACGACATGGTCGCTCGGCTCTGGGGGATGACCTCAGGCATGGCGTAGACTGTCGTCGAGGGTTCTGGCATCGGCGTTTCTGACAAGGTCCGCACCCACCCCTCGCACTCCGCATTCTCGCGGTCGCCTCATCGGAGCCGCTCACGGAGAGCATCGTCCGGCCCCGCCGGATGACCGGTACTCACGCTCAGGAGGAGCATGCCGAGCACGGCGACCGCCGCCCCGCGGCGAAAGAAGACGTCCCGTCGAGACGAAGAGGCGCCGCTGATCCCGATCCTCGCGCGCAAGGTGCGCGAGATCGAGGCGAAGGCGCAGCGGGCCAAGCTGGGCCCGACCAACCGGGTGAAATTCCAGGTGATCGCATTCCTGGTGCGCGAGGAGCGCGCCAGGGTGAAAGCCGACGGCGAACTGACCGACGCAGCACGGGCCGAGCTGCTCAAGCGGCTCGACGGTGTGGCCACGATCCTCGCCAAGACGGCCGCGCGCGACACGTCGCTGATCCAGCTGCTCGACGCGGATCAGGCCACCTCGCCCGTCGCGAAGCGGATGCGTCGTGACTGGCTGCTCGAGTCGGGCGCCGAGCTCGCTCCCGAGGAGCTCGTGATCACCGACATTGCACCGATCGTGCAGAACCCGGTGGTTCCGACCGCTCTCGCGGAGAAGCAGGTCACCCCGCCGTCGGTCGAGTCGCGCCTGCTGGCGTCGCCGTTCCTCGCGCCCGACCTGACCCCCCAGCGCGCCGCGGTGCCCCGCCGCCGGCTCGACGGGTGGGAGCTGATGGGTCCGCTGTACAAGGCGTTCGAGACGGGAGCGGGCGGGGGACCGGCCACGATGGAGCTGCCCCCGACGCCCGAGTACGACCACATCTCGCCCAAGGGGCGCGAGGTCATGGTGCACCAGTCGCGCTTCGTCGAGGCGGTGCGCTCCGGTCACCGCAGCTTCCTGCTCGCCGACGAGCCCGGTCTGGGCAAGACCGCGCAGTCGGTGCTCGCCGCCTCGGTCGCGAACGCCTACCCTCTGCTCGTCGTCGTGCCCAACGTGGTCAAGATGAACTGGGCGCGTGAGGTCGAGCGATGGACGCCGCAGCGCCGCGCCGCCGTGATCCAGGGCGACGGCGCCGACATCGACGCTTTCGCCGACGTGTTCATCGTCAACTACGAGATCCTCGACCGGCACCTGTCGTGGCTCGGCTCGATCGGCCTGCAGGGCATGGTCGTCGACGAGGCGCACTTCATCAAGAACCTGTCGTCGCAGCGGTCGCAGAACGTGCTGGCTCTTGCGGGACGCATCCGCGACCGCGTGCGCAACCCGCTGATGCTGGCCCTGACGGGCACGCCGCTGATCAACGACGTCGAGGACTTCGACGCGATCTGGCGCTTCCTCGGCTGGACGAACGGCGAGAAGCCCGAGCCCGAGCTGATGGAGAAGCTCGATGCGACCGGGCTGACGCCGGCGGACAAGTCGTTCTACGCCGAGGCCCGCGAGGCGGTCATCTCGATGGGCATCGTGCGACGGAAGAAGAAGGACGTCGCCGCCGACCTGCCCGACAAGCTCATCGCAGACCTGCCGGTGCAGCTCGACGATGAGTTCGGCCGCGGCATCCGGGCGGCGGAGCGGGAGCTGGGCGAGCGGATGGCGGCCAAGTACCGCCGTATCGTCGAAGCGCGCTCGGCTGCGCACGGTGCATCTGTCGGTGGGTCACTGAGCCTGTCGACGGGGATCGATGACGACATCGTGCGTCTGGTCGCCCACAACGAGCTCGAGGAGTCGAAGGCCGCCGGTGCGGGCGGTGACAACGTCTTCACCATGGTGCGCAAGATCGGCCAGGCCAAAGCCCTGCTCGCCGCCGACTACGCCGCTCAGCTGCAGCGGTCGGTCGAGAAGGTGGTGTTCTTCGCGAAGCACGTCGACGTGATGGATCAGGCCGAGGCGCACTTCGCCGCAGCCGGGATCACGTCGGTGTCGATCCGCGGCGACCAGACGACCGCCGTGCGCCAGCAGGCGATCGACGCGTTCAACACCGACCCGCAGGTGGGCGTCGCGGTGTGCTCGCTCACCGCAGCGGGAGTCGGCGTCAACCTGCAGGTCGCCTCGAACGTCGTGCTGGCCGAGCTGAGCTGGACGGCGGCCGAGCAGACGCAGGCGATCGACCGCGTGCACCGCATCGGTCAGGACGAGCCGGTCACCGCGTGGCGCATCATCGCCGCGCACACCCTCGACACGAAGATCGCCGAGCTCATCGATCAGAAGCAGGGTCTCGCCGCCCGCGCACTCGACGGTGAAGCCGTCACCGATGAACCGGGCGAGTCGGTGCAGATGGCTGCGCTGATGCACCTGCTGCGGGAGGCTCTCGGCGCGCAGTGACGCGCACCCGAAAGCGGGCGTTAAGAAGCTGCATTCTTGGCGTCCGCTCTCGCGTGTATCGACACGATTTCGCCAAGAACACCCCAACACGGAGATGCCCTCGGCAAGATCGTTCGTTTTCGCGCACACGGAATGGTTTTTCGCGTCCGAGAGGCGCTAGGGTCGACAACGGGCAGTGTCGCCTCTTCACCCTTTCCCCCCGACGCACGAAGGCGGCAGCATGAAGATCGGCATCCTGACCAGCGGCGGCGACTGCCCCGGACTCAACGCGGTCATCCGCGGGATCGTGCTCAAGGGCACCACCGCCTACGACCTCGAGTTCGTCGGCATCCGCGACGGCTGGCGAGGCGTCGTCGACGGGGACTTCTTCCCGCTCACCCGCCACGAGGTGAAGGGACTGTCGAAGGTCGGCGGCACGATCCTGGGCACGAGCCGCACCAACCCCTACGAGGGCGCGCGCGGGGGAGCCGAGAACATCGCCAAGACCCTGTACGGGCACCGGATCGACGGAATCGTGGCGATCGGCGGCGAGGGCACCCTCGCGGCGGCGGACCGTCTGGCGAAGGACGGCATCAACGTGCTCGGCGTGCCGAAGACGATCGACAACGACCTCCGTGCGACCGACTACTCGTTCGGCTTCGACACCGCGGTGAACATCGCCACCGACGCGATGGACCGGCTGCGCACGACGGGCGACTCGCATCAGCGCTGCATGGTCGCCGAGGTCATGGGCCGGCACGTGGGCTGGATCGCCCTGCACGCCGGGATGGCGGCGGGCGCGCACGTCATCTGCATCCCGGAAGTGCCCATGTCGATGGACGAGATCTGCTCGCTGGTCAGCAGCGCCGCCGCCCGCGGCCGCGCGCCGCTCGTCGTCGTCTCGGAGGGATTCACCCTCAAGGGCATGGACGAGGCTTACAGCGACAAGGGCCTCGATGCCTTCAACCGTCCACGACTGGGCGGCATCAGCGAGATCCTCGCTCCGGAGATCGAGCGGATCACCGGCATCGAGACGCGCTCCACCGTGCTGGGCCATATCCAGCGCGGCGGATCGCCGTCAGGTTTCGACCGGGTCCTCGCGACGCGGCTCGGCCTGCACGCCGCCGACGCCCTGGTCGACGGCGCGTGGGGTCAGATGGTCGCGATGCGCGGCACCGAGATCGTGCGGGTGCCCTTCGCCGAGGCGCTGGGCGAGCTGAACACCGTGCCGCGCAGCCGCTATGACGAAGCGGCCGCGCTGTTCGGCTGATATCGCACCACGGCGGGTGGCCCGGGAGCGGGATCAGTCGGCCAGGCCGAGGACGTCCAGCATCCAGGCGAGCTCGAACGCGCGCTCGCGCCAGGCGTTGTAGCGTCCGCTGACGCCGCCGTGTCCGGCGGACATCTCGCACTTCATCATCACGTCCCGTGCCCCGGCGTAGCGCAGTGCCGCGACCCACTTGGCCGGTTCGACGTACAGCACGCGGGTGTCGTTGAGAGATGTCATCGCCAGGATCCGCGGGTAGTCCGCACCCTCGCGGATGTTCTCGTACGGCGTGTACGACTTCATGTACGCGTACACCTCGGCATCGTGCAGCGGGTCGCCCCACTCGTCCCACTCGACCACGGTGAGCGGCAGCGAGGGGTCGAGGATCGAGGTGAGCGCGTCGACGAAGGGCACCCCGGCGAGGACCCCGGCGAACAGCTCAGGGGCGAGGTTGGCGACCGCGCCCATGAGCAGGCCGCCCGCGCTGCCGCCCTCGGCGACGAGCCGCTCGGGGGCGGTCACGCCGGTGCCGATGAGGTGCTGTGCGCACGCGACGAAGTCGGTGAACGTGTTGCGCTTGTGCAGCTCCTTGCCCTGCTCGTACCAGTGACGACCCATCTCGCCGCCGCCGCGCACGTGCGCGACCGCGAAGATCACACCGCGGTCGAGCATCGACAGGCGCATGGTCGAGAAAGCGGGATCGATCGAGTGCTCGTACGAGCCGTAGCCGTACAGGTGCAGCGCGCGCGGCTCTGCACCTGGGTCGCCGAACGAGCGCTTCCACACCAGCGAGATCGGCACCTGGGCGCCGTCGGCCGCCGTGGCCCACACCCGCTGCTGTCCGTAGTCGGCGGGGTCGTACCCGCCGAGCACCGCCATCTGCTTGCGCAGGTGCTTCTCGCCGGTTGCGATGTCGAGGTCGAGCACCTGCGACGGCGTGATGAACGAGGTGTACGTCATCCGCAGGAACGGCGAATGCCATTCGGGGTTGCCGCTGAAGTAGGCGTCGAACAGCGGCTCGTCGAAGTCGACGTCGTCGAGTGCGCCCGTCGCGGGATCCATGATCGCCGAGCGCACCAGTCCGTCGCTGCGGTACTCGACGGTCGCGAAGTCCCGGAAGCAGTCCACGTCGATGATCCGTCGTCCCTGGCGGTGTGCAAGCAGCAGCTGCCGTTCACCCTGGGGGTCGGATGCCGCCACCGAGACGAGCTCGAAGTCGAGGGCGTCGTCGTTGTGCAGGATCAGCAGCCGGTCCTCGCCGTCGACCACCGCGTGATCGACGGAGTACTCCACGCCCTCCCGGCGCGGCCACACCACCTGCGGCTCGACGCTCAGCGGGTCGGAGCTCAAGTCGGCGAGGTCGATGAGCAGCTCCTCGCTGGTGATCTTCGAGCCCAGCCCGATCATCAGGTACCGCCGACTGCGGGTGATGCCGGCGCCCATCCAGAAGCGCTCATCCGGCTCGTGGAACAGCTTCACGTCGGCGTCGAGCGGTGTCCCGATACGGTGCAGCCACAGAGTGTCGGGCCGCCACGCCTCGTCGCGTGTCGTGTAGAGGATCGACGCACCGTCGGGTGTGAAGAACGCCTGTCCGGTGTTCGGGATCACGTCGTCGAGCATCTCCCCGGAGGCCAGGTCGCGCACGTGCACGGTGTACAGCTCCGAGCCCTCGGCATCCACAGACCAGAGCAGTCGCGTGCCGTCGTCCGACGCGTCGAAGGCGCCGAGCGAGAAGAACTCGAGCCCCGCAGCCTCCACGTTCCCGTCGAGCAGCACCTCCTCGCCCGGCACCGGCACGCCCGGCTCGAGCACCGGGGGAGTCCAGTCGTCGCCGTGTGCGGCGGTGCGGCAGTGGATGCCGTACTGGGCGCCCTCCTCGGTGCGGCTGTAGAACCACCAGTCGCCGCGTCGGGTGGGCACCGACAGGTCGGTCTCCTGCACCCGTGAGCGGACCTCCTCGAACAGCGTCTCGCGGAGCCCCGCGAGACGAGCGCTTCGCGCGTCGGTGTAGGCGTTCTCCGCCTCCAGGTGCGCGATGACCTCCGGATCGTCTTTGGCGCGGAGCCACTCGTAGGCGTCGTCGAACTGGTCGCCGTGGTGGGAGCGCGTGGTGATGCGGCGGGCCGGTGCGGGCGGCTGGATGCGAGAATCGGTCACCCTGCCACGCTACCCGGCGAGTTGACCGCGACCGGGCAGGGTGGGAGGATTCATCCGGGTCCTCTAACGGAGGGTAAACCCACGGTGAACTCTTCGTTCGTCACAAGCCGATCTCTCGGCCCCTCCCTGGCAGTCCCAACGAAAGAGACCGGTGGAAACCGCAGCCCTCATCGTCGTGCTGGTCATCGCGCTGGCGCTCTTCTTCGACTTCACCAACGGATTCCACGACACCGCCAACGCGATGGCGACCCCCATCGCCACCGGCGCGCTGAAGCCGAAGACGGCGGTGCTTCTCGCAGCTGTGCTCAACCTCGTCGGCGCCTTCCTGTCGACCGAGGTCGCGAAGACCGTCTCCGGTGGCATCATCCGCGAAGACGCGATCAGCCAGATGGGGGCGCAGATCTTCCTGCCGCTCATCTTCGCGGGGCTCATCGGCGCGATCACCTGGAACATGCTCACGTGGCTGCTGGGTCTTCCCTCCAGCTCGTCGCACGCGCTGTTCGGCGGTCTCATCGGCGCGACACTGGTCGGCGTCGGCGCCACGGGCATCGATTTCGGGATGGTGCTGTCGAAGATCATCCTCCCGGCCCTGATCGCCCCGCTCACCGCCGGCATCATCGCGTTCATCGCGACGAAGGTCGCCTACGGCGTCACGCGCCGGTACGACGGCAAGCCGGACGGCCGCTCCGGGTTCCGCTGGGGCCAGATCTTCACCTCTTCGCTGGTGGCGCTGTCGCACGGAACCAACGATGCGCAGAAGACGATGGGCGTGATCACCCTGGCTCTGATCACGATCGGGTGGCAGACGGGTGATCCGAACAGCGCCGACTACCACAACCCCGAGTTCTGGGTCATCGTCGCCTGTGCGTTCACCATCGCCCTGGGCACCTACCTCGGCGGCTGGCGGATCATCCGCACCCTCGGCAAGGGCCTCACCGAGGTCAAGCCCGCGCAGGGCTTCGCCGCCGAGAGCTCCACCGCGGCGACCATCCTCGCCTCCAGCGCCCTCGGGTTCGCACTCTCGACGACGCAGGTCGCCTCGGGTTCGGTCATCGGCTCGGGCCTCGGCCGACGGGGGGCCTCCGTGCGGTGGGCGACTGCGGGCCGGATCGCGATCGGCTGGCTGCTCACGCTTCCCGCGGCGGGCGGCGTCGGCGCCCTCGCCGCCCTTCTGGTGATCTGGTTCGGCAACTGGGGCGTCGCGATCGACGCGGTGCTGGCGCTGGTGATCATCGTGGGTCTGTTCCTGTATTCGCGTCGCAACGCCGTCACCTCCGCGAACGCCATGAGCGATGTCGCCGAGTCCGGCCACGCGGTCGACCACCCGGAGGTGCCTGCTCCCACCCGCCGCGCCAGCCGCATGGAGCTCGTGCGCGCTCTCGAGCGCGCCGAGCGGAAGGCCGACGAGGCGGAGCGCGCCGCGCGTCGGGCGAAGAAGCTGAAGAAGGCGGGCGCGTCGCCGGCCGAGATCAAGGCGGCCAAGCGCGCCGCCGAGAAGGCCGCGCTGAAGTTCGCCACCGCCGAGAAGGCCGCGCAGGAGTGGGAGAGCGCCATCGCCAGCCGCAAGGTGCGCGCCAAGCTCGCCGAGTGGGACATCGCCGTGGATGAGCAGGAGGACGCACGATGAGCATCGACTGGGGCGCCTTCATCAGCGTGTTCATCGCCGCCCTGCTGGGTGCCGGGACGATCGTGCTGTTCTACGCACTGGGCCTGCGGATGCTCGTGCGCGCCGGGCGGGTTCCGGTGGTCTCGCCGGCGGAGTTCACGGATGCCATCACCGTGCTCACCGAGAAGGAGATCAGGCACGCGGCGAAGCAGGCGGCCAAGGCCGCTCGCAAGAGCCCGCTGAGCGAGGGTCAGAAGATGCTCGCGTTCGCAGCCGCGATCGGCTGCTTCATGTTGTGCGGCGCGGCGGTCGCCGGCGGCATCCTGATCATCGTCGTCGGACACTGACAGGCATCCGCCTGAGAGGGCGGTTCTAGGCTGGGGTCATGTCAGCCTCGTTCGCGTTCGGCAGCCACGCCCCGGCGTCGCACGTCATCGTGCACATCAGTGATCCGCACCTGCTCGCGGGCGGAGCCCGGCTCGGAGGCCGTTTCGACGTCGAGCGCACGCTCGACGCCATCCGAGCCACGGGCACCGATCCTGCGGCGATCGTCGTCACCGGCGATCTCGCCGATCTGGGGGAGCCGGACGCGTACCACCGCCTCCGGGGCGCGGTGGAACCGCTCGCGGCCGACCTGGACTGCCCGGTCGTCTGGGTGGCGGGCAACCACGACGAGCGCCCGGCGCTGCGGCAGCACCTGCTCGATCTCGAGCCCACCGAGCAGCCGGTCACCGGGGTGTGGGACCTCGGCGGGCTGAGACTGATCGCTCTGGACACGAGCGTTCCCGGCTGGCACCACGGCGACCTCGACACCACCCAGCTCGACTGGCTGCGTGACGTGCTGAGCCAGGATGCACCGCACGGCACGATCCTGGCGATGCACCACCCGCCGCTGCCCAGCCACATCCCGCTGTTCGACATCCTCGAGCTGCGCCACCAGGACGAACTCGCCGACGTGCTGCGGGGGAGCGATGTGCGCGCCATTCTGGCCGGCCATCTGCACTACTCCTCGCACGGACTGTTCGCCGGGATCGCGGTGAGCGTGGCCTCGGCCACCTGCTACACGATGAACGTCGCCCGTCCCGCCGTCGAGGTCAACGGGATGGATGCCGCCCAATCGTTCCAGCTCGTGCACGTCTACCCCGACACGATCACGCACACCGTGGTGCCGGTCGTCGAGGCGCCCACCGGAGAGCACTTCACGCGCGAGTGGGCCGAGCACATGGCATCCCTCACCCCGAAAGAGCGACTCGAGGCGTTCTCCCGCAAGCCCCCGCGCGGAAGCGTCGTAGACTGAAGGCATCCCCCGAATCCCTGATCGCCACTACCCACAAGGATGTGACATGGCCTCGTCTGAGCCTGTTGTTCACCGCACAGAGACCGATTCGATCGGCAGCATCGAGATCCCGGGCGACGCCTACTACGGCGTCCACACGCTGCGCGCCGAGCAGAACTTCCCCATCACCAAGCGCCCGATCTCGGTGTACCCCGACCTGGTGCGCGGCCTCGCGATGGTCAAGCAGGCCAGCGCGCGAGCCAACAAGGAGATCGGGGTCCTCGACGCCGAGAAGGCGGGCCTGATCGACGCCGCCTCGCAGCGCGTCATCGACGGAGAGTTCCACGACCAGTTCATCGTCGGCGTCATCCAGGGCGGGGCGGGCACCTCGACCAACATGAACGCGAACGAGGTCATCACGAACATCGCGCTCGAGATGGCGGGCCGTGAGAAGGGCGACTACGCCTTCCTCTCGCCGATCGATCACACCAACCGCAGCCAGTCCACCAACGACGTCTACCCGACCGCCGTCAAGATCGGCCTCTCGCTGAACCTCGTCTCACTTCTCGACGAGCTCGACCTGCTGCGCAAGTCGTTCCTCGGCAAGGCGAACGAGTTCCACGACGTGCTCAAGGTCGGACGCACACAGCTGCAGGACGCCGTGCCGATGACTCTCGGTCAGGAGTTCCACGGCTTCGCGACGACTCTCGGCGAGGACCACAGCCGCCTCACCGAGAACGCCTCGCTGCTGACCGAGATCAACATGGGCGCCACCGCCATCGGCACCGGCATCACGACCCACCCCGACTACGCGCCTACGGTGCTGAAGCACCTGCGTGAGATCAGCGGACTCGATCTCAGCACGGCGACCGACCTCGTCGAGGCCACCAGCGACACCGGCGCCTTCATGTCGTTCTCGTCGTCGCTGAAGCGCAACGCGATCAAGCTCTCCAAGATCTGCAACGACCTGCGTCTGCTCTCGTCGGGTCCGCAGGCGGGCATCGGCGAGATCAACCTGCCTGCCATGCAGGCCGGCTCCAGCATCATGCCGGGCAAGGTCAACCCCGTCATCCCCGAGGCCGTCAACCAGGTCGCTTTCGCGGTCGCCGGTGCGGATGTCACGGTGACGATGGCGGTCGAGGGCGGTCAGCTGCAGCTCAACGCGTTCGAACCGGTCATCGCGCACTCGATCTTCCAGTCGATCACATGGATGCGCCAGGCGATGTGGACGCTGCGGGTCAACTGCGTCGACGGGATCACCGCGAACCGCGAGCGCCTCGGTGCGATGGTCGGCGCGTCGGTCGGCGTCGTCACCGCGCTGACGCCGTTCATCGGCTACGCGGCCTCCGCGGCGCTGGCGAAGACCGCGCTGCTCACCAACCGCAACGTGGCCGATCTGGTCGTCGAGGCGGGGCTCATGTCGCGTGACGAGGTCATGAAGCAGATCTCGCCGGCGCGCCTGTCGGGGCTGGAGACGGTGACCGCGGCGATCCCCGTGATCGCCGCGGAAGACCTCCCGGAGGCGTAGGCGCAGAGACAGAAGAGGCGGATGCCCCGGGCATCCGCCTCTTCTGCCGTCTGAACGGACGCGATCAGCCCTGCGTGCGGCAGTACGTCGTGAGCTCCCCGATGCCGTCGACGCCCACCGTGACCGTCGAGCCGTCGCGCAGGAAGATCTGCGGATCGCGCGAGTAGCCGGCGCCACCCGGGCTGCCGGTGGAGATCAGGGTTCCCGGCAGCAGGGTCGCCGACGATGAGAGGTGCGCGATCAGCGTGGCGACGCTGCGCACCATCTGCCCGGTGCTGGCGTCCTGCACGGTCTGCCCGTCGACGACGGCCCAGATGTGCAGATCCTGCGGGTCGGCGATCTCGTCGGCCGTGACGACCACCGGACCGGTCGGGGTGAAGCCGTCGAACGACTTGCAGCGGGACCACTGCGCCTCGGCGAACTGGATGTCGCGCGCCGTGATGTCGTTGACGACCGTGTAGCCCCACACCGTGTCGAGCGCCTGGTCAGCGGTGACGTCCTTCGCGGCGCGGCCGATGATCACACCGAGCTCTGCTTCGTAGTCGACGGATTCGCTCAGCTCGCGTGGCCAGGTGGCGGTGCCGTCGTGCGCCCCGAGCGAGTTGGGCCACAGGGTGAAGACGGTCGGTGCGGTGTCGGTCTTGAGTCCCAGTTCGCTGGAGTGCGCGGCGTAGTTCAGGCCCACCGCCAGGATCACCGGTGGCGCGACGACGGCGGGGCCGAAGCGCAGATCGGCCACCGGGTGCCGCGGCGCGGTGCCCGAGGCGTGCGCAGCGCGCAGCCGCTCGAGCAGCTCGTCACCACCCTCGATCAGCTGCTGCAGGGTCGAGGGAGCGGGGGAGAGGAGGTCGCTGACGAGGGTGGCCTCCGCGCCGTCGATGACGGCGAGGTGCAGAGCCTCGGAATCACGAGCGCTCAGATGGGCGAAACGCATGCCTCTACGCTACCCGTCGCGATGCGGCCCGCGGCAGAGGCGGCCTCTAGGCTTTGCCCATGAGCTTTGGAGGACGACCCTCGCCCGCGCAGCCCTCAGGCCCGTTCCCGACGCTGCTCGCCGGTCACTCGCGGTACGCCCCGCCGGCACCGTCGGCCCCGGCGCCCGCCCCGGCGATGCCGGCCCTGCCGATGCCCGCGAGGCGGGGGCGGAGCGCATCGGTGTGGACGTTCGGTGTGCTCGTGTTCCTGATGATCGCGCTGATCGCGTACTTCGCGCTGTTCCTCGGCGTGGGAGCGTCGATCGTCGGACTCGTGCTCGCGCTCGTGCCGCTTGCGATCGTGCTCACGGGCGTGCGGATGATCGATCGCTGGGAGCCGGAGCCGAAGAGCCTCGTGATCTTCGCCCTCGCCTGGGGTGCGGTGGCAGCGGTCGGCATCACTCTGCTCGTCGACCTGGCGTTCGCTCTCGCGGTGGGGCCGCGCAACGAGTTCTTCGCGGCGATGGTCCAGGCGCCCGTCATCGAGGAGCTCGCCAAGGGCGTCGGGGTCCTGATCGTGTTCGTGATCGGGCGACGTGCCTTCGACGGCCCGGTCGACGGCGTCGTCTACGGGGCGCTGGTGGGTGCCGGCTTCGCATTCACCGAGAACATCCAGTACTTCGGCACCAGTCTCACCTCCGGCGGGGCAGGGGAGCTCACGGTGACCTTCATCCTGCGTGGGCTGGTCTCGCCGTTCGCGCACGCCATGTTCACCGCCCTGACCGGATTCGCCTTCGGCCTGGCCGCGCGGCGCGGCGCGAGCACCGCCTCCGCCGTCGGATCGGGCGCGATCGGTCTGATCGGCGCGACGCTCCTTCACGCGTACTGGAACGGCTCGTCGCTGCTGGGCGACTTCCTCGCGCTGTACATCAGCACGCAGGTTCCGCTCTTCATCGGGTTCATCATCGCGATCCTGGCGCTGCGCCGCGAGGAATCGCGTCTGACGCGTCTGCGCCTGGGCGACTACGCCGCCGCCGGATGGTTCACTGCCGAGGAAGTCGAGATGCTGGCGACGCCGGCCGGCCGGCGGACCGGTCTGCAGTGGGCATCCGGTCTGCGCGGCGACCGCCGAAGCGTGATGCAGTCGTTCATCCGCGACGCCGCGGCGCTGGCAGCCGTGCGCCAGCGTGCGATCACCGGTCGCGACCCGCTGGCTGCGGCAGACGAGCACGCCCTGCTGATGCGCACCCGGGATGCCAGAGCCCGTCTGCTCGCGTACTGACAGCGTCAGCGGATCCGGGCCGGACAGACTCAGCGCCCGGTGCTGCGGCGATGCCTGCGAGACTCCCGGGCGCTGAGTTGATCTACAGACAGCGTGCCTCTCACACAGGGCGAAGTCAAGACCTCGGCACCGATCGCCGGCTCAGATGCTCTCGACGATCACGTCGAGGGCGACGCCGTCGCAGGACGTTCGGGGAAGGTCGGCGAGCCTGCTGCCGCGCACCGAGTCCCCGGTCTCGCAGCGCGGATCGGTGGAGACCACGACGCGGCCGACACCGTTGACCAGAGTCACCTCATGTCCGAGCGAAGCGAAACGCGGAATGAGCTCACGCTCGACATCCGCGACGAGCAGGTCGAGCCCGGCGACGCCCAGCAGGCGCCCGCTGTCGCGCGCGGGAACAGCGATCGTGATCGTGTATTCGTCGCTGCACAGATAGTCGACGTACGGACCGGCGACATGCGGTCCTCCGGTGCTCATCGGCACGCGGTACCACTCGAGCTCGCTGTAGTCGATGTACTCCTTGTTCACCGACTGCGAGGCGAGCACCAGCTGTCTTCCGCCTTCGCCCTGCCACCACGCGAGGTGGCTGCGGGCGTCGGAGAGAAGATCGATCGCGGCGATGAACCCCGCTCCGTACACGGGCACGTCGTCCAGCGCCAGGGTGCGAGCGGCGTACGGTTCGACGATCGCGTCGAGGTGCGGCCGAGTCAGCGAGCCCTCACCCAGCACGTGGGCGAGTTCTTCGGCGCAGGATCCGACCCAGCTGTCGAGCATGCGGATCGGAGCGCCGAAGTAGTCCTCGACGATCCGGGCGGCTTCTGCTGAAGCAGTGGTGGTGGGGGTGTTCATCGCGTCCTCCAGTGCACGTCGATGGGAATGCTCATGAGATGCTCGGCGGCGAGCTCTGCAGCTGGACGAGGGCGTCGAGCACGTCGACGATCAGGCGCTCTGTGCGATCGGCCGCCGTGTCGGGGTCGCTCTCCTCGACGGCGCGGATGATGTCGGTGAGCGACGCCGCCTGTCTGCGCAGTCCTGCGCCGTCGGATGCGGCGAGGCGGAGATAGGGCGAGAACTCGGCCTGCAGCTTCATCTGCTCCCTGGTGAGGCGCGCCGACTGGCTCAGCGAGACGAGCTCGACGAGCACGTCATCGAGCAGACGCCGCTGCTGATCGGTGTCGAGATCCTCGAGAAGCTCCAGACGACGACGCACCCGGACGGCCTCGCCGGCATCAGCGCGGCGCGCGGCGAGACGGACGGCGGCCACGGTGATCGCACCGTAGTGGACTCCCATGTCGCGCAGCGCGAGCCGCGAGGTGCGCATCAGCGCGTCGCGTGCGAAGGCGAGTGGATCGGCGTCGTCGACGACGAAGCTGCCACCGTTGCGGCCGCGACGCGTGACGATGAGCCCCTGGCCGCGCAGCGTGAGCAGAGCCTCGCGCACCGTGACCGGTGCCACTCCGAAGCTGCGTGCGAGATCGGATTCGGAGGGGAGCCGCTCACCGGCGCGCAGGTGGCCACGGTGGATCGCGTCGACCAGGCGGCGCTCGACGAGCTCTGCCCTGCCTTCATCGCCGATCGACTGGAACAGGGCGCCCTGCAGTCGATGTGGGTGGCGGCTGCGCGGACCATCCGAGGCGGTGCGTGCACCGGCGGGGGAGGTCAGCGATTCCATGCCTGGATTCTTCCACGACATCGATGGCGCGAGAAGACTTGAAATATGACCTACGGTTTTATATGTTTAAGCAACCTTCCGAATCGATGAGGATCGAGGAGCACGAGATGACGACTGCTGCGCCGGCCGCCCATGCCGCGAGCGACACCTCAGCCAAGGGCAGCGTGATGCTGTCGGGCCTGACGAAGTCCTTCGGCGACTTCACCGCCGTGCGCGACCTCGATCTGCACGTCGCACCCGGGGAGTTCCTCTCCATGCTCGGACCGTCGGGATCCGGCAAGACCACGGTGCTGCGCATCATCGCCGGATTCGAGGAGGCGACCTCCGGCTCCGTGCGTCTCTCGGGCATCGACGTCACCCGCACACCTCCACACTCCCGCGACGTCAACACCGTCTTCCAGGACTACGCGCTGTTCCCGCACATGACGATCGCGGAGAACGTCGGCTACGGACTGCGTGTGAAGGGGACGAGCAAGAGCGAGCGGATCGAGCAGGTCGCCGAGTCCCTGCGCCGCGTGCACCTCGACCACGTCGCCGATCGTCTGCCTCACCAGCTCTCGGGCGGTCAACGTCAGCGCATCGCCCTCGCCCGCGCTCTCATCCTGCGGCCACAGGTGCTGCTGCTGGACGAACCCCTCGGAGCCCTCGACAAGCAGCTGCGCGAGCAGATGCAGATCGAGCTCAAGCAGATCCAGCGCGAAGTCGGGATCACGTTCATCTTCGTCACCCACGATCAGGAGGAGGCGCTGACGCTGAGCGATCGCGTCGCCGTATTCAACAACGGACGCATCGAGCAGGTCGGCACCGCCCGCGAGGTCTACGAACAGCCGCAGACGGAGTTCGTCGCGCGCTTCCTCGGGCTGTCGAATCTCATCGGCGCGCAGCTCGCGGAGGAGCTCACCGGCACGCGCCGCACGATGAGCATCCGGCCCGAGCGCGTGCGGATGCACGACACGCATGAAGCGCTCGCCGACGGCGACGTGGGGCTGGTGGGCACGATCGCCGAGGTCGTCTACACCGGCCCGGCCACCCGCTATCTCATCACCTCGGACGCCGGGGTCGACATCATCGTGGAGCGGCCGAACGCGCACCAGGCCTCCGGCCCCGACGCGCCGCGTCGAGGCGAGCGGGTGCGCGCCACCTGGAACCCCGAGCACGCCGCACGGCTTCCCTGACCCCCTGCCCTCCCGCAATCCCACCCGCGCACCGCGATCACAAAGGAGAGATCCATGCGAAAGAAGATCCTGGCCGTCTCGGCCGTCACCGCAGCAGCAGCCCTGGCGCTGTCAGGCTGCTCGAGCACGACCGAATCGGCGGACGACGCCGGCGGCCTGTCGATCGACGTCCCCGACGTCCCGATGATGGACAAGCTCGGCGACAACGAGAAGGAGGTGAACATCGTCGCCTGGTCCGGCTTCGTGGAGCCGGCCTGGACCGACGCGTTCACCGCCGACACCGGCTGCACGGTCAACCGGCGCGTCGCCGGCACGAGCGACGAGATGGTGCAGCTCATGCGCACCGGCGACTACGACCTCGTCTCCGCGTCGGGCGATGCCAGTCTGCGCCTGATCGCCGGCGGCGACGTGCAGCCGCTGAACCTCGAACTCATCCCGCACTTCGGCGACGACATCGTGGAGGGCATGAAGGGCCAGATCTACGACACCATCAACGGCAAGTCGTACGGCATCCCGATCGGCCGCGGCGCGAACATCCTGCAGTACAACAGCGAGGCCGTCACCGAGGAGCCCACCAGCTGGGACGTGGCGTGGGAGAAGGACAGCCCGTACGCCGGCAAGGTGATCGCGTACGACGCGCCCATCTACATCGCCGACGCCGCGGTCTACCTGATGGCGCACGAACCCGATCTGGGCATCGAGAACCCCTACGCACTCGACGAGAAGCAGCTCAAGGCCGCTGTCGACCTGCTCAAGCAGCAGAACGACATCGTCTCGGAGTACTGGTCGGACCCCGCGGCGCAGATCACATCGTTCGCCGGCGGCACCACCGTGCTCGGCACCTCGTGGGAGGTGCTGCGCAAGCTCACAGAAGACGACAAGTACAAGAGCGTTCTGCCCGCGGAGGGCTCGACCGGGTGGTCGGATGCCTGGATGCTGGCCGCGAAGTCCAAGAACCCGAATTGCGCGTATGCGTGGATGGACTACGCCTCCTCGCCGGAGGTCAACGGCGCGATCGCGATGAACTTCGGAATGGCACCCGCCAACGCCGCCTTCTGCGACACGAGCGAAGAGGCGAAAGCGCACTGCGAGTACTACAACGCCACGAACGAGGAGTACTTCAAGAAGGTGTGGTTCTGGACGACCCCGATCGAGCAGTGCATCGACGGCCGCACGGATGTGAAGTGCACCAACTTCCAGCAGTGGACCGACGCCTGGACCAGCGTCAAGGGCTGACCCGGCCCGGCCGGGGCGGGGGAGAGAGCTCCTCCGCCCCGGATCCCACCCTCTCGACGACGACAGGAACGACATGACGCGCCGCGCACGCATCGCCGGCCTGCTGGCCCTGCCCATGGCCTGGCTGATCGGCATCTACATCTTCTCGCTCGTCATGCTGCTGGTGACGGCGTTCTGGATCACCGATCCGTTCACCTCGAAGGTCAAGCCCGGCTTCACCTTCGGCAACTTCCAGCAGCTCGTCGCGAACCCGGCGTACGCATCCACCGCGCTGCGCACCCTCGGCATCGCGCTCGGCGTCACCGCGCTTGCCATCCTCATCTCCGTCCCACTGGGCATCTTCATGGCGAAGGTCGCCTCGCCGTGGCTGCGAGCGGTGCTGGCCGTCTCGATCACCCTGCCGCTGTGGGCCGGCTATCTCGTGAAGGTCATCGCGATGCGCATCACGTTCACCGAGCAGGGCTTCTTCAACTGGATGCTGGCCCCGCTCGGCATCAAGGGGCCCGGTTTCACCGTCTTCACGGTCGTGCTCACCCTCACCTACCTCTGGCTGCCGTACATGGCGGTCCCCGTCTACACAGCGATCCGCCAGCTGCCCGCGAACCTCTTCGACGCCTCGGCCGACCTTGGCGCAGGGTCGTGGCGCACCATCCGCACGGTCGTGCTGCCGCTCATCAAGCCGGCGATCATCGCCGGATCCGTGTTCACCTTCTCGCTGAGTCTCGGCGACTACCTCGTGGCGAAGTTCGTCGGCGGCGACACGCAGATGATCGGAAGCGTCATCGCGTCGAACATCAACCTGAACCCGCCGCTCGCCGCAGCATTCTCGGTGGTGCCCATCGCCTTCGTCGTCATCTACCTGGTGAGCGTGCAGCGCACCGGCGCCCTGGAAAGGATGTGAGCCGACCATGCTGAGACTGTCGCGCACCTCCAAGATCGTCCTCGGGGTCATCGTCGCGATCATCCTCGCGTTCATGTACATCCCGCTCATGCTCGTGGTGCTGAACTCCTTCAACTCCGCACGCATCGCCAGCTGGCCGGTCTCCGGCTTCGGGCTGGAGTGGTGGGCCCGGGCGTTCACCAGCCAGCCTGTCCGGGACGCGGTGCTCAACTCGGTGCTGGTCGCCACCGGCGCCACGGCGATCGCGCTGGTGCTGGGCACGCTGGTCGCCTTCGCCCTGCAGCGCTACCGCTTCTTCGGGCAGCGCTCCGTGAACCTCCTCGTCGTGCTGCCGATCGCGCTGCCCGGCATCGTCACCGGCGTCGCGCTGAACAACACCTACAACCAGATGCTCGAGCCGATCGGCATCCAGGTCGGCTTCTGGGGGATGATCATCGCGCACGGCACCTTCTGCATCGTGATGGTGTTCAACAACGTGCTCGCGCGTCTGCGTCGCATGAACCCGAGCCTCGAAGAGGCATCGCAGGATCTCGGCGCGACGCCGTGGCAGACCTTCCGGATGGTGACCTTCCCGCAGTTCCGCAGCGCCCTGGTCGCCGGTGCGATCCTCGCCTTCGCGCTCAGCTTCGACGAGGTCTACGTCACGATCTTCACCGCGCCACCCGGCGTCGACACGCTGCCGCTGTGGATCATGAACCAGATGGCCAGGCCGAACGAGGCGAACGTGGTGAACGTCGTCGCGACGGTCGTCATCCTGGCATCCTTCATCCCGGTCTGGGTGTCCCAGCGACTGTCGCGCGACATCACCGACCGAGACTGACGCGGCGGATCGCGTTACGCGCTCAGCGGACGTCTCGCATTGACCCGGCGACGCGCGCCGGGGTTGGATGGAGTCATGACTGAACGCACGAAGCCCGAGTTCGAGGCCCCCACCGGACCCGCCCCCGCAGAGCTCGTCATCCGCGACATCGTCGAGGGCGACGGCGCCGAGGCATCGCCCGGCGACACCGTCACGGTGCACTACGCCGGTGTCGAATACGACTCCGGCGAGGAGTTCGACTCGTCGTGGGGTCGCGGCGAGACCATCCAGTTCCCGCTGCGCGGCCTGATCCAGGGCTGGCAGGACGGCATCCCGGGCATGAAGGTCGGCGGACGTCGTGAGCTGGTCATCCCGCCGCACCTCGCCTACGGCGCGGCCGGCTCCGGTCACTTCCTGGCGGGCAAGACCCTGATCTTCATCATCGATCTCGTCGCGGTCGGCTGAGTCGATCCGATCCTCGTCGCAAGAGCCCCCGTCCACCTCGGTGGACGGGGGTTCTTGCATTGATCCGGGCTCGCGGGAATATATGCATGTGAATGTAAGTTATCTTCGGTACCGCGCGAGAGCGCACCGATGAACGTCAAGGAGAACACACATGTCGATCGACATCCCCGGCTACCGTCCCGGCACCTGGGTCCTGGACCCCAGCCACAGCGAGGTCACCTTCAGCGTCCGCCACATGATGATCTCGAAGGTGCGCGGCTCGTTCGGCATCAAGGACGCCACGCTCCTCGCCCCCGAGAATCCGCTCGAGGCCAAGGTCGAGGCGAGCGTCGACGTCGCATCCGTCGACACCAAGGACGAGGGTCGCGACAACCACCTTCGTTCGGCGGACTTCTTCGACGTCGAGAACTTCCCGACCATGGACTTCGTCTCCACCGGAGCGCGCGTCGAGGACGGCGACTTCTTCGTCGACGGCGACCTCACCATCCGCGGGATCACGAAGCCGGTCAGCTTCGAGTTCGACTTCGGCGGCTTCGGCACCGACCCGTGGGGCAACTACAAGGCCGGCGCCTCGGCCACGACCGTGATCAACCGGGAGGACTTCGGTCTGACCTGGAACGCCGCTCTCGAGACCGGTGGCGTGCTCGTCGGCAAGGACATCAGGATCGACCTCGACCTGCAGGGCGCCCTGCAGGCCTGAGCACGATGGCATCCCGAGCCCGGGGGTCGAGCCGCCACGAGCGGTTCAGGCCTCCGGGCTCAGTGCATCGTAGGCGCGGAAGCGCGGCGTGAGTCGGGCGATCATCACGGCGAGGCCGATCACCAGCATCCCGCCCAGCAGCGGCGGGAACCACAGTGCGGTGAGCGTAGCCAGAGTGCCGGCGTACAGCGCCCCGAGTCGGGGCCCGCCGGCGACGACGATGATGAACACACCCTGCAGGCGTCCGCGCATCGCGTCGGGCACCGCGGCCTGCATCATCGTGTTGCGGTAGATCGAGCTGATGTTGTCGGCCGCTCCCGAAAGGGCGAGCGCGATGCAGGCGACGGTGATGAGCGGGACGTCGGGGGAGTGCTCGGATGCCGGGGGCAGGAACACCCCGACGAGCAGAATCGCCCCGAACAGCGCGATCGTGGCGCCGTAGGCCTGCACCGCCCTGGCGATGCCGACGCCGTGCCAGCGGTACTGCACGATCCTGCCTGAGAACAGGCTCGACGCGAAGGTGCCGACCGCGACCGACGCCGTCAGCAGTCCCGTCGTCACGGCACCGCCGCCGAGCAGCACCGTGCCGAGCGCCGGGTAGAGGGCGAGCGGGTTGCCGAAGGTCATCGCGGCGATGTCGAGCAGGTACTGCGCTCGGATGTTGCCCGCCCGGCGCAGAAAGCGCCATCCGTCGACGAGGGATGCCAGGCCCGGCCGGACGATCGTGCCCTCGGGCAGCAGCGCCGGCAGTGTCCACAGCCCGAGGAACATGCACAGCATGAGGACGACATCGATAGTGTACGTCCACCCGAAGCCGGTGAGGGCGACGAGCACACCCGCCACGGCGGGGCCGATCATCACGGTCAGGCCGAAGGCGACGCCGTTCAGCGCCGACGCCGCCGCGAGCTGATTCAGCGGGATCAGGCGCGGCACGATCGCCGTGCGGGTCGCCATGCCCACCGAGTTGGCTGCCGCGATGACCATGCTGAGGCCGTACAGCCACCAGATCGTCTCCGTGTCCGTCCATGTCAGCCCGGCGAGCAGTGCCGTCGCCACGAAGGCGATGGTCGCCGCGATCAGCGCCACGCGCCGCCGGTCGAAGGCGTCGGCCAGCATCCCGCCGTAGAGTCCGGCGAGGACCATCGGCACGAGCCCGGCCACCGCGATCATCGAGACCGCGAATGTGCTGGCGGTCAGCTCGAACACATGCAGCATCACGGTCACGATCGTGAGCTGGCCGCCGATCCCGGCGAGGGCCGAGCCGATCCACATGCGCGCAAAAGCTGGGCTCGATCTCAGCGGGCTGAGATCGATCAGATGGGCGCGGGAGATCGGCACCCGTCGAGGCTACCGGTGCGTATCCGGCCGCCGGGATGCTGGTAGACTGTCGAGGTTGCCGTTTGATCGGCCGCGGATAAAGAGAGCCCACGCATTCGGCGTCGGGCACCGCGCAGCAAGCAGAGAGGGGATCGAATCTATGGCACTGGAAGCAGACGTCAAGAAGGCGATCATCGAAGAGTACGCGACGCACCCCGGTGACACCGGATCCCCCGAGGTGCAGGTCGCAATGCTGACGCAGCGCATCAAGGACCTCACCGAGCACCTCAAGGCACACAAGCACGACCACCACTCGCGCCGTGGCCTTTTCCTGCTCGTCGGTCAGCGCCGTCGCCTGCTGGGTTACCTGCAGGACGTCGACATCAACCGTTACCGCTCGCTCATCGAGCGTCTCGGTCTGCGCCGGTAATCGACCAGCGTTCAATCGCGCAGAACATTCTTGGAGAGCCGCCCCACGGTGTGGGGCGGCTCTCGTCATTCCCGCGTCGCTTGCAACCTCGTTCACTTTCCGGTAGGAAAGTGAACAGTTTCCAGATGGAAAGCGAGGAGCGCCATGGAGCACCGAGCGGAACCCGGTCTACAGCCCTACGAGCCGCCGTCGGGTGACGTCGCCCGCGCCTATCTCGACGAGTCCGTCCGTGTCGCGCGGCGGCGCGAGGCGATGATCGATCGACGCGGGGCCGCGCGGCTGCTGCTGATCGAGGGCGCGGCGTTCTCGATGTACCTGATCGCGCTCATGCTCTGCTTCCCGCCGACCGACCGCGTGAACATCATCGCGCTCGTCGCGCCGTTCATCCTCTGGACCCAGCTCGCCAGCGCCCTGCGCGAGGAGTACGGGTATCAGCGTCGAGGACGAGAGCAGCGGCTGCGGACGGCGGTGGTGGTGGTGCTCGTCGTCATGGTCATCGGATCGCTGACCGCGCTCGCTCTCGGCATCGACATCCCGATCGTCGTGCGCCTCGCCCCCGCTGCACTCGCACTCGTGCTCTTCGGCATCCTCGCGGTCGACGAGGGTCGACGGGCGCCGTCCGAGCGGGCGCCGCGGCAGCGCATCCCCTTCGACCGTGCGGTCCGGATCGAGACGATGTGCATCGGCCTGGCGATGGGCGTCATGATCGCGTGCGTCGCCACGCCGTCGGCGATCGTCGCCCATGTCGCCAACCTCGTGGTGATGCTGGCCCTCGTGGCGTGGCTCTTCTCTGCGATGGGCGGCGGCGGCTCCCGCATCGTCGCGGCATGGGGCGCCTTCCACTGGAGCTGCCTCGCGAGCGGCGGGGCGATCCTCGTGGGCCTGGCGCTGACGGCTCAGTTCACCACGCTTCCGCTCGCGGCGGCGGCGTGCGCAGCAGGCGCGGTGGTCACGGTTGCCTTCGCGATCGGTGCGGCGCTGGAGCAGCGTCGTGCCTGAACAGCCCCCGCGGCAGCACCCGCGACTGCGGCTCGACGACAGCTTCGCGAGCCCCATCCGCTTCTCTCTCATGGCTGCGCTCGGCGACGACCTCGAGCTGGACTTCGCCACGCTCGGCAGCATCCTGCAGGTGTCGGACTCGGCATTGAGCAAGGCGATCTCGGCGCTGGAGGCGGAGCGCTACGTGCAGGTCAGGCGGGGACGGGCAGGTAGTCGCCCGCGCACCTGGGTGGCGGGTACGGCCGAGGGGCGGCACGCCTTCCAGGCGCACCTCGATGCCCTGCGAGCGATCGTGGAGTTCGGCTGGGCTCCGGCCCAGTCGGACCAGTCCGGCCAGCCCCGCGAACCGGACCTCCCCGGCCAGCCGGACCGACCCGGCCAGCCCGGCCAGCCCGGCCAGCCGGACCGACCCGGCCAGCCCGGCGAGCCGGGCCCCGTCGTGGCAGGCTAGGAGACTGCGCCGACGAGGTCGGGGTGGTGGATCGCCGCGACGTCGGGGTGCGCTCGCAGGCGCGACTTCAGCGCGTTCTCGCCGTAGAGACTGTGGATCGGATTCCCCGGGTCGCGGGTCACGCCGCGCGCGTGCGCGGCGAGGTCGGCCGGGAGCTCTATCAGCGGCAGCTTCGTGTCGAGAGCCGGGTTGAAGAAGAACGGGATCGACAGCCGGTCGTGCGGCGCTCGCGGCGAGACCACGCGGTGGTTGGTGGCCCTGAGGTACCCGTCCGTCGCGTACTCGAGAAGCTCGCCGATGTTCACCACGAACGCTCCGTCGACCGGCGGCGCGTCGACCCACTCGCCGTCTCGTTCGACCTGCAGGCCGCCCCTGCCCGGCTCCACCCAGAGCAGGGTGAGCACGCCGCTGTCCTTGTGCGCGCCCACGCCCTGCTGAGGCTCGGGGTCGGTCGTGCCGGGATAGCGGACGATCTTGATGAGGGTGGACGGCTCACCGAAGTGGTCGTCGAAGTACGACTCCTCGGCGCCGAGAGCCAGCGCCCACGCACGCAGCAGCTTCCGCGCGATGCCCGACAGGGCGGCGTGCCACTCCGCGACGACGGCGCGCAGCTCCGGCTGCGCATGAGGCCAGAGGTTCGGGCCGATGAGGCGGTTGAACGCCGGACCGCCCTCGACAGCATCCTGTTCCGGACCGATGTCGATCTGCTCACGCCAGTCGACGGCGCCCTTCGTCCGCTCCCCGCCGATGCGCGTGTAACCCCGGAAGTGCGCGCTCTTCACGTTCTCGATGGCGAGCTTGTCCTCGTCGGGAAGCGCGAAGAAGTCCCGCGCGGCGCGGTTCAGCCGTTGTTCGAGATCCGTGGAGATGCCCGTGCCCGTGAGGTAGAAGAAGCCCACGTCGCGCGTGGCCGCGCGCAGGTCCGCACGGAACCGCGCAGCCGCCTCTGCGCCGGCGTCAAGCTGAGACAGGTCGAGGATGGGGAGGGTGAGATCGGTCATGCGTCGACGGTAGGACCAGGTCCGCGCGTGTGCACGAATGTTGCCTTCTCTTACCGGTCGATGGGCGGGGGTGCAGGGAACCGGGTGCTAAAGTCGCTTAGGTAAGGCAGTCCTTAGTGATCCGTCGGCAGAATCGAATCCTGTGTTCGCAGCGCTCCTCATCGGCCTCCGCGAGGGCCTCGAAGCCGCCCTCGTCGTAGGCATCCTGGTCGCCTACATCCGCCGGCTCGGCCGCGCGGACGTGCTGGGCCGCATGTGGACCGGCATCGGTCTTGCCATCGCCCTCGCGTTGGGCATCGGCGCGATCCTCACCTTTGGTGCGTACGCCCTCGCCACCGAAGCGCAGGAGATCATCGGAGGTTCGCTCTCGCTGGTGGCGGTGGGCATGGTCACCTGGATGATCTTCTGGATGCAGAAGGCCGGCCGCACGATGAAGTCGAACTTGCAGGGCGGTGTGGACCGCGCTCTCGCGCACGGGAGCCTGTGGGCGCTGATCGCCGTGGGATTCATCTCGGTGGCCCGTGAGGGCATCGAGACCACGCTGCTGCTGTGGTCGATGGTGCAGTCCTTCGGCAACGCGCCGCAGTCACTGCTCGGTGCGCTGCTCGGCCTGCTCCTCGCCGTGATCGTCGGCTGGCTGCTCGCGCGCGGGGCGGTTCAGCTCGACCTCAGGCGCTTCTTCGCGTGGACGGGCGGCTTCCTCGTCGTCGTCGCGGCGGGTGTGCTCGCCTACGCCGTGATGGATCTGCAGGAGGCCGGAGTGCTGGGCGGTCCCTTCACCGCCGCCGCTCCCACGGATGCGCTGACCGGGGCCGTGCTCACCGGAGTCCTCGGCTTCCCCTTCGGGTGGGCCTTCGACGCCACCGCCGTGATCGCCCCGGGCGGTGCCTGGGCGACCATCCTGCAGGCGACGATCGGCTTCATGCCGCGCATGACCTGGCTGCAGGTGATCGCATGGACGCTGTACATGGCAGTCGTCGGCACTCTCTTCGTCCGCGGGCTCGCGCGCTCGCGTACCCCTCGACCCGCTTCGAGTCCCGTATCCGCGCCGGCGGCGCGCTGCGAAGACCTCGTGACCGATTCTTCTGGAGCAGCATGACCGACACATCCCGAACGCTGGGCGTCATCGCCCTCGGCGCCATCGCCGTGACGGCCCTCAGCGGCTGCGTCGCCAAGCAGTCCGCCGACCCCGCGGCATCGTTCACCGTGTCGTCGACCGACAGTGCATGCGCCGTCTCGACCGACACGGCCACCAGCGGAACGCTGACGTTCGATGTGACCAATGACGGCGACCAGGTCACCGAGTTCTACCTCCTGGCCGACGACGGTCTGCGCATCGTCGGCGAGGTCGAGAACATCGCCCCGGCGGCGTCGCGCACCCTCACTGTCACCGCACAGCCCGGCGACTACTACACCGTGTGCAAGCCGGGCATGATCGGAGACGGCGTGGGCAAGGCCGCGTTCGCGGTCTCGGGCGACAAGGTGAGCATCGACGGCCCCGATGCCGAGCAGAAGCAGCAGGCGGTCGATCTCTACGCCGCCTTCGTCAAAGACCAGGTCGGAGCCCTCGTGCCCGATGTCGCTGACCTGGTGAACGCCTACACCGCCGGGGACGATCAGAGGGCGCGTGACCTCTTCCCGCTGGCGCGTGCCTCATACGAGCGCATCGAGCCCGTCGCCGAGGCGCTGGGCGATCTCGACCCGCGCATCGACTACCGCGAGGTCGACGCCGTCGCCGAGGGCCTGGAGTGGACCGGGTTCCACCGCATCGAGAAAGATCTCTGGCAGCCGGCACCGGATGCCCTCAACTCCGACGGTGCGACTCCCGCCTGGCAGGGTTGGGCGCCGTCGACGCCCGAGGAACGCGGCGAGTACGGCGACCTGCTGATCGCCGACGTGCAGGAGCTCTTCGACTACGTGCACTCGGAAGACTTCACGACCGCTTTGGATGATCAGGGCATCGCGGGGATCTCGAACGGCGCCGTCGCGCTTCTGGACGAGGTCGCGACGGGGAAGATCACCGGCGAGGAGGACTGGTGGTCGCACACCGACCTCTACGACTTCGCCGCCAACGTCGAGGGGTCGAAGATGGCATTCTCGCTGGTGCGGGAGCTGGCCGCGTCGAAGGGCGCCGACGGCGAGAGGCTCGTCGATGAGATATCGACCGGCTACGCCGACCTCGAAAGCGCCCTTGCTCGGCAGGGCTCCCTGCAGAACGGCTTCGTCCCGTTCACGGATCTCACCGACGGTCACAGACGAGAGCTCATCGACCTCATCAACGCCCTCGCCGAGCCGCTGTCGCAGCTGACCGCCACGACCCTGTCCTGAGGGCGAGCAGGCATGACACACGACGACGAGCAGCCCCGCGCGGGCCTGAGTCGGCGAGGCCTGCTGAGTCTGGCCGCCGGAGGCGGGGCTGCGCTCGCGCTGGCCGGCGGCGGCATCGGATACGCCTTCGGGGCCACGCGCAGGGACGCGGATGCCGAGGACAGGCACGCGTTCTTCGGAGAGCATCAGGCGGGTATCACCACCGAGGTGCAGGAGCACCTGCACTTCGCCGCATTCGACATGATGCCCCGCAGTGACCGGAGCGACCTGATCGAGCTGCTCCAGGACTGGAGCTACGCGGCGTCGCGTCTCACCCAGGGACTCGAGGTGAGCGCGTCCGGTGCCGCCGGCGGCGGGCCCGACGCCCCACCCGACGACACGGGGGAGGCCCTGGGGCTGCATGCCGCGAACCTCACGGTCACGTTCGGGTTCGGACCGACCCTGTTCGCGAACGAAGACGGCGATCGGTACGGCATCGGCGACAGACGCCCGGCGAAGCTCGAACGACTGCCGGCGTTCCTCGGCGACGACCTCGACCCCGGTCAGTCCGACGGCGATCTGTGCATCCAGGTCTGCGCGGACGACCCCCAGGTCGCCGTGCATGCGATCCGCAACCTCAGCAGGATCGCCTTCGGGCGCGCCAAGCTGCGATGGTCGCAGCTCGGCTTCGGAAAGACCTCCCGCACGAGTGCGCAGCAGCAGACGCCTCGGAACCTCTTCGGCTTCAAGGACGGGACCGCGAACATCCTCGCCGACGACCAGGACGCGCTCGACGCGCACGTGTGGGCGGGCGATGACGATCCGGAGTGGATGGCGGGTGGTGCGTATCTCGTGGCCCGCAAGATCGCTATGCTCATCGAGACCTGGGACCGGGTGCGCCTCGGCGAGCAGGAACGGATCTTCGGGCGCGACAAGGCGGAGGGAGCACCGCTCAGCGGCGGCACCGAGATGACGGCGCCGAATCTGGCCGGCCTCGAGGTGCACAGCCATGTGCGACTCGCTCACCCCGACACGAACGACGGCGTGCGGATCCTGCGCCGCGGGTTCAACTACGTCGGCGGGAACAACGCGCTCGGACGTCTCGACGCCGGGCTGTTCTTCCTCTCGTACCAGCGAGACCCGGCGCGGTTCATCGCACTGCAGAAGCGCCTGTCGACGGATCTGCTCGTCGAGTACATCCGGCACGTCGGATCGGGCGTCTGGGCTGTGCCGCCTGGCGCGGCCTCCGGATCGTACGTGGGCGCGGCGCTCTTCGCCTGACCGGGGCTCAGCGGCTGCGCCGCGAACCGGTCGGATCGCTGCGGTGGTCGCTTCCCGACGCCAGCTCGGGGTCGCGGAACATCCAGCGCGGGCGCGGCTCGACCAGCGGACGGAACAGTGACCGCACCGGCTTCGACGAGAGCGCGAACGCGATACAGACGGAGAGCGCGATGATGAGCGGAAGCCAGATCCAGGTCGGATCCAAGCCGCGCAGCACACCCGACTCGCGGAACGGGTAGAGCACGAACGAGTGCAGCAGGTACACGTACATCGTGTACTGGCCCAGCGTGGTCCAGCGCTGCGTGCGCCGCGGCAGCAGCGCGAAGAAGCAGGCGCTGAGCAGGACCGCCAGCAGGATGAGCCCGAGGCGGACGGCGCCCGCCCACCACTGCTCGCCGCCGAGGTCGGCGTACGAGTCGTCATAGAACAGCCAGTGCCTGAGGTCGATGGCCTCCCAGACATCCAGCCACAGCCAGCAGGCCACGCCCCACGCGACGAGGACGGCCATCGCGATCGCGCGCACCCACCACGGCCGGTACTCGATGAGATGCAGACGGCGCACCACGTCGCGCTCCCTGAGCCACCAGCCGAGAGTGAAGAAGAACAGCAGGCCCAGCGTGCGGGACAGCGAGAACGTGCTGTCGACGTTGGGCACGTATCCGACACCGACCGAGATCACGAGGGCCCAGGCAAGCGGCCACCGCAGCAGGGCGAGGTAGGGGAGCACCAGGCGGAAGATGCCCAGGGCGAGCAGGAACCACAGCGTCCAGGAGGGCTGTGTGAGATTCGGGTCGGCCCTTCCCTCGACCAGCCACTTGGTGAGAGTCCACAGCCCTTCGAAGATCACGTAGGGGACGAGGATGTCGGTGATCACACGAGCCATCTGGCGCTTCGTGGGGGTTCCAGCCTTCGAGAAGTAGCCGGAGATGAGGGCGAAGGCGGGCATGTGGAACGCGTACACCCACAGGTAGAACGCGTACGAGACATCGGAGTCGTAGATCAGCCGCTGGGTACCGTGCCCGATCACGACCAGTACGATGCACGCGAACCGCGCGTTGTCCCAGAACGGAACCCGGCGACGGGGCCGTGCAGCGGTGCCCGTCGTCGCGGTCGCGGGCGGATGCTGCTCGGCACTGCTCATGGCACGAGGTTAGCGGTTGCGGACATGCGGGAATAAAGTGGCCGCTTCGGGGTTCCAACAAGTACATTCAAGTGAATAGAACGGATGCTTCCGGGCATTCGGAGCGGAGAGAGAACAGTGAACGAGCAGAACCCGGTGCAGTTCGGCATCATGTCGGTCAGCGACATCACGCAGGATCCGACGACCGGCGTCACCCCGAGCGAGGCCGAGCGCATCAAGGCGACCGCCGTGATCGCCAGGCACGCCGAAGAGGTCGGCCTCGACGTCTTCGCGATCGGCGAGCACCACAACCCGCCGTTCTGGTCGTCGAGTCCGACCACCTTCCTCGCGCACGTCGCCGCTCAGACCGAGCGACTGATCGTGTCCACCTCGACGACGCTGATCACCACGAACGACCCCGTGCGCATCGCCGAGGAGTACGCGATGCTGCAGCACGTCTCGGACGGACGCATGGACCTCATGCTCGGCCGCGGCAACACCGGTCCGGTCTACCCGTGGTTCGGGAAGGACATCCGCCAGGGACTGCCGCTCGCGATCGAGAACTACGCGCTGCTGCGCAAGCTGTGGGACGAGGACGTCGTCGACTGGGAGGGGAAGTTCCGCACCTCGCTGCAGGGCTTCACCGCGACACCGCGACCGCTCGACGGCGTGGCGCCCTTCGTCTGGCACGGATCCATCCGCACGCCTGAGATCGCCGAGCAGGCCGCCTACTACGGCGACGGCTTCTTCGCGAACAACATCTTCTGGCCGAAGGAGCACTACCAGCGCCTCATCGAGCTGTACCGGCAGCGCTACGCCCACTACGGCCACGGCACACCCGAGCAGGCCATCGTCGGCATCGGCGGTCAGGTCTTCATGGCCGCCAACTCCCAGGATGCGGTGACGCAGTTCCGTCCCTACTTCGACAATGCACCCGTCTACGGCCACGGCCCCAGCATGGAGGACTTCACCGAGATGACGCCGCTGACCGTCGGATCCCCGCAGCAGGTCATCGACCGCTACGCGTCGATGCGCGACGCGTTCGGCGACTTCCAGCGGCAGCTGTTCCTCATCGACCACGCCGGCCTTCCGCTGAAGACCGTGCTCGAGCAGCTCGACATCCTCGGCGGCGAGGTCGTGCCGGTGCTGCGTCGCGAGCTCGCAAAGAACCGCGCCGAGGCGGTTCCGGATGCCCCCACGCACGCCGCGCGGGTGCGTGCGGCCTACGGTGACGGGCCCTCGCGTCAGGCGCGCCCGTCCGCGAACCGCGGCGACAACCTGACCGCAGGATCCCCCTACCAGGACGCGCCGGTCGCCGCGGGCGCGGCGTTCGGCCTCGACCGGAAGGATGCCTGAGATGGGCGAACGTCGCATCGCCGTCGTCTCGGCCGGCCTGTCGAACCCCTCGTCCACGCGGATGCTGGCCGACCGTCTGGCTGCGGAGACCGCGAAGGCGCTGCGAGAGCGCGACATCGACGTGAAGGTCGACGTGATCGAGCTGCGCGATCTGGCGCACGACATCACCGACAACCTGCTGACGGGATTCGCCCGGCCGGCGCTCGAGACGGCCATCAACACCGTCGTCTCGGCCGACGGGCTGATCGTGGCCACGCCGATCTTCTCGACGAGCTACTCGGGGCTCTTCAAATCGTTCATCGACGTGCTCGACCCGGATGCCCTGACCGGCAAGCCGGTGCTCATCGGCGCGAACGCCGGCACCGCCCGGCACTCGCTGGCGATCGACTACGCGATCCGTCCGCTGTTCGCCTACCTGCACGCCGAACCGGTGTCGACCGGCGTCTTCGCGGCATCCAGCGACTGGGGCGGCGCGGGTGACGAGGTCGCCCCGCTCGCCAAGCGCGTCGAGAGGGGTGCGAGAGAGCTCGCCGAGGCGATCGCCAGGCGCGGTGCCGCAGAGGTCGTCGACCCGTACGATCCCGCGACCTACCTCGGTGAAGGGCGCTCGTTCGGACACCTGCTCGGAGGGCTCGCGGGGGAGTGACGCCCGAGTCGAGTCATCCTCGGGGACGACGAAGGGCTGCGACATTCGTGTCGCAGCCCTTCATCTCGCGTCGAAAGCAGCTCAGCCGCTCTTGCGGCGGAACTCGCGCTTCATCTGCGGCGCGTGGGTCGCATGAACGGCGGAGTCACCGTCCAGGTGTGACTCTCCGCCCCGACTCTGCGCGTTCTTCTTGTCGAGCGCTTCCCTGAACTTGCGCTTCATCTCCTCGGAAGAGACTGCCTTGTCTTCGCTCATGCTCGTCAGTTTAGGCGAAGACAGCCGATTTCGGCGGCGTCCGCTCTCGAACCGCCGCGCTGAACCCGGCGTGGACACCCTCGCTGATAGGATCGACAGTGGTGCTGTCTGCGCCGCACAACTTCACATCGATTCACGGAGCGGTCGGCTGAGAAGCTGGTCCCCTGTGGTGGGTTCCTCGTCGCACACGGCGCCGGGTGATCTTCTACTGGTGGCCAGCGCAGGCGTGATCGGCGGGAATCCCCGCGCGCTTATATCTACCCGCATCCGCTCCTTCGCGACAACTCGCGCGCCACACGGGCGAGCGAGCCTAAACAAAGAAGGAGAGACCTCTTGGAAGGTCCTGAAATCACCGCCACCGAGGCCGTTCTCGACAACGGCCGCTTCGGCACCCGCACCGTCCGCTTCGAGACCGGACGCCTCGCCCAGCAGGCTCAGGGCGCGGTCGCGGCCTACCTCGACGACGAGACCATGCTCCTGTCGGCCACCAGCGCGGGCAAGCACCCGCGTGAGGGCTTCGACTTCTTCCCGCTGACGGTCGACGTCGAGGAGCGCTCCTACGCCGCAGGCAAGATCCCCGGTTCGTTCTTCCGTCGTGAGGGTCGTCCCTCCACCGAGGCGATCCTCGTCTGCCGTCTCATCGACCGTCCGCTGCGCCCGTCGTTCGTCGACGGCCTGCGCAACGAGGTGCAGATCGTCATCACCGTGCTGTCGATCGCCCCGGGCGAGTACTACGACGCCCTGGCGATCAACGCCGCATCCGCGTCGACCCAGATCTCGGGTCTGCCGTTCTCGGGTCCGATCGCCGGCGTCCGCCTGGCGTTCATCCCCGGTCACGGCGAGCACGCCGACCAGTGGGTCGCGTTCCCCAACGCCGAGCAGGTCTCCGAGGCCGTGTTCGACCTGATCGTCGCGGGCCGCGTGGTCACCAAGACCGACGGATCCGAAGACGTCGCGATCATGATGGTCGAGGCCGAGGCGACCGAGGGCAGCTGGAACCTGATCAAGGCCGGCGCCACCAAGCCCAACGAGGATGTCGTCGCCGAGGGCCTCGAGGCCGCGAAGCCGTTCATCGCCCAGCTCGTCAAGGCTCAGGCCGAGCTCGCCGCCACCGCGTCCAAGGAGCCGGGCGTGTACCCGGTCTTCCCGGCGTACAGCCAGGAGGTCTACGACTTCGTGGCCGGTCGCGCCTACGACGAGCTCACGGGCGTCTACCAGATCGCCGACAAGCAGCAGCGTCAGAACGCCGACGACGCGATCAAGGATCGCGTCAAGGCCGAGCTGATCGAGGCGACCGAGGCGGGCCAGCTGCCCGCTGCGGCCCCGCTGGAGTTCTCCGCCGCGTACAAGTCGGTCACCAAGACGATCGTCCGCGGACGCATCCTCACCGAGGGTGTGCGCATGGACGGCCGCGGCCTCGCCGACATCCGTCCGCTCGACGCGGAGGTGCAGGTCATCCCGCGCGTGCACGGCTCGGCGATCTTCCAGCGCGGCGAGACCCAGATCATGGGTGTCACCACGCTGAACATGCTCAAGATGGAGCAGCAGATCGACTCGCTGTCGCCCACCACGAGCAAGCGCTACATGCACCACTACAACTTCCCGCCCTACTCGACCGGTGAGACCGGCCGCGTCGGGTCGCCGAAGCGTCGCGAGATCGGGCACGGCTTCCTTGCCGAGCGCGCCCTCGTGCCGGTGCTGCCGAGCCGCGAGGAGTTCCCCTACGCGATCCGCCAGGTCTCCGAGGCGCTCAGCTCGAACGGCTCGACCTCGATGGGCTCCGTCTGCGCATCGACCCTGTCGCTGCTCAACGCCGGTGTGCCGCTGCGCTCCGCCGTCGCAGGCATCGCCATGGGCCTGGTCTCCGATCAGGTCGACGGTGAGACCCGGTACGCTGCCCTGACCGACATCCTGGGTGCGGAAGACGCACTCGGCGACATGGACTTCAAGGTCGCCGGCACGTCGGAGTTCATCACCGCGATCCAGCTCGACACCAAGCTCGACGGCATCCCGTCGTCGGTGCTTGCCGGCGCGCTGACCCAGGCGCGCGACGCCCGCCTGACCATCCTCAACGTGCTGAACGCCGCGATCGACGCTCCCGACGAGATGGCGCCGACCGCGCCGCGCGTCATCAGCGTGCAGATCCCGGTCGACAAGATCGGCGAGCTGATCGGCCCGAAGGGCAAGACGATCAACGCGATCCAGGATGAGACCGGCGCGCAGATCTCCATCGAGGAGGACGGCACCGTCTACATCGGCGCGACCGACGGACCGTCGGCGGAAGCCGCTCGCGCGCAGGTCAACGCGATCGCCAACCCCACCAACCCGGAGGTCGGCGAGCAGTTCCTCGGCACCGTCGTGAAGATCGCCACCTTCGGCGCCTTCGTGTCGCTGCTGCCGGGCAAGGACGGACTGCTGCACGTCACCGAGGTGCGCAAGCTCGCCGGTGGCAAGCGCGTCGAGAACGTCGATGACGTCCTCTCGGTCGGCCAGAAGCTGCTCGTGCGCATCACCAAGATCGACGACCGCGGCAAGCTGTCGCTCGAGCCGGTCACCGAGGACGCACCCGCAGAGGGCGAGTCGGAGACCGCTGAGGCGTGAGCCGTCCGGATGCCCGCTGAGCGGCATCCATGACCGAAGGAACCCGGGATCGTGCGCCCAGCGCCGCGATCCCGGGTTCCTTCGTATCCGATGTGATCGAACCGTTACCAGAACTTGCCGCCGGTGATGCTGTCATGGCGAGCACCGGGCCCGGGCTCGCCTACCCTCGAAGTACGCACCCGAGGTGCGCAGCTACGGGGGTGGCGATGTGAAGCTCTTCGGCACAGGAGCAGCCGGCACGGCCGGCGCGCCGACCAGCACCGTACCCGGCTCCGACTCGCATCCCTCCGCCCCGATCCCCGTGGTCGGACCCGGGGTCGGGGAGGGCATCCGGGTGCCGCTCGGCGAGACCGGACTGTCGATCTTCCCGCTCATGCTCGGCGCCGCGGAGTTCGGCTGGAGCACCGACCAGCGCACCAGCAGCCAGATCCTCGACCGGTTCATCGAGTTCGGCGGCAACGCGGTGCACACGGCCGACGGGTTCTCCGGCGGACGCAGCGAGCACATCATCGGGCAGTGGCTTCGCGCGCGCCGCATCCGCGACCGGATCAGTCTGAGCGTGCGCATCGGCTCGCACGCCGACAACCCCGGTCTCGGGTCGGTCAACCTCGTGCGTGCGGTAGAGGGGTCGCTCACGCGGCTCGCGGTCGACTGCATCGATGTGGTGTACCTGGACGCCACGCTCGACACCAGCTCGGTGCTGGAAGACACCCTCGCGACGGTGGAATGGCTGCGCGACGCGGGGAAGATCCGCTCGGTGGGAGCGTTCCGCTTCGCCGCGGAGCGTCTCGTCGAAGCGAGGATCCTCGCCTCGGCCGGCTACCCGCGCATCGAGGTCGTCGACGAGCCCTACAACCTCGTGCGCCGTCGGGGATTCGAGGGGGATCTGCGTCTGGTGGCCGGCGCGCAGAACCTCGCGGTCACCCCCTCGCACGCACTCGAGCACGGGTTCCTCTCGGGCCGGCATCGCAGCAAGTCCGCCGTCACCGGCGTGCGCGGCGAGCAGATGAAGGGCAATCTCAACCGCCGTGGCATCCGCGTGCTGCGGGTGCTCGACCGCATCGCCGCCGAGCTGTCGGTGCCGGTCGCGGCCGTGTCGATCGCCTGGCTGCTCGGGCAGCGCACGGTGGTGGCGCCGATCGTGAACGCGTTCGCACCCGAGCACGTCGAAGAGCTCATGCAGGGCGCCGGTATCTCCCTGCTGCGCTCGCAGATCGTCGAACTCACCCGCGCCGGCGACTGAGGGCACCGAGCGTGCGGCTCGCGTCGCGCCTCGGCGTCGTGTCGGTGCGGTGTTCTAAGCTGGACTCGCCCATCCGAGGGGGACGGGCTGAAGCGAGCGGGCAGTGACGCATTACATATACCTGGTCAGACATGGCGAACATCAGGATGCCGAGCACGGCGTCGACGACGGACCGCTCTCGCCTCGAGGACGACGTCAGGCCGAATTGATCGCGGATCGTCTCTCCGGACTTCCGCTGGACGCCGTCTGGCATTCGCCCCTGCTGCGGGCGACGGAGACCGCCCGCACCATCGCCGCCCGCCTTCCCTCGGTCGACCCCGTGCCGTCTGCACTGCTGTTCGACTGCGTGCCCAGCGGCATGAGCGACGACGTGCCCTCGGTGTACGAAACGTTCTTCGGGTCGGTGAGCGACGCCGAGATCGAGGCGGGCTCCGCGCAGATGGCCGATGCGGTCGGCGAGTTCCTGCGAAGGCGCACCGGCGACGTGCACGAGGTGCTGATCACCCACAACTTCGTCATCTCGTGGTTCGTGCGCGAGGTGCTCGGCGCTCCGGACTGGCGGTGGATGACACTCAACCAGGCGCACTGCGGACTCTCCGTGATCGCGCAGAAGCAGGGCCGGCCGTGGACTCTGCTCAGCCACAACGACCTCGGCCACCTGCCGATGGAGCTGCGCACCGGACTGCCCGAGGGCGCTCTGGTCTGACGCGGCGACGACCGTCACGGTCACGACGGCGGGGCCACGGGGCGGGCGAATCTAGACTGGGACCATGACGACACAGGTCGCCCTCGTCGGCGGTACAGGCTCACTCGGACGTATCATCCACGGGGTGATCGACCAGCTCGACGGCTTCGAGGTGCGCTCCGTGCTCGGCTCGGCGAGCGACCTCGCCGAGATGGACGGCGCCGACCTCGTCGTCGACGCGTCGACCCCGGCGGTGAGCATCGACGTGGTGCGAGCGGCGGTGGAGCGCGGCATCAACGTGCTGGTCGGCACCTCGGGATGGTCGCAGGAGCGCATCGCGCTGGTGCGCCCGCTGGTCGACGCCGCCGGCACCGGCGCGGTGTTCATCCCCAACTTCTCGCTGGGCTCGGCGCTGGGCTCGGCACTCGCCGCGGCCGCCGCGCCGTTCTTCCCGTCCGCCGAGATCATCGAGGCGCACCACGATCGCAAGATCGACTCACCCAGCGGCACCGCGGTGCGCACGGCCGAGCTGATGGTCGCCGCGCGGGAGGCGCAGGGCCCTTTCCAGGCGCCGCACGTCGATCAGCGCGCGCGAGGACAGCAGGTCGCCGGCGTTCCGGTGCACTCCCTGCGTCGTCCCGGTGTGATCGCCAAGCAGGAGGCAATCCTGTCCGGCCCCGGCGAGTCGCTGACGATCGTGCACGACACGGTCGATTCCGCGGCCGCCTACGCCCCGGGCATCCGGCTCGCCGTCCCGTTCGCGCGCGATGCGCGCGGTGTAGCCGTGGGGCTGGAGAACCTCGTCGACATCGGAATCCGGGCACGCGCGTGAGCTCGCGGATCGGGGTGGCCGTGATGGGGGCGGCGCTGGTGCTCTACGTGGTCACCGCCGGCTGGCTGGCGGTGATGTTCCTCCGCGTCGCGACTCCGATCTCGGTCGGGATGGCGATCGCGCTGATCGTGATCGCGCCGATCGGCGCGTGGGCGCTGGTGCGCGAACTCCTCTTCGGCTTCGCGGCGGATCGGCTCGGGCGCACGCTCGATGCAGAGGACGGCATGCCCGAAGCCCCGGAACGTCTGACGCCGAGCGGCCGCCTGTTGCGTGACGACATCGACCCGCTGATCACGCAGTACGGGGCGGCTGCCGAGGCCGAGCCGGGAGACTGGCGCGTCCGCTACCGTCTGGGTGTGGTGCAGGATGCCGCCGGGCGGCGTAAGGAAGCCAGGGCCAGCATCCGCGAGGCGATCAGGCTGTCGCGGACCCGGCCCTGACATCGAGGGCTTCAGGCGAGGCTGGCCTCGAGGGTGATCTCGATGCCGGCGAGCGCCTGCGAGACCGGGCATCCGGTCTTCGCGCCCTCGGCGATCTCCTGGAACTTCTCCGGCGTGAGCCCGGGAACGCTCGCGTTCACATTCAGGTGGCTGCCGGTGATGCCGGTGCCGGGCTTGAAGGTGACCGATGCCGACGTGTTCACACGCTCGGGCGGGGTGCCGTTCTCGGCCAGCGCGTGCGAGAGCGCCATGCTGAAGCACGACGCGTGCGCGGCGGCGATGAGTTCCTCCGGCGTCGTGGTCGAGTCGGATCCTTCGCTGCGCGACTTCCAGTCGATCGGGAAGGTGCCGAGGTTGGAGCTCGAGAACGCGACGGTGCCCGAGCCCTCCATCAGGGATCCGGTCCAGGTGGTTGCGGCTTCGCTGGTGACGGTCATTGTTCCTCCGAGAATCGCACGTGGCATCGCGCCGCGGGTTCGCGTCGCCTCGCCAGCCTATCCAGAGCCGGTCTGCGTCGGAACAGAGGTCAGGTGGGCGCTTCGCTCTGCTGCAGCACGCCCGCGCGCTGCAGCAGCAGGTACATCTGGCAGCCGAGGCAGAAGCCGAAGGCGGCGTTGAGGAAGGCGGCGATGAATGCCGCGGCCGTCGCGATCGGGAGCACGAGGGGAACGCCGACGAGGTGCAGCACGAGGCCGAGAGCCACGACGAACAGACCGACGCCCTGGGCGAACCGCGGCGGGCGCGGATCCTCGAGTTCGACAGGCGGCGTCAGGCGGGGCCGGACGGCCGTGCGGAACAGCACCGCCCAGGGCGAGGTCGGGGGAGAGACGACTCCCCAGATGAACAGTGCAGCCACGATCGCGGCAACGACGAAGCCGGGGTCGGTCACCCGCTCGCCGAGGGATGCCGTGCTGATCGCCCATCCCCGTGAGGAGGTTGAGGCGGCGATGCCGGTGAGGGCCAGGACCGTCGCGATCAGCAGCAGTGCCGAGGTGATCCACGCGGCGAACCGCGGACCTCGAGGGTCGATTCGATTCCGGGCGGTCATGCGGTCTCCTGAAACGCGGGCAGCTCGTCCAGAGCGGCGGTGATGTCGTCGCGGCGTGGCACGCCGACGAACCGGGCGACGACCCGGGCATCCGGGCCGACGAGCAGGGTGGTGGGGGTGCTCAGCACGCGGTTCTCGGATGCCAGGTCGGGGCGATGGGTGAGATCCACGTCGTGCACGTCGATCGCGCCCCGCTCTGGGGCCAGCTCGCGCAGCATCCGGCGCACCTGCGGGCAGCGCGAGCAGGTGTCGGTGCTGAACAGCACGAGCGCCGCGCGCTCGCGGAGCAGACCCAGTCGGTCGGCGTCGACGGCGCCGGTGGCGCGACGACGGCGGCCGTCTCGCAGGCGCCACAGCAGACCCGCCGCCACCGTGATGGCGAGCAGGAGGCCGGTGATCAGCAGGGCGGTCGCGAGCGGCATGCGTCGAGGCTACGTCGAACGACGCGGCCGCAGCCGAGTGTGACACCGCGTGACGTATCGTTGCTGGCATGAGTGCAGTCGTGCCGACACCCTACGAAGACCTGCTGCGTGACGTGCTGGAGTCGGGCACGCACAAGGACGACCGCACCGGCACGGGAACCACCAGCGTCTTCGGGCGGCAGATCCGGTTCGACCTCTCTGCGGGATTCCCCCTGATCACGACCAAGCGCGTGCACTTCAAGTCGATCGCGTACGAGCTGCTGTGGTTCCTGCGCGGCGACTCGAACGTGCGCTGGCTGCAGGAGAACGGCGTGACCATCTGGGACGAGTGGGCCGACGCGTCCGGCGACCTCGGACCGGTGTACGGGGTGCAGTGGCGCTCGTGGCCGACGCCGGACGGCGGCCACATCGACCAGCTCTCCGAGGTCATCGAGCAGATCAGGGCAACGCCCGACTCGCGCCGCCTCATCGTGTCGGCGTGGAACCCGGCCGACATCCCCGACATGGCGCTGGCTCCGTGCCACGCCCTGTTCCAGTTCTACGTCGCCGACGGCAGGCTGTCGTGCCAGCTCTACCAGCGCAGCGCCGATCTGTTCCTCGGCGTTCCGTTCAACATCGCCTCCTACGCACTGCTGACCCTCATGGTGGCGCAGCAGACGGGCCTCGAGCCGGGCGACTTCGTCTGGACCGGCGGCGACTGCCACATCTACGACAACCACATCGAGCAGGTGCGCCAGCAGCTCGCCCGAGACCCGTACCCGTACCCGGCCCTGACGTTCTCGCGCACGCCGGAGTCGATCCTCGACTACCGCTACGAGGACTTCACCGTCGACGGCTACCAGCACCACCCGGCGATCCGCGCGGCGGTGGCGGTATGACCTGGGCGGGGCTCATCTGGGCCCAGGCGAACGGCGGCGTCATCGGCGCCGGTGGGGGGATGCCCTGGCACGTGCCCGAGGACCTCGCGCACTTCAAGGAGATCACCTCCGGCGCGCCGGTGATCATGGGCCGGCGCACCTGGGACTCCCTGCCCGAGCGCTTCCGGCCGCTGCCCGACCGCGAGAACATCGTGATCACGCGCAGTCAGGACTGGAGCGCGGAGGGCGCTCGACGCGTGGCCGGCATCGCCGAGGCCGTGCGCGGGCAGGAGCGGGTGTGGATCATCGGGGGTGCGGAGATCTTCCGGCAGGTGATCGGCGACGCCGACCGCCTGGAGGTCACCGAGCTCGACATCGAGGTGGACGGCGACGCGTACGCGCCGCCGGTCGACGGCTGGCGTCTGGTGGACGAGGGGGAGTGGCAGACGTCCCGCACCGGCATCCGGTACCGCTTCCTCGGATACGAGCGCTGATGCCCACCGCCCTGATCACCGGAGCGAGCGCCGGACTCGGCGCCGAATTCGCACGGCAGCTCGCCGCGCGTCAAGCCGACCTCGTGCTCGTCGCCCGCAGCGCCGACGCCCTCGAGGCGCTGGCCGCGCAGCTGCGCGACGAGCACGGCGTGCATGTCGAGGTGCTGCTCGCCGACCTGGCGATCGAGGCCGACGTGCAGCGCGTCGCCGACCGCATCGCCGATGCCGGCGCCCCCGTCGATCTGCTCGTCAACAACGCCGGCTTCGGCCTGCCGCTGCACTTCGCCGACAACCCGATCGACGATGAGGTGCGGCACCTGCGCGTGCACGTCGAGGCGTCGATGCGACTCATGCACGCGGCCATCCGCGCCATGCGCGGCCGGGGCGGGCGGATCATCAACGTGGCCTCCGTGGCCGGTTTCATCTCCCGCTCCACCTACTCCGCGTGCAAGTCGTGGCTGATCGGGTTCAGCCGGTGGGCGAACGCCGAGTACGGTCGCGACGGAGTCAGCGTCACAGCCTTGTGCCCCGGGTTCACGCGCACGAGCTTCCACGAGCGGATGGGGCTCGCCCGTGGTCAGGAGGGCGTGCCATCGATCATGTGGCTCGATGCGCCCCGGGTCGTGCGAGCCGGACTGCGGGATGCCGCGCTCGGCCGGCCCGTGTCGATCCCCTCGCTGAGGTACACGCTCATCGTCGCGTTCACGCGCGTGCTGCCCAGCCGGCTCACCTCCGGCATCGCACGTCGCGGTCGCGTCTGACGCGCGGTCCCGGCGCCAGGCACTGAAACGCTACGCTGAGAGGATGACGCACGCGGAAAATCCCTTCGGACAGGTGCTCGTCGCGCTGGTCACCCCGATGACCGCCGACGGCGAGGTCGACTGGCCGGCCACCGAGAAGCACCTGGACCGCGTCATCAGCGACGGTGCCGACGGCATCGTCGTCACGGGCACGACGGGTGAGACCTCCACCCTCACCGACGACGAGAAGATCCGTCTCGTCGAGGTCGGGAAGGATGTCTCGGCCGGGCGGGCGAAGATCATCACCGGTGGCGGGTCCAACGAGACCGCGCATGCCATCGAGCTGTACAAGGCTAGCGAGAAGGCCGGCGCCGACGGGCTCCTGGTCGTCACGCCGTACTACAACAAGCCCACCCAGGCCGGCATCCTCACCCACTTCCGCCTGGTCGCCGACGCCACCGACCTGCCGGTCATGCTCTACGACATCCCCGGCCGCACCGGCGTGCCGATCAGGTACGAGACGATGCTGCGCCTGGCCAAGCATCCGAACATCCTCGCGGTCAAGGACGCCAAGGGGGACTTCAGCGAGGTCAGCCGGGTGTTGAACCAGACCGAGCTGATGTACTTCTCCGGCGATGACGCCAACGTGCTGCCGCACCTGTCGATCGGTGCGACGGGCCTCGTCGGCGTCACCGGGAACATCACCTCGGCCCCGTACCGGACCATCGTCGACGCGGTCAACCGGGGCGACCTGACGGCCGCGACCGCCGAGCACAAGCGTCTCGAGCCGCTGGTGCGAGCGGTCATGACGCACGTGCCCGGCACGGTCTCGGCGAAGTACATCCTGCACGGACTCGGCCGCATCAACAGCCCGCGCGTGCGCCTGCCCCTGGTCGGCCCGGAGGAGTGGGAGGCGGCCCTCATCGAGGATGAGATCGCCCTCGTCACGGATGTCGCCGGCGCCGACTTCTCGAACTTCCGCCCCGACCGCAACGCTGCGGCCGGCGGCGCACTGCCCAAGGTGCACGGCACCACACGATGAGCGCGCCCTCGCGCTGACAACGACATGACCGGGCCCCGCCTGCCCGCTTGAGGAGACCGAATGTCCTTCCCCCTCGCCGAACCCGAGCCGCTCGCTCCCGGAACGCTGCGGGTCACCCCGCTGGGCGGTCTGGGCGAGGTCGGACGCAACATGACCACATTCGAGTACGAGGGCAAGATCCTCATCGTCGACTGCGGAGTGCTCTTCCCCGAGGAGCACCAGCCCGGCGTCGACCTGATCCTGCCCGACTTCGAGCCGATCAAGCACCGGCTCGACGACGTGGTCGGCGTCGTACTCACGCACGGTCACGAAGACCACATCGGCGCGGTGCCGTACCTGCTGCGCCTGAAGCAGGACATCCCGCTGATCGGATCCGGGCTCACGCTCGCACTCGTCGAGGCGAAGCTCAAGGAGCACCGGATCAAGCCATTCACCCTCACCGTGAGGGAGGGCCAGGAGGAGAAGGTCGGTCCGTTCGACCTCGAGTTCGTCGCGGTCAACCACTCGATCCCGGATGCCCTGGCCGTCGCCATCCGCACCCCGGCCGGACTCGCGCTGGCCACGGGCGACTTCAAGATGGACCAGCTGCCGCTCGACGGGCGGATCACCGACCTGCGCGCCTTCGCGCGTCTCGGCGAGGAGGGCGTCGACCTGTTCCTCGTCGACTCGACCAACGCCGACGTGCCGGGATTCACGCCCACCGAGCGATCGATCGGGCCCGTTCTCGAGCAGGTCATCGGCAAGGCGCGGCGCCGGGTCATCGTCGCCAGCTTCTCGAGCCACGTGCACCGTGTGCAGCAGGTCATCGACGCCGCGCACGCCCACGGTCGCCGCGTGGCGTTCCTGGGCCGCAGCATGGTGCGCAACATGACGATCGCCGAGCAGCTGGGCTATCTGAAGGTGCCCGCGAACGTGCTGATCGACTACAAGAAGGCCCGTGACCTGCCCGACGACAAGATCGTCTACATGTCGACGGGATCCCAGGGTGAGCCGATGGCCGTGCTCAGCCGCATGGCCAACCTCGACCACGCGATCGAGCCCGGCGAGGGCGACACCGTCATCCTCGCCTCGAGCCTCATCCCCGGCAACGAGAACGCGGTCTACCGTGTGATCGACGGGCTCACCAAGCTGGGCGCCGACGTGGTGCACAAGGCCAACGCGCAGGTGCACGTCTCGGGCCACGCCGCGGCCGGCGAGCTGATCTACTGCTACAACATCCTGAAGCCGAAGAACGTGCTGCCGGTGCACGGCGAGTACCGTCACCTCATCGCGAACGCAAAGCTCGCCCAGGCCACCGGCGTGCCCGAGGAGCGCACGATCGTCGGCGGCAACGGGACCATCATCGACCTGCGTGACGGTGAGGCCCGGGTCGCCGGTCAGCTCGACATCGGCTTCGTGTACGTCGACGGATCGACGGTCGGCGGCATCACCGACGCCGATCTCAAGGACCGCCGGATCCTCGGTGAAGAGGGCTTCGTGTCGGTCATCGTCGTGGTGGACTCCTCGACCGGCGGCATCATCTCGGGACCCGAGATCCATGCGCGCGGCGTCGCGGAGGACGACCGGGTGTTCGACGACATCACCCCGAAGATCATCGCCGCCCTGCAGGAGGCGGCGCGCAACGGCGTGCGCGACAACCACGCGCTCTCGCAGATCATCCGTCGCACGATCGGGCGCTGGGTCAACCAGAAGCTGCGCCGTCGCCCGATGATCGTGCCCCTCGTGATCGAGGCCTGATACCGCGTAAAGCCGCGTCACTGCGGGCGGTTGTCGGCCGTCGGCCGTACCGTGGACACATGGCCAGGAGCACCACCAAGTCCGAGCGCGCGTCCGAGAGCGCGAACTCGTCCCGCCCGAAGCGGCAGACGACGGCCCGATCGAGCGCGAAAGCCGCTCCGGCTCCGAAGAAGTACATCGACGAGGCCGAGCGACCCCCGCTCGGGGTCCGCATGTGGCTCGGGCTCGCACACGGGGTCGGCGGTCTGTTCCGTGCTTTCGGTCCGGAGAACCTCGAGAAAGATCAGCGACGCGACGGCTTCCCGCTGCTGCTGGTGCTGTTCGCCATCATCGGCGGCGTGGTCGAGTGGTTCTTCATCGGCAACGTGATCGCACAGAACATCAGCGCGTTCACCTGGGGTCTGCTGGTCGGCCGGGTCGCGTTCGTGCTCCCGGTGCTGCTGCTTCTTCTCGCAGGGTGGCTGTTCCGTCATCCGTCGTCGGTGCATGACAACGGCCGGATCGGGATCGGCTTCGGTCTGTTCGTGCTGTCGCTCGCCGGCATCCTGCACGTCGCCTCGGGCACCGTCGGCGCGACCGGCGCGGTCGTCAGGCCGCAGCCGCGCGACGGGATGCCCGAGCTCAGCGGCGCCGGCGGACTCTTCGGCTGGATGCTCGGTGAGCCCCTCGCCTTCCTCACCCCGGTCGTCGCGTACGTCATCCTCGCGCTGCTCGCGGTGCTCAGCATCCTGATCCTCACCAAGACGCCGCCGAACCGCATCGGCGAGCGGCTGGGCGACCTGTACGCCTGGATGTTCGGCGCCGAGCGGCCCCTGCGTCCCTCGGCGGAGGAGGTTGTGGCCGCCGATGACGCCGAGAAAGACGACGCGCTGCCGTGGTGGCGACGCAACAAGAGCGGGCGAGAGGAGACGCCGGACGACGACGTCGACTCCCAGGCCATCACGGCGCTCTTCGACGAGCCGTCGCAGAAGAGCGCGTACGACCAGGCGGTCATCGTCGACGACGAGCCCGCGACCCACGGCGGGGCGGATGCGGCGACCGAGGTGCTCTCCGACGTCAGCGCCCTCACCGGGCTGCTCGGCGAGCAGAGCACGACCGCCCTGCTCGACGACTCGGGTTCCACGGGCGAGCTGCCCGGTCTCGACGGCTTCGGAACAGCGGGGCCGGGGGAGAAGGGGATGCAGGCGCCCGCCGCCCCCTACGTGCTCCCCTCGACGGCGGTGCTGAAACCCGGGCCGCCGCCGGTGGTGCGCTCGGATGCCACCGACCGCACGATCGAGCAGATCACCAGCGTGCTCGAGCAGTTCAAGGTCGACGCCAAGGTCACCGGCTTCTCGCGCGGTCCGACGGTCACGCAGTACGAGATCGAGGTCGGTCACGGCGTCAAGGTCGAGAAGATCCTGCAGCTGAGCAACAACTTCGCCTATGCGGTCGCGTCGAACGACGTGCGCATCCTGTCGCCCATTCCGGGCAAGAGCGCCATCGGCATCGAGATCCCCAACGTCGACAAGGAGACCGTCGCGCTCGGCGATGTGCTGCGCTCGAGCGCGGCGCAGAAGAGCACGCACCCGCTGACCATCGGCGTCGGCAAGGATGTCGGCGGCAACATCGTCGTGGCGAACCTGGCCAAGATGCCGCACCTGCTCGTCGCCGGTTCGACAGGGTCGGGAAAGTCCAGCTTCGTGAACTCGATGATCACGAGCCTGCTCATGCGCGCCCGCCCCGCTGATGTGCGCATGGTGCTGATCGACCCGAAACGGGTCGAGCTGACCAACTACGCGGGCGTGCCGCACCTGATCACGCCCATCATCACGAACCCGAAGAAGGCGGCCGAGGCGCTGCAGTGGGTCGTGAAGGAGATGGACATGCGGTACGACGACCTGGCGTCGTTCGGCTACCGCCACATCGACGACTTCAACAAGGCGGTGCGCGCCGGAGAGGTGCAGCTGCCGCCGGGCAGCGAGCGCGTGCTCAAGCCCTACCCCTACCTGCTGGTCGTGGTCGATGAGCTCGCCGACCTGATGATGGTCGCCCCGCGGGACGTCGAGGACTCGATCGTTCGGATCACCCAGCTGGCGCGCGCATCGGGCATCCACCTCGTGCTCGCCACGCAGCGCCCCAGCGTCGACGTCGTCACGGGCCTGATCAAGGCGAACGTGCCCTCGCGTCTGGCCTTCGCCGTCACCAGCGTCACCGACAGCCGCGTCATCCTCGATGCGCCCGGCGCCGACAAGCTGATCGGTCAGGGCGACGCGCTGTTCTCGCCGATGGGCTCGTCGAAGCCGTTCCGTCTGCAGGGCGCCTGGGTCGACGAGGCCGAGATCTCGGCGGTCGTGAAGCACGTCACGCAGCAGGCGCGACCCGAGTACCGCCCCGACGTGCAGGAGTCGGCCGAAGCGCGCAAGAAGGAGGTCGACGAAGACATCGGAGACGATCTCGAACTGCTGCTCGCGGCGGCCGAGCTGATCGTGTCTTCGCAGTTCGGGTCGACGTCGATGCTGCAGCGCAAGCTGCGCGTCGGCTTCGCCAAGGCCGGACGCCTCATGGACCTGCTCGAATCACGCGAGATCGTCGGGCCCTCGGAGGGCTCGAAGGCCCGCGATGTGCTGGTCACGTCGGAGCAGCTGCCGGGAGTGCTCGCGAAGCTGCGCGGAGACGACGCACCGGCACCTGCCGCGCCTGCCGCACCGCCCGCGAGCGCCTCCGCCGACCCGTACGGACGCGATCCCGTGGCCCAGCAGTTCGAAGGGCTGCCGGTGGTCGAGAGCGATGACGACGGCGACGAAGACGCCTGGGGACTGACGGGGCGCGACTGATGACGATTCCGAGGCAGCTTCCCAACGCGATCACGATCGCCCGCATCCCGCTCGCGGTCGTCTTCTTCGTGCTCCTTCTTCTCGCGGGTGCGTTCGGCGCCGACGACATCGTCATGCGCTGGGTGGCTGCGGGGCTCTTCGTGCTCGCCATCTCGACCGACTGGGTCGACGGCTACCTCGCGCGCAGGTACGACATCGTGAGCGACTTCGGAAAGCTGTGGGATCCGATCGCCGACAAGCTGCTCACCGGCGCGGGCTTCCTCGGGCTCGCCATCCTCGGCGAGGTTCCGTGGTGGATCGTCATCGTGATCCTCGTCCGTGAGTGGGCGATCACGATCCACCGCTTCACACTCGTGCACGAGCACGTCGTCGCCGCGGCCTGGATGGGCAAGATCAAGACCGTCGTCCAGGGCCTCGCGCTGAGCTGGGCGCTGCTGCCGCTGGGCGGGCTCGTCGGTCACACGGCCTGGGTGGTGGTCACGCAGGTGCTGATGATCCTGGCGCTCGTGCTCACCGTCGCGAGCGGCATCGACTACATCGTGGCGCAGGTGCGCGGTCGCCGGAGGGCCGGATGACCGACGCCGCGCTGCTGGTCGCCGCTCTGCGCGAGCGCGGCTGGACGCTGGGCGTCGCGGAGTCGCTCACCGGAGGTGCGGTCGCCGCCGAGATCGTGTCGGTCCCCGGTGCGTCGGCTGCTCTGCTCGGCGGCATCGTCGCCTATGCGACCCCGGTCAAGCACACGCTGCTCGGCGTGGACGCCGCTCTGCTCGCCGAGCACGGTGCCGTGCATCCCGACGTGGCCGCGCAGATGGCCGAGGGGGTGCGGCGCGCCGTGGCCGTCGACGATCGTCCGGCCGACGTGGGCATCGCGACGACGGGGATCGCCGGGCCGGACTCGCCCGACGGCCAGCCGGTCGGCACTGTGCACATCGGCGTCGCCACGGCGACGGGCATCCGGAGCATCCCGAACCTGTTCGCCGGCACGCGCGCCGAGATCCGTGCGCAGGCGACAGCGGCGGCCGTCTCCGCGGCGCTGGCAGCGGTGCGGGAATAGGCCCGCGCGCATCGACGTTGTCTTCTACGTGACAAGCCGCTCACTCACAACTCAAGCACAGCGAGAAACAGTAGATTCGACGACAACCGATCGGGTTAGACTGGCGATCCCCTCGGAGCAGTCTCCGGGTGGCGCAACGGAAAGGAGGTTCCGATGATCCTCGTCAGACAGGAAATCGGCGATGTGCTGCGGGACTTCCGCCTGCAGAAGGGGCGCACTCTGCGCCAGGTCGCGAGCAAGGCCTCCGTGGCTCTCGGGTATCTGAGCGAGGTCGAGCGCGGTCAGAAGGAGGCGTCGAGCGAGATCCTCGCATCGGTCGCAGAGGCACTCGACGTGCCCATCTCGACGATCATGCGCGAGGTCGGCGACCGCATTTCCGTGCTCGAAGGCCTCAGTCCGTTCCCGGACGTCGTCCCCGACGATCTCGTCGCCGCGGTCGAGCCCGAGCTGTCGCTGCACTGACGCCGCAGCGCACTCCCCACATGCGACGAAGCGAGTTCCTCCGCGCGGTCGACGACGAGTTCGGCGGCCGCGCGGATTCTCTTGTGCACGACCTGATCCTGGGCACGCTGGGCAGGACGGCCCGTGAGGCACTGGATGCCGGGGTGCCGCCGCGCGATATCTGGCTCGCGCTGTGTGATGAGACCGACGTGCCTGCGACGCGGCGCTACGGCGTGGGACGGCTGGATCCACGCGAGCGCTGAACGAAACTCTGCGGCCAATCCTCGGCGTGTCGTCGAAGATGTGTTCGATGTGTGCGTAATGTTCTGCACAAGTGGTCTTGAGGTCATCTTCTCCACATCAGACGCTGTCACCGATCCAATGTCGGTGGCCGCTCATACGGTGAGAGATGTGGCACTGAGCCATACGCCTTGTCGCAGAGTCACTCCATCCGGAACGGCCGCGACAGCCTACAGGCGGCAGAACTTCGAGATACAGAGGAGCACGTCATGCCATCCACCGACGACCGCGAGAAGGCCCTGGATTCCGCACTCGCACACATCGAGCGTCAGTTCGGCAAGGGGTCGATCATGCGACTGGGCAGCGACGAGCGCGCTCCTGTCGAGGTGATCCAGACCGGGTCGATCGCCCTCGACGTCGCCCTCGGCATCGGAGGTCTGCCGCGTGGACGCATCATCGAGATCTACGGTCCCGAATCGTCCGGTAAGACGACGCTGACCCTGCACGCGATCGCCAACGCGCAGCGCGCCGGCGGAATCGCCGCGTTCATCGACGCCGAGCACGCGCTCGACCCCGAATACGCACGCAAGCTCGGCGTCGACATCGACCAGCTGCTCGTCTCGCAGCCCGACACGGGTGAGCAGGCCCTCGAGATCGCCGACATGCTGATCCGCTCCGGCGCGATCGACCTCGTCGTCATCGACTCCGTCGCCGCCCTCGTGCCCGAGGCCGAGATCAAGGGCGAGATGGGCGACTCGCACGTGGGTCTGCAGGCGCGTCTCATGTCGCAGGCGCTGCGAAAGCTGACCGGTGGGCTGAACCAGACCAGGACCACGGCCATCTTCATCAACCAGCTGCGCGAGAAGATCGGTGTGTTCTTCGGCTCGCCCGAGACCACGGCCGGCGGTAAGGCGCTGAAGTTCTACGCCTCGGTGCGCCTCGACATCCGGCGCATCGAGACCCTGAAGGACGGCACCGAGGCGGTCGGAAACCGCACCCGTGTCAAGGTCGTCAAGAACAAGATGGCCCCGCCGTTCAAGCAGGCGGAGTTCGACATCCTCTACGGCATCGGGATCTCGCGCGAGGGCAGCCTCATCGACTTCGGCGTCGAGCACGGCATCGTCAAGAAGTCTGGCTCGTGGTACACCTACGACGGTGACCAGCTCGGCCAGGGCAAGGAGAACGCCCGCAACTTCCTGATCAAGAACGACGACGTCGCCATGGCGATCGAGACGCAGATCAAGCAGAAGCTGGGTGTGGGCGCCAAGGCGGAAGACACCGTCGACGAGCTCGCCGAACGCCGTCCGGCCTGATGTCCTCCGCTGACGACGGGCTCGCCCCGGTGATCCCGTTGTTCGGGGGAGCTCCGCGGCTCGACGATCCGGCCGAGAATCATGACGACGCCGTGCCGCTCGAATCGGATGCCGACGAGATCCGTCAGCGCGCAGAGGAGGCTCTGGTGCGCAAGCTGCGCGCCAAGCAGCTGTCGGTCTCGGAGGCGCGGTCGGTGCTGCGCGAGAACGGTCTCGACCGCGACGCGATCGACGACGTCATCGACGAGTTCCTCCGCCGCAGCTACCTCGACGATCACACGCTCGCCTCGCTGCTGGTGACCTCAGGATCCGAGCGGAAGGGGCAGGGACGCATCGCCCTGGCGCGGTCGCTCGGGCAGCGCGGCATCCCGCGTGACATCGTCGACGACGCGCTCGCTGAGCTGCCCGACGACGATGCCGAGCGGGCGCTGGAGTTCGCCCGCAGCAAGGCATCGGGCATGAGCCGCCTCGACTACGACACCGCACTGCGCCGGCTGCACGGGCAGCTGGCCCGCCGCGGCTACGGCGGCTCCGTCGCGATGAACGCCGCACGCACAGCCCTGGGCGAGGTCGGAGTGCGTCGCGCGACGACCCGCCCGTCCGGTGCGCACTCCTCCGGCGTGCGATTCGTCGACTCCGACTGAGCATCCTCTCTACGAGCCGCCCCGCCACCCGGCCGGGCGGCTCGTAGAATGGAACCACCATGTCTTCTCTCTCTTCCGAACCGACGATCATCGCGCTCTCCACCGCGGCGATGACCGCCGACGGGCGCCGTCGCTCCTACGAGGTGCGCACCTTCGGCTGCCAGATGAACGTGCACGACTCCGAGCGCCTGTCGGGTTCGCTCGAGAGCGCAGGGTACGTGCGGGCGGATGCCGGCGACGAGGCCGACATCGTGATCATCAACACCTGCGCCGTGCGCGACAACGCCGCCGGCAAGCTGTACGGCACCCTCGGGCATCTCAAGTCCCGAAAGGACAAGCACGAGGGCATGCAGATCGCCGTCGGCGGATGCCTCGCGCAGATGGACCAGCAGGCGGTGCTCGACAAGGCTCCCTGGGTCGACGTCGTCTTCGGCACGCACAACATGGGCTCCCTGCCCGGCCTGCTCGAGCGCGCACGCCACAACGGCGAGGCCGAGCTCGAGATCCTCGAGTCGCTCGAGATCTTCCCGTCGACGCTGCCCACCAAGCGCGACTCCGCGCACAGCGGCTGGGTGTCGATCTCGGTCGGCTGCAACAACACCTGCACGTTCTGCATCGTCCCGAGCCTGCGAGGCAAGGAGAAGGACCGCCGTCCCGGCGACATCCTCAATGAGATCCGGCTGCTCGTCGAAGACGGAGCGATCGAGGTCACGCTGCTCGGGCAGAACGTCAACTCCTACGGTGTCGAGTTCGGCGACCGCCAGGCGTTCAGCAAGCTGCTGCGCGCAGCGGGAGAGATCGAAGGACTCGAGCGCATCCGCTTCACCAGCCCGCACCCCGCCGCGTTCACCGACGACGTCATCGATGCGATGGCCGAGACGCCCAACGTGATGCCTCAGCTGCACATGCCGTTGCAGTCGGGCAGTGACAGCATCCTCAAGGCGATGCGTCGCTCGTACCGCAGCTCCCGCTACCTCGGCATCATCGAGCGCGTGCGCGAGCGCATCCCGCACGCGGCCATCACCACCGACATCATCGTCGGCTTCCCCGGTGAGACCGACGAGGACTTCGAAGACACCATGCGCGTCGTCGAGCAGTCCCGCTTCTCGGGCGCCTTCACCTTCCAGTACTCCATCCGCGAGGGCACGCCGGCGGCCACGATGCAGAACCAGGTGCCGAAGGAGGCCGTGCAAGAGCGGTACAACCGCCTGATCGCCCTGCAGGAGCGGATCTCGCTGGAGGAGAACCAGAAGCAGGTCGGCCGCGAGGTCGAGGTGCTCGTCTCCGTCGGCGAGGGCAAGAAGGATGCCTCGACGCATCGCCTCACCGGGCGTGCTGAAGACAACCGGCTCGTGCACTTCGAGGTGACCCCCGGATCCGAGCTCCCGCGCCCCGGCGACGTCGTCACGGCGAAGATCACGCACGGCGCGCCGTTCCATCTGCTCGCCGACGACCCGACCGGCGCACCGCTGCGCATCCGCCGCACCCGCGGCGGCGACGCGTGGGATCGCGCGCAGGCCGCGTCGTGCGGCGTCCCCGCACCGTCGGGGGAGTCCGGCGCGCCGCGCGCGGTCTCCCTGGGACTGCCCACGCTGCGCCCTGTCGGATCTTGATCCCCGGCGCGGCGCGGCCCGATGCGCCGCGGCTCTGGGCGGTGGTCGGCGCCACGGGCACCGGCAAGAGCGAGCTCGCACTCGATCTCGCCGAGCAGCTGCGTGCGCGTGGCAACCCGGCCGAGGTCGTCAACGCCGACGCCATGCAGCTGTACCGGGGCATGGACATCGGCACCGCCAAGCTCCGCATCGACGAGCGGCGCGGCATCCCGCACCACCTGTTCGACGTCCGCGAGGTCACCGATGAGGCGGCCGTCGCCTGGTATCAGCCGCTCGCCCGTGAGGCGATCGCCGCCATCCACGCCCGCGGGGGAGATGCGATCCTCGTCGGCGGATCCGGACTGTACGTCTCAAGCGTGATCTTCGACTTCCGGTTCCCGCCGAGGGATGCCGCGCTCCGGGCGCGCCTCGAAGCCGAGCTTGCCGAGAGCGGTGCGGGCGCGCTGTTCGAACGGCTACGCGAGCGCGACCCCGCGACAGCGGCGCGCATCGATCCGAAGAACGGCCGGCGCGTCGTCCGCGCGCTCGAGGTGATCGAGCAGGGCGGCACCACGCACGGGGCCGCGCTGCCCGAGAAGCCGGAGCTGTGGCATCCGGCTACCCGGATCATCGGTCTTCACACGCCGCGGGAGCTGCTGGTCGAGCGGCTCGATCGACGAGTGGAATGGATGTGGCAGGGCGGGATGCTCGACGAGGTCGAGCGCCTGCGTGTCGACGGAATCGAAGACGGCGTCACCGCGTCGCGAGCGATCGGATACGCCCAGGCTCTCGCGCAGCTGCGCGGCGACACCACTCAAGACGATGCGATCGCCGAGACGCAGGCCCTCACCCGTCGCTACGCGCGGCGGCAGGTGTCGTGGTTCAAGCGCTATCCCGACATCGAGTGGGCCGAGCACCCCGTCGACGTCGAGTCGCTGATCCACTGAGCCCCGGCCGCGTCGACATTCGAATGGGTCATGCGGTACGAACAGGGCCGCTGGGACTACGCGCAGCCGACCTGGGTGTGCACCCATTGCTGTGCGGCCGGTACCGGGTCACGGGTTCCGGCGCTCTCTAGACTGTTCGTATGGTCGCATTCACCAAGGGGCACGGCACCGGCAACGACTTCGTGATCATCGAGGACGTCGACGGCGAGCTGGATCTGTCAGCGACCCAGGTGCAGGCGCTCTGCGACCGCAACTTCGGCGTCGGCGCTGACGGCGTGCTGCGGGTCGTGCGTTCGGTGGCCATTCCTGAAGGCGCGACGGTTCTGGCTGAAGAGCCCGAGGCCGAGTGGTTCATGGACTACCGCAATGCCGACGGGTCGATCGCCGAGATGTGCGGCAACGGCATCCGCGTCTTCGCTCACTACCTGCTGCGTGCCGGTCTCGCCACGATCGACAGTGGCTCGACGCTGCCAATCGGCACGAGGGCGGGCGTGCGCGACGTGATGCGCTCCGAGACCGGCTACCAGGTCGATCTCGGGCTGTGGAAGCTCGCCGGCGGCGAGCCGCTCGCCCGCGCGGCCGGTCTCTCGGTGCCGCGACCAGGGCTCGGCATCGACGTCGGCAACCCGCACGTGGTGGTCGCCCTGGCATCCGACGACGAACTGGCGGAACTCGACCTCAATCCCACCCCGGTGCTCGACCCGGCCCCCGTCGACGGAGCCAACGTCGAGTTCGTCGTGCCCGGTGAGCCGCTGGTGCGTGACGGCGTCGGGCATGTGCGGATGCGCGTGCACGAGCGCGGTGTCGGCGAGACCCTCAGCTGCGGCACGGGCGTCGCTGCCACGGCTCTCGCGGTGCGGCATTGGGCCGGCGCCAGGGCACCACACCAGTGGCGCGTCGAGGTGCCGGGCGGTGTGCTCGGGGTGCGGATGTTCCCCGCGGAGGACGGCGAGCACGTCGCGCTGTCCGGACCCGCGCAGCTCGTCTACCGCGGCGAGATCGACCTCGTCTGAGGTCGATCGCTCACTCGGGCAGCACGATCGGGGCGGTCGGCGGTGTGCCGTGCCGGCGCACCTTGAGGATCCGGTACCCCTTGCCGGTCGCCGCACGGCTCACGCTGAAGCCGGGCGTGAACACCGTGGCCATCCACCGCTGCAGCGAATCGGACCCGAGGTTGCGCTGCACCACCAGCCAGGCGTCGCTGCGCTCGTCGAGGCGCGGGATCCAGCGCTCGAGCATGTTGTGCAGCTCGCTCTTGCCCACCCGGATCGGCGGATTCGAGCGGATCGTGGTGAAGACCAGGTCGTCGGGAACATCCTCGGGCTTCACGGCGTTCACATTGGTGAGGCCGAGGGCTTCGGCGTTGCGCCTGGTGAGATCCAGTGCGCGCTCGTTCACATCCACCGCCCAGATCACGGCGTGCGGCGTCGAAAGGGCCATCGTGAGACTGATCGGACCCCACCCGCATCCGAGGTCGAGGAAGTTGCCGCTCGGCGGCAGAGGAGCCATATTGGCGAACAGCACCGCGGTGCCCGTGTCGAGACGTTCGGGGCTGAACACGCCGCCCGCGGTGGTCACCTCCCGATCGCGTCCCGCGAGCGGAACGGTGATGGTTCGGAGGTTCTCGGCACTGGCCGGGGCCGCACTGAAGTAATGATCGGACGACGGCATGCAGTGAGCGTACCGGACACCGCGGGCTAAGGTTAAGGCGCTTCTCAGAGAGGACAGAGTTCACCACCGGATGACGAACATCAACGACGACAACACCACACAGGACGCACTGGACCGCGTGCTCGCGAACGCAGAGCCGCGCACGCAGCCGCGCGTGTTCGGTGCCGCCCAGGCGCTGCAGGACATGGCATCCGCCGGTCATTCCGACGCGGACGGCGAGCAGTGGGATCTCGAGGACCGGCACGCGCTGCGCCGCGTCGCCGGGCTGTCCACCGAACTCGAGGACGTCACCGAAGTCGAGTACCGGCAGCTGCGGCTCGAGAACGTCGTACTCGTCGGCGTGTACCCGCAGGGCGCGCAGGAGGATGCCGAGAACTCGCTGCGTGAGCTCGCCGCCCTCGCCGAGACCGCCGGTGCCGTGGTGCTCGACGGTCTGCTGCAGCGCAGGCCGCACCCCGACCCTGCGACCTACCTCGGCCGGGGCAAGGCGCAGGAGCTGAAGGACATCGTCGCCGCGGTCGGCGCCGACACCGTCATCGCCGACGCGGAGCTCGCCTCCAGCCAGCGACGCGCGCTCGAGGACGTCGTGAAGGTGAAGGTCATCGACCGGACCACCGTCATCCTCGACATCTTCAGCCAGCACGCGAAGAGCCGCGAGGGCAAGGCGCAGGTCGAGCTCGCGCAGCTCGAGTACCTGCTGCCGCGCCTGCGTGGCTGGGGTGAGTCGATGAGCCGCCAGGCCGGTGGCCAGGTCGGCGCCGGCGGCGCGGGCATGGGCTCGCGCGGACCGGGTGAGACGAAGATCGAGCTCGACCGCCGTCGCATCCGCACCCGCATGGCGCAGCTGCGCAAGCAGATCCGTGACTTCGCGCCCGCGCGCGACGCGAAGCGCGCCGAGCGCAAGCGCAACACCATCCCGTCGGTCGCGATCGCGGGATACACCAACGCGGGCAAGTCGAGCCTGCTGAACGCGCTGACCAGCGCCGGCGTGCTCGTCGAGAACGCCCTGTTCGCTACCCTGGACGCCACGGTGCGCCGCGCGGAGTCGGCCGACGGCCGCGTGTACACGCTTGCCGACACCGTCGGCTTCGTGCGCAACCTGCCGCACCAGCTGGTCGAGGCGTTCCGTTCGACGCTGGAGGAGGTCGGCCAGGCCGACCTGCTCGTGCACGTCGTCGACGCCTCGCATCCCGACCCGTCCGCGCAGCTGCAGACGGTGCGCGACGTGATCGGCGACGTCGGCGGCCGCGACATCCCCGAGATGGTCGTCTTCAACAAGGCCGACCTGATCCATGAGGACGAGCGGCTCGTGCTGCGCGGTCTCGCACCAGACTCCCACTTCGTGTCGTCACGAACGGGGGAGGGCATCGCCGAGCTGCGCGCCGAGATCGAGCGGCGGCTTCCGATGCCCGCCGTCGAGGTGCGCGCGCTCGTGCCGTATGACAGGGGGGACCTCATCTCGGCGGTGCACGAGAGCGGTGTGCTGGTCTCGTCCGAGCATGAGGAGAACGGCACGGCTGTGCACGCGCACGTCTCCGAGCGTCTGGCCGCCGAGCTCGCGCCCTTCGCGATCGGCTGATGCGTCGGGCGGGCGCGTGCGGATCCGCACGCGCCCGATGCCGGATCAGGATGCCGAGAAGCGGCCCTCCACGGTCGCCGAGACGGTGATCTCCTCGCCTTGGAACTCCATCGCGGGCGACGCGTCGAATGCGCCCGCAGCGCGCATCGCGACCGGCGCGAAGCCGGGAGCCTCGGCGGAGATCAATCCACGATCAGCGATCTCCAGCGGGGTCACGGTGCGCAGTCCGAGCGCCTCGGCGTACGCCTGAGCGCGCGACACGGCGACGCCGACCGCCTGAGTCGCGACCTCGCGCTCCACATCGCGTTCCGTCTCCGGGGTCAGATGCCAGTCGACGTCGCCGAGCGCGACGCCGTCTTCGCCGGAGAGCTCGGTCGCCCAGAGCGACAGCTCGGAGATGTCGGCGAAGGTGGCGGTGAAGTCGACGCTTGCCCGGTACACGGGCGCGAGCCTCCGGCCGTCGGCGTTCCAGGGCCGCTCGGCGTACACGCTCAGCCGCTGGCTCGACCACGCGGTCACGCTCCCCGCCTGCTCCTGTGCGGTGATGCCTTCGCGCACCGGCTCCGCGAGCGCCAGCGTCCGGCGCACGACCTCCTCGCGGTCAGGACCGTCGAGGGCCACGGTGAGCCGGATGGTGGCCCGCTCGGGTGCGACGCGCAGTTCGTGCTCGCCGCGGACGGTGATGATGACTTCGCTCATGCGAGCGACTGTACGGCACACCGGCCACAGCCTCGCCCCGGAATAGCATCCGGGTCGGATCCGTTGTAGTCTGTGATGCTCGGGAGCACATGCTCCCGCTGGTAATTCCACAGTGTGACAGCGGCTCCTTCGCAAGAAGGTCCACGGGGCTGATCGGTTTCGACGGCGCCTGTGTATCGACGAGAAGCGGGCCGAGGATGCAGGGTTATCTCGTGAACGCTCCCTGCAAAACCATAGTTGCCGAAACCAAGCGCAACGACTTCGCCCTCGCTGCCTAAGCGAGCCCGATAGTCCGTCAGACCGTATCTGATCCCGATACGGACCCTGGCGTCATCTAGGGATCTAGCTGCGTGATGGCGTCTGGACGTCACGTGGGACTCTTCCCAGACTGGGCTCGTCGACTTAGGTGTCTGTGACAAAGGTCGGAGCCGAGCAGAACGCCTCCACAGACTGCGCCCGGAGAAGACGTGGATGAGCAGCGTCGGACGGGGGTTCGATTCCCCCCAGCTCCACCAGCCGCTGTCACTGTGGAACATCAGCCCCGAGACGTCGCGTTCGCGTCACGCCCGAGGGCGCAACCCGTCGAACGCGACCGCGCGGATCTCCGCGCCGAGCAGCTCCGGGTCGACGGGGCCGTCCGTCCGATACCACTCGACGACCGAATTGATCATCCCGAAGATCAGGCGGGTGGCGACACCGGCATCCAGATCCGCTCTCACGAGCCCCTCCGCCTGCGCCTGCTGCACGAGGCCGGTGACCGTGTGATCGAAGCGGCGACGGCGCTCGAGCGCGGCGAGCTCGAGGTCGCTGTTGCCGCGCAGGCGCAGCAGCAGCGTCACCTGCGGCTGCCGCCCGGTCAGCACCCGCACGGCGCCGTCGACGATGGCGGTGAGCCGTTCACCGGCGGTGGGATGCTCGAGGGCGGCATCCAGGGCATCCTCCAGACCGCCCAGCGCGTCGTCGAGGGCGATCTCGAGGATCTGCTCCTTCGAGTCGACGTGGTGGTACAGCGCCGACTTCGTGACGCCGAGCCGCGCGGTCAGATCCGACACGGACGTCGCATCGTAGCCCTGCTCATTGAAGAGCTGGACGCCGACGCGGATGACGTCGGCGCGGTCGTGTCCCGGGCGCCCGCGGCGCGACGGACCGCGGGTCGTCGCGGTCACGGGCGGGTCCTCGGCATGCCACAACTCTAGCCGCGCGACCCCGACCGGGGCATCCGCGGGGCGCCCCATCAGACCGGTAAGCTGAGAGGGTAATCCGACGATCGGAAAGGCTTCGACATGGTCGACTTCATCGTGTTCCTCGTGCTGTTCATGGGTGGTATGTGGCTTCTCGGCGCCGCGTGGGAGATGCCGGCATGGCAGGGTGTGGCGTTCAGCGCCGGCATCATCATGGTCAGCATCGCCATGGCGTACGTGATGCGGCAGCGCGGAAGCGCGACTCGCCGCTCCGACAACTGGGGCCACCGCCAGAAGTGACGAAAGGCGCCGCTAACCGGGCGGCGCCTTCACAACCGGGCCTGTTCGCTCATCCCTTCCACTCGATGAGCAGCAGGCCCTGTTTCGTGTCTGCGAACTTCACCCAGCCGTCGCCGAACTCGTAGGTCATGCCGAAGCCGTCCTCGTCGGTTGCGATGGCGTAGGCGGGATCCTCGGTGAAGTACACCTGGTCTCCCTCGCTCGAGCGCAGCCAGCCGTCGCGCTTCAGGTTCGCCTGAGCGACGTCGGAGGTGCGCGCGTCGAGCGTGCCCCACCCGTACATCTGGCCGTGGTCGGATGCCGTGCTGAAGTCTGCCCACATGCACAGCAGACCGTCCGGCACCAGCGTCTCGCCGATGCGCAGCTCCTGCTGCTTCGACGTCCATCCCTGGGAGGTCAGGGCGTCGACCGTGCCCGGGGTGATGATCGTCTTGCAGGTGGGCTCGGCGCCCGGGGTCGGCGTCTCGACGTCGGCCGGTGCCGTGCTCGCGGTGGTGGTCGGCTCGGTGCTCATCGACGAACTCGATGACGGTGGGCGCGTGGCCTCGGGGGCGGCGCACGATGCCAGCAGCAGAACGGCTGCGAGCGCGCTGAACGTGAGGGGGATGCGGGGGCTCATAGAGGGATTCCGGGGAGGGGGAGCGGTGCGCTCAGGGGAGGTGCGCGTCGCGGAACAGGGACAGGAAGGGGTCGTGCAGGATGCCGTTCGTGGCGAGCGTGGACAGCGCCGACAGGGTCTCGGCTCCGTCGAAGGCGGTCATGCGGCCGCCGGCTTCTCGAACGATCGCCACGGCTGCGGCGATGTCGTACTCCTTGACGTCGAACTCGGCGACCATGTCGATTCGGCCTTCGGCGAGAAGCATGTAGCTGTACACGTCACCGTAGGCGCGGTCGCGCCACACCCGGTCGGCGACGGCGTGGAGTTCGGCAAGCTTCCCGGCGTCAGCCCACTGCCCGATGCTCTGGAAGCTGATGCTCGCGTCGTCGAGCGAGTCCACGTCGGACACCGAAAGGCGGCGGGGGCCGTCGGCGGCGTTCGTCCACGCGCCGAGATCGTCGGCTGACCACCAGCGGCGGGCCAGGGCAGGCATGCTGACCACGCCGACGCGCGGCACGCCGTCGATCGCGAGAGCGATCATCGTGCCCCACAGCGGCACCCCGCGCAGGAAGTTCGCCGTGCCGTCGATCGGGTCGATGATCCACTGGCGATGGGTGTCGCCCTCGGCGCCGTACTCCTCGCCGAAGATGCCGTCGGCGGGGCGCTCGGCTGCGAGCAGCTCGCGGATGGCGCGCTCGGTGGCCAGGTCGGCGTCGGTGACGTGCGAGCGGTCGGCCTTGCGCGAGACCTGCAGATCGGCGGCGTCGAACCGGGGCAGCGACTGGGCGTCCGCTGCGTCCGCCAGACGGAGAGCGAGGGCGAGATCGGCAGCGAGGTCGGCGTCGTCGCGGGTGTCGGTCACCTATCCAGGATAGGCCGCGACCCTCCGCTGAACCGGCTCGCAGCATATCGGTCCAGACACGAAACGGTCCGTTCATCCCGATCTGCCGGGCCAGGCGTCAGAGGTGCGGGACGAAGGAGGAGGGGACGGCGACGTTGCCGGGCAGACCCGCGAACAGGGGAGCGATCTGCTCGGGCGTGTACCCGGCGATGCCGCAGCCCACCGGGGTCAGCAGGAACCGCAGGTCGGGATGCTCGGTGGCGAAGTCGACGAATGCGCGGGCTTCACGCGCGAGCACGTCGAGGCCGCTCATCGTGTCGATCGCGTATGACTGCCCGTGGTGTCCGTGTCCCTCACCGCACACCGCGCCGAACCTCTCGTGGGCGATGCGGGCGGCGCCCCCGCCGTGCCGACCGGCTGCATTGCTGCCGAAGACGAACACCTCGTCGGGGCGCAGGGTGACGACGACGTCGGGCGTGATCTCCATCCCGGAACTCTACGTCGCGCGACGCGCAGCGAGAAGCGAAAGCAGAGAAGCCCCGGTAGATGGCGAGATCTACCGGGGCTTGTCCGTGCACCCCCAGGGACTTGAACCCTGAACCCACTGATTAAGAGTCAGTTGCTCTGCCGATTGAGCTAGAGGTGCGTGGCCCGGAAAATTTCCCCGGCCGAGGAATTACATTACCAGCGGGCCGCGGCCGCGCAAAATCGCACCGGGCCGCCGGGCGGGTTGCGTCGTCACACGCCCCCGGATGCCAGCACCGCGGCCTCCTGCGCGGTGTCGACGAGGTGCACATGGCGCTCCATCGCCCGGCCTGCGGCCAGCGCCGTGAGCAGCGGCCAGACGGGGTAGTGCTCGGTCCAGTAGGCGCGCCCCACGAGGATCATCGGGGCGACCGACGATTCGTCCGCGTAGAAGTTCTCGCACGCGTCCTGGAAGATCTCCTGCACGGTTCCGCCCGAACCCGGCAGGAACACGATCCCCGCCTGGCACACCTCCAGCAGGATCGCCTCGCGCTGCGCGTTGCGGAAGTACTTGGCGATTGCGCTCGCGAACAGGTTCGGCGGCTCGTGTCCGTAGTGCCAGGTGGGGATGCCGAGCGAGTCGCCTCCGTCGGGGAACTCGCGTCGCACGGCGAATGCCGCGTCGGCCCAGGCGGCGATGCTCGGCGAGAAGCCCGGCACCGCGGCGAGTATCGACAGTGCCTGCTCCCGGGCATCCGCTCCTCGGTTCGAGAGGTGGCCACCCAGGTTGACGGCCTCCATCGCACCCGGTCCGCCGCCGGTCGCGACCGTCAGCTTCTGCGACAGGTGCTGCCCGAGTTCGACCCCTTCGGCGTACTCCCGGCTGCCGCGCGCCACCGCGTGTCCGCCCATCACACCGACGAGCCGCCTGCCCACCACCCACTCCGAGAGCGCGAGGTCGATGGTGTGATCGTGCAGCGACTTCGCGAGTGCGGCATCCTGCGACGTCTCGCGCTTCGACCAGGCGTAGGTGCGCGCGTCGAGGCTGTCGGCGTAGTCGCCGTCTCCGTAGAGGTCGGCCGGGGTGTACAGGGCGGTGCGGTAGGTGTCGATCGGGATGCCGGGAAGCTCGGGGAACACCACCGCACCCCGTGCCCGCACCGACGACTCATCGGCGAGGGTGAGGCGGCAGCCCAGGAACAGCGACCCGGCGACATCGACCGACCGCAGAGCGCCGCTGCGTGCGGTGAGGTCGAGCGCGCGGATGCGCCAGCCCGAGAGCGAGTGGACGCCTGCAGCGAGACGGCGATCGAAGTCCTCGAGAGTGTCGACGTCGACGACCCGTCCGCGCGTTCTTCTCATGCGACGACCCTAGAGCAGCACTCCGGGCGCACGGCGTCCCGTCCGGCTCTTCCGTCTCGGGCGCACCGGTGAGAACATGTCGGACAGGAGGTGGCTCTCATGATCGATCTCGATGACATCGACACCGACGAGGACGGCGCGCTCACCGCGACCGTCGATCTGCCCGGAGGTCGACGCGTCATCGTCGAGTACGAATTCGACGAGGAGTTCGACTACGACGACGACGATGAGGACGACGACGAGGAAGAGGTGCCCGTCGAGCGTGAGGACCTGCCCGACCTCGACACGATGCAGGAGACCGTGAAGCACGCCCTGGCACGCCTCACGGAGGAGATCCTCGAAGCGCGCGAGCGCGAGGTCGTCGAAGAGCTGATAGAAGCCGCCTACGAGGACGAAGACGACGAAGCGGGCATGGTCGAGGCGCTGCAGGCACTGAAGGACGACATCGCTCTCGACGGGGTGGTCGTGTTCGGTGACGGCGGGATCACCCTGCTCTTCATCGCCCCCGAGGAGTACCCCGACCTCATCATCTACTGCCTGCTCGACGAGGATCTCGAGATCGACGACCTGATGGTCGAGTGATCACCGCACCCGCACCAGCCTGGCGCCGGTCACCTCGATCAGCTGGGCGAAGCCGAGCGGCATGACCGTCTGGGGCGTGCCGCCGGCCGTCCACACCTCATCGAACGCGCTCAGGAACTCGTCGATCAGCGTGGGCAGGGGAGCGGGATGACCGACCGGCGCCACCCCGCCGATCACCTGGCCCGTCGACGATCGCACGACCGCCGGCGGTGCCATGGCCACCGTCTGCGCACCGATCTGCTCGGCGAGCACGCTGAAGTCGACGCGGTGCGCGCCGCTCGTCATCACCAGGATCGGCTCGCCGTCGGCGACGAGCACGAGGCTGTTCGCGATCGCCCCCACCGGGCATCCGATCGCCTGCGCCGCCAGAGCGGCGGTGTGCGCCGACTCGGGCAGCACGACGATGCGGGCGTCGATCCCCACCTCGGCGAGCCGATCGCGAACGAGACGGCTGCGGGGCGGAAGGGTGTCGGGGCTGGTCACGGCGGTCTCCTCAGCGGTGGGAAGCGCGGATGCCGCTCACGCGGCGTCTCCGATGAGGATAGCCGCAGCCTCGTCAGCGGTGCCTGCGGCGGAGTCGTCGATGCGGGAGAGCGCGCGGCGCCCGAACAGCACCGTCAGTGCGGCGAGCAGCACGGCGCCCGCGGCGAACAGGTACGGCACCGTGTCGCCGTACGCGTGGGCGAGGGCTGCGGCCGTGGGCGGCGCCATCGCGCCGCCGAGGAAGCGCACGGCCGAGTACGCCGACGATGCGACCGACCGGGGCAGGTCCGTGGCCTCCATCACGGCCTCGGTCAGGACCGTGTTCATCACGCCCAGCAGCAGACCGCCCACGACGATGCACACCACGAGCGCGGCAGGGCTGGCGACGACGAGGCCTGCCGTGACGAGGGCGGCGGCCAGCAGCGGCAGGGTGACGAGCATGATCGATGCACGCGAGGTGCGGCGCATGAGGGCGGGAGCCACCCAGACGCTGGTCACAGCGAGAGCCACACCCCAGCCGAAGAAGGTCAAGCCGATGCCCAGGGCTCCGAAGCCGAGCGGGAACGGCGAGAACGCCAGCAGCACGAAGAAGCCGATGTTGTAGAACAGGGCGGCCACGGCGAGCACAGCGAGGGCGGGGCGTCGAAGCGCGCGGAACGGTGCCGAGAACGGCATCGGCTCGCGGCGTTCGCCGTCAGTGTGGACGAGCGCGAGCACCGCGATGAATCCGATCGCCATCAACGCCACGACGCCGAAGAACGGGCCGCGCCAGCTGAGCTCGCCGAGCAGTCCGCCGAGCAGCGGCCCGACCGCGATGCCCAGCCCGAGTGCCGCCTCGTAGAGCACGATGGCGGCGCCGCTGCCTCCGGCGGCCGCACCGACGATGGTCGCCAGCGCGGTGGAGATGAAAAGCGCGTTGCCCAGGCCCCAGCCGGCGCGGAACCCGATCACCCAGTCGACGCTGCCGCTCAGGGCGCACAGCAGGGCGAATGCCACGATGAGCCCGAGGCCGACGAGCAGGGTCGCCTTCGCGCCGATTCGGCTGGAGATCCAGCTCGTGACGAGCATGGCCAGACCGGTGACCAGCAGGTAGCTGGTGAAGAGCAGCTCGGTCTCGACCGGGGATGCCTCGAGCGACTCGGCGATCGCGGGGAGGATCGGGTCGACCAGGCCGATGCCCATGAACGCGACCACACAGGCGAACGCGACCGCCCACACCTGTGCCGGCTGCCGCCAGATCGATCCCTGTGGTGCTCCGCTCATTCGTGTGCTCCTGTCGTGTGGTCGGGTGTGCTCTGCGCGCGCTCGCCGAGGATGGCGGCGGTGCGCTCGATCGCACGCCAGTCGTCTTCGCCGAGACGTTCGAAGCGCGGGGCGAGAGTGGCGCCCAGCTCGGTGCGCCAGTCGTGAAGGGCGCGGATGCCCGCCTCCGTCGCCGTGACGACGATGGCACGCGAGTCGTCGGGGTCGGCGGTGCGCTCGACGAGTCCGGCGTGCTCGAGCGCGCCGATCAGCCGTGTCATGCCCGGCTGCGTCGTGCGGGCGGCGGATGCCAGGGCGCCGAGGCGCAGTCCGCCCTGCTGCTCGAGGATGCTGAGGGTGCGCCACTGCGCGGATGGCGCGTCATTCCCGGCGTCGTGGGCCGCGATGCGCGCCAGCGCGTGCGCGGCGAGCACGATCGCGGTGATCGCTTCGGCTTTATGCATACCGAACAGTATATATCTGTCGGTATCTATTGGCTCAGCGTCGGCCGCTCGCGACCCGCGACGAGAGCTGGTGCGCATGCGAGAGCAGAGTGCGTCCCAGCTGCGGCAGCCGATCGGGGCCGAAACGGAACTCCACACCGGTGATGCTGAGCGCCCAGTCCGGCCGGCCCTGGCGGTCGAACACGGCCGCGGCCATGCCCCACGATCCCTCGACGATCAGGCCGGGATTCACCGCGTAGCCGCGCGCTCTCGTCTCGCGCAGGCGCCGCCGCAGCGGCGTGTCGGCGTGCACCGAGCCCCAGCTGTGCTCGAGCTCGGGGTGCCGCTGAAGATAGGCATCCACATCGTGGTCGGGCAGGAAGGCGAGGATCGCCAGCCCGGCGCTCGCGACGCCGAGGGGGAAGCGCACTCCCTCGCTGAGCACGAACGAGCGGATGGGGAATGGGCCCTCCTCGCGGACGAGGCACACCGTCTCGTCGGCGCGACGTGTGGAGAGGAACGCGCTCTCCTCCGTCTTGACGGCCAGCGAGCGCACGATGTCGCGAGACAGCTCGGTGATGTCGTACCGCGCGGCGGCCACTGTTCCCATCAGATACAGCTCGGGTCCGGGCATCCAGCGGGCCGTGGCCTCGTCCTGGTCGACGAGTCCCTCGACGCGCAGTGCCGTGAGCAGGCGATGCGCCGTCGAGCGGCTGAGCCCGGCATCCCGGGCCAGCGACTGCAGGCCGGCGCCGTCGGCAGATGCCGACACCAGACGCAGCAGCGCCGCCGCCCGCGCGACGGCCTGGGCCCCGGGCACGGTGCGACGTGATGCGGCAGCTGGTTCCACAATGTGGACGCTAGCTCGCTCTGCGACCACATCGCAAGCGGTTCCTTGCCCGCCGACCCGGGCGGGCGGATGCTGGAAGCACCGCACACGAAGGAGTGGTCTTGATCGACAAACAGTTCGCATCCGCTGCGGAGGCCGTCGCCGACATCCCGGACGGCGCCTCGCTGGCCGTCGGCGGCTTCGGTCTCTCGGGCAATCCCATGAAGCTCATCGAGGCGCTGCACGCGCAGGGCACCGGCGAGCTCAGTGTCGTCAGCAACAACTGCGGCGTCGACGACTGGGGCCTGGGCATCCTGCTCGCCTCGCGGCGGATCCGGAAGATGACGTCCTCCTACGTCGGCGAGAACAAGGAGTTCGAGCGGCAGTTCCTCGAGGGAGACCTCGAGCTCGAGCTCACCCCGCAGGGAACCCTCGCCGAGAAGCTGCGCGCCGGCGGTTCCGGAATCGCCGCCTTCTTCACCCAGACCGGCGTCGGCACGCAGGTCGCCGAGGGCGGCCTGCCACGCCGGTACAACGCCGACGGTTCGATCGCGGTGGCCTCGCCGGCCAAGGACGTGCGCAGCTTCGACGTGCACGGTGAGCAGCGGGACTTCGTGCTCGAGGAGGCGATCACCACCGACTTCGCCCTCGTACACGCGCTGAAGGGCGACCGGCACGGCAATCTCGTGTTCAACAAGGCCGCACGCAACTTCAATCCGCTCGCGGCTATGGCAGGGCGCATCTGCATCGCGCAGGTCGAGGAGCTCGTCGAGCCCGGAGAGCTCGACCCCGACGGCATCCACCTGCCCGGCGTGTACGTGCACCGCGTGGTCGAGGTGGGCAGCGGCATCGAGAAGCGCATCGAGCGTCGGACCGTGCGCCAGGAAGGAGCCTGATCATGGCACTCACGCGTGACCAGATGGCGGCCCGCGCCGCGCAGGAGCTCGCCGACGGCGAGTACGTCAACCTCGGCATCGGTCTGCCCACCCTGGTTCCCAACCATGTGCCGGATGGCGTTACCGTCGTGCTGCAGTCCGAGAACGGCATCCTCGGGGTCGGTCCGTACCCGAGCGAGGAGAACGTCGATCCCGACCTGATCAACGCCGGCAAAGAGACCGTCACGCTGCTGCCGGGGGCGGCGTTCTTCGACTCGGCCACGAGCTTCGGCATGATCCGCGGCGGGAAGATCGACGCCGCCATCCTCGGTGCCATGCAGGTCTCGGCCGCGGGCGACCTGGCCAACTGGATGATCCCCGGCAAGATGGTCAAAGGACCCGGCGGTGCGATGGACCTCGTCCACGGCGCGCGTCGCGTTATCGTCCTGATGGAGCACGTCGCGAAGGACGGGTCGGCGAAGATCGTGAACGACTGCGCGCTGCCGCTCACCGGCAGGGGAGTGGTCGACCGGATCATCACCGACCTCGCCGTCATCGACGTCACCGACGACGGGCTGGTGCTCGTCGAGACGGCACCGGGCGTGAGCGTGCAGGACGTCATCGACGCCACCGAACCCGAGCTGAACATCGCAGAGACCCTGAAGGAGAACTCATGAGCGACATCGTCATCGTCGCCGCCGCCCGCACCCCGCAGGGGCGACTGAAGGGGCAGCTGGCGTCGTTCACCGCCCCGCAGCTCGGCTCACTGGCCATCCGCGGCGCGCTCGAGCAGGCAGCCATCGCTCCGGATGCCGTCGACGCGGTCATCATGGGCCAGGTGCTCGCCGCGGGATCCGGTCAGAACGCCGCTCGCCAGGCCGCCATCGGCGCCGGCATCGGCTGGGACGTGCCGGCGAGCTCGGTCAACAAGGTCTGCCTCTCGGGCCTCACCGCGATCGTGGACGCTGCGCGCATGATCCGCACCGGCGACGCCACCACCGTCGTCGCGGGCGGCATGGAGTCGATGACCCGCGCGCCGCACCTGCTGATGGGCTCACGCGACGGATGGACCTACGGCAGCGTGGAGGTGCTCGACCACATGGCCCACGACGGCCTCACCGACGCGTACGACCGCGAGAGCATGGGCGCATCGACCGAGCGCCACAACCCGCGGTTCGAGATGACCCGCGAGATCCAGGACACGGTCGCCGCGCTGTCGCACCAGCGTGCCGCGGCGGCGCAGGCGGAGGGCGTGTTCGACGCCGAGATCGTCGAGGTGTCGGTGCCGCAGCGCAAGGGCGCCCCGGTGACCCTCACCAAGGACGAGGGCGTCCGCGCCGACACCACCGTCGAGTCGCTCGCAGGGCTCCGCCCCGCCTTCGCGGAGGGCGGCACCATCACCGCCGGGAACGCATCGCAGATCTCAGACGGCGCCGCGGCCGTCATCGTGACCACCCGCGAGAACGCCGACACCCAGGGGTGGCCGGTGCTCGCCGTCATCGGTGCGAACGGGCAGACCGCGGGGCCCGACAACTCGCTGCAGGCGCAGCCCGCCCGGGCGATCGAGCGGGCGCTCGAGAAGCAGGGCATCAGCGCAGACCAGCTCGACATCGTCGAGATCAACGAGGCGTTCGGCGCAGTCGTCGCCCGTTCCCAGCAGGAGCTGGGGCTGTCGAGTGAGATCGTCAACGTGCACGGCGGCGGCATCGCCGTCGGGCATCCGATCGGGGCGAGCGGCGCGCGACTCGTCGTGCATCTCGCGCACGAACTCGTCAAGCGCGGATCCGGCACCGCCGTCGCCGCCCTGTGCGGCGGTGGCGGTCAGGGCGAGGCGCTGATCCTCACGCGCTGAGCGTCCGGGAGACCTGCACGCTCCGCTGATCCCTCCTCGGGAGGGGGATCAGCGCTGCTTCGAGATGCGCTTGACCTCGTCGCGACGCTTCTCGCGCAGGTCCTTCTTATCGGGCTTCGGTGCGAACGGCGAGTCGTCCGAGACGGGGAGTCCCTTATCGAGGCGGCGCATGTCCTTCACGGCGCCGATCGCGAGTGAGAGGGTGATCGCCCAGCTCACCCAGGCGAGGATCGCCCGCCACGTGAACTTCTGACCGCGCGAGCCGCGCAGCAGGGTCCACCCCGTGGAGATGGCGCTGAAGAGTCCGGTGCGAAGGAGATAGCGCATGGCTCCACGCTATCCGAGGGCAACGGATGCTCGGGTAGGGTTGACAGCAGATCCTGCTGTGTATCTACCGGCCGCCGGCATCCCGGCGGACAACGGCGGCACCCGACCCGCGTCCCCGCACGCGTGAGAGCCACATGACACAGATCTCCGCCCCTTCGACGAGCCTGCTCCGGCTCACCGGCATCCCGTACTTCGTCATCGCGTTCATCGCGCGACTGCCGTTCGCCATGATGGTCGTCGGGGTGCTGACCATGGTCGTCACCGTCCGCGGCTCGCTGAGCCTCGGCGGGCTGACCTCCGCCGCCGTCGGATTGGGCACGGCACTGGTCGGCCCGTTCCTCGGAGCCGCCGCCGACCGGTGGGGCCAGCGTCCCGTGCTGCTGCTCTGCGGGGTGCTGAACGCCGCGATGCTCGCCGTCTTCGCTCTGATCGTCTACGCGCCCGTGGCCGACGCCGTCGTGCTGGCGTCAGCGTTCACCATCGGCGCGACGGCCCCGCAGGTCTCGCCGATGTCGCGTTCCCGGCTGGTCACGATCATCGCCGAGCGGATGCCCGAGTCGCGCCGTGCGCGCACGACCTCGGCGACCATGTCGTACGAGTCTGCCGCCGACGAGACCGTGTTCGTGTTCGGCCCCTTCCTCGTCGGCATCCTCGCCTCGTTCATCGCCCCGTGGGCGCCCATCGCGATCGCGTCGGCGCTGACGCTGCTCTTCGTCGGCGCCTTCGCGCTGCACCCCACCGGTCGCCGCGTGTCGGTCGAGCGCGGCTCCGACGGCCGGGCGCCGTCGGCCGTGCGCGAGCTGTTCCGCCCCGCCCTGCTCGTGGTCGTGGTCGGCATCTTCGGCATCGGCCTGTTCTTCGGCGCCTCTCTCACCGCGCTGACCTCGTTCATGGCAGACCGGGGCGCAGCCGAGCAGGCGGGGCTGCTGTACGGCGTGATGGGCGTCGGCTCGGCCGTGCTCGCGCTCGGCGTCGCGTGGCTGCCGCCGCGGTTCACGCTGCACGCCCGCTGGATCGTGTTCGCGACGATCCTCGCGGCGGGCTCCGTGCTCTTCGCGGTCGCGGGATCGGTGAGCGCGATGTTCGTCGCGCTCGCACTGATGGGTGTCGGGGTCGGGCCGACCATCGTCACGCAGTACAGCCTCGGCGCCGCGCGAAGCCCGCTCGGCCGCTCGGCGACGGTGATGACCATGCTCGGCTCGGGCGTCGTCGTCGGCCAGGCGGCTGCGGCCGCCGCAACCGGGGCGATCGCGGAGAGCGCCGGCACGCAGTTCGCGCTCGTCCTGCCACTGGTCGCCGCGGGGATCGTGCTGATCGCCGGCATCGTCAATCGTCTGATCAGCCCCGTGCAGCGCTGAGGCCGCTGCGTCAACCCCCGTAGCCCTCGCCGCGGTCATCGATAGCCTGGACTCTCCGAGCAGAGGAGTCTCATGGTCGCCGCAGAGTTCGTGGTCGTCGCCAACCGCCTTCCGGTCGATCGGATCATCACCCCCGAGGGCGAGGAGATCTGGCGCACGTCTCCCGGCGGGCTGGTAGCGGCTCTCGAGCCCATGATGCGCAGCGTCGACGGCGCCTGGGTCGGCTGGGCGGGCCAGGCCGATCTCGCGATCGAGCCGTTCGAGGCCGACGGCATCCGGCTGCTTCCGGTGACCCTGAGCGAGCAGGAGATCCGGGACTACTACGAAGGCTTCTCGAACGACACGATCTGGCCGCTGTACCACGACGTCATCGCGCCGCCGCAGTACCACCGGGAATGGTGGGAGGCGTACGTCGCCGTCAATCTGCGCTTCGCAGAGGCCGCAGCGGCGGCCGTCGCAGAGGGCGGCACCGTCTGGGTGCACGACTACCAGCTGCAGCTCGTGCCGGAGATGGTGCGGGGGCTGCGCCCCGACGTCACCATCGGGTACTTCCACCACATCCCGTTCCCCTCGCACGGGCTCTACGCCCAGCTTCCCTGGCGCGATCAGGTGCTGCGCGGGCTGCTGGGCGCCGACGTGATCGGGTTCCAGCGGGCGCAGGACGCGGCGAACTTCCTCGCGGCGGCCAAGCGCCGCCTGGGCCACGAGACGAAGGCATCCACCATCACCCTTCCCGACGGGCGGATGCCGCTGGTCAAGGCCTTCCCGATCTCGATCGACACCACCCCGTACCGCGAGCTCGCGCAGCGGCCCGACATCCGCGCGCGAGCGCTCGAGATCCGCGAGGGTCTGGGCAACCCGAAGCACATCCTGCTCGGCGTCGACCGGCTCGACTACACGAAGGGCATCCGGCACCGCATCAAGGCATACGGCGAGCTGCTCGATCAGGGACGCATCTCGGTCGAGGACGTCGCCTTCATCCAGGTCGCCAGCCCGAGTCGCGAGCGGGTCGACGCCTACATGCATCTGCGCGACGAGGTGGAGCTGGCGATCGGGCGCATCAACGGCGACCACGACACGCTCGGGCACACGGCCATCCGCTACCTGCACCAGGGATTCCCGCGCGAGGAGATGGTCGCCATGTACCTCGCCGCAGACGTGATGCTCGTGACCGCCCTGCGCGACGGCATGAACCTCGTCGCCAAGGAGTACGTGGCCACCCGTGCCGACAACCGCGGCGTGCTCGTGCTCAGCGAGTTCGCCGGAGCAGCCGACGAGCTGCGGAAGGCGCTGCGGATCAATCCGCACGACATCGAGGGCCTCAAGGACGCCATCGTCGGGGCGATCGAGATGCCCGGTGCTGATCAGGGCAGGCGGATGCGCGCACTGCGCAAGCGCGTGCTCGAGAACGACGTGAACGCGTGGTCGCAGTCGTTCCTCCGCGCGCTCGAGCAGGCCGGGCGCAACCGCCAACGTCGACACGAAGGAGCCCACGGATGACCCGCGACTGGCAGCCCGGCCTGACCGACCCCTCGGTGTCGGCGATCGCCCGCACCGAGACGCTGCTGGTCGCCCTCGACTTCGACGGCACAGCATCCGAGCTCGTCCCCGACCCGATGTCGGCGCGAGCGATACCGACGGTGAAGAAGGCGCTCACGGACATCACCGCGCTGCCGAACACGACGGTCGCCTTCATCTCGGGCCGCAGCCTCGTGCACCTGCGCGAGATCGCCGAGCACGGCGACGACTCGCCGATCGTGCTGGCCGCGTCCCACGGGGCACAGTACTGGTATCCCGGCGAGGGTGAGGCGGATGCCGAGTCAGGCGACGCCGACAGGATGCTGCGCGACGCGCTGCTCGACGAGCTCGCCCCGCTGCTGAGCGACTACCCGGGCGTGGAGCTCGAGAGCAAGACGTTCGGGATCGGCATCCACGGACGCCCCGCGAAACCCGAGGTGGAGCGCAGAGCCTTCACCGCGGTCGACGAGGTGTTCGCACGACGGGCCAGGCACTGGCGCCGCCGCACCGGCGACCGCATCCTCGAGTACTCCTCGCGCGACGAGGGCAAGGACACCGCGATCGCCGTGCTGCGCGCGCACACGGGCGCCACGGGCATCCTGTTCGCCGGCGACGACGTCACCGACGAGGATGCGCTGCGCGTGCTCACCGACGACGATCTCGGCGTGCGCGTCGGACCGGGGGAGACCGCCGCCACACTGCGTGTGCGATCCCCACAGCAGATCGCCGAGCTTCTGGAAGTCATCGCGTCGGAACGGGCCACCCGACCCGAATAGACTTCGGTCATGTCCACCCGCGATTCCCAGCCCGGTATGTCGGGCGCCCAGCCAGACATCGACATCAAGCCCCGCAGCCGCGTCGTCACCGACGGCATCGAGGCCACCACCTCCCGCGGCATGCTCCGCGCCGTGGGCATGGGCGACGCCGACTGGGACAAGCCGCAGGTCGGCATCGCGTCGAGCTGGAACGAGATCACGCCGTGCAACCTGAGCCTCGACCGCCTGGCGCAGGGCGCCAAGGAGGGTGTGCACTCCGGCGGCGGGTACCCGCTGCAGTTCGGCACCATCTCGGTCTCGGACGGCATCTCGATGGGACACGAGGGCATGCACTTCTCGCTCGTCTCGCGCGAGGTCATCGCCGACTCGGTCGAGACGGTGATCATGGCCGAGCGTCTCGACGGCACCGTGCTGCTCGCCGGCTGCGACAAATCGATCCCCGGCATGCTGATGGCCAGTGCACGCCTGGGCCTGTCGAGCGTGTTCCTGTACGCCGGCTCCATCGCCCCGGGCTGGGTGAAGCTGTCGGACGGCACCGAGAAGGACATCACGATCATCGACTCGTTCGAAGGCGTCGGCGCCTGTCGTGCGGGCCGGATGTCGGAAGAGGACCTCAAGCGCATCGAGTGCGCGTTCGCGCCCGGCGAGGGCGCCTGCGGCGGCATGTACACCGCCAACACCATGGCATCCGTCGCCGAGGCGCTCGGCCTGAGCCTGCCCGGCTCGGCCGCACCGCCCGCGGCCGACCGCCGGCGAGACTACTTCGCGCACCGCTCGGGTGAGGCCGTCGTGAACCTGCTGCGTCAGGGCATCACGACCAAGGACATCCTCACCAAGGAGTCGTTCGAGAACGCCATCGCACTGGCCATGGCCCTGGGCGGATCGACGAACGTCGTGCTGCACCTGCTCGCCATCGCCAACGAAGCGGGTATCGAGCTCTCGCTGCACGACTTCAACCGCATCGGCAGCCGTACCCCGCACGTCGCCGACATGAAGCCGTTCGGCCAGTACGTGATGAACGACGTCGATCGGCACGGCGGCATCCCCGTGATCATGAAGGCGATGCTCGACGAGGGCCTGATCCACGGCGACGCGCTCACGGTGACCGGCAAGACCGTCGCCGAGAACCTGCGCGACCTGAACCCGGACCCCGTCGACGGCGACGTCATCCACACCTTCGACAACCCGATCCATGCATCCGGCGGGATCACGATCCTGCACGGCTCACTCGCGCCTGAGGGCGCTGTGGTGAAGTCGGCCGGCTTCGACGCCGACGTCTTCGAGGGCCCGGCACGAGTGTTCGAACGTGAACGCGGCGCGATGGACGCGCTGGCGGCCGGCGAGATCAACGCGGGTGACGTGATCGTGATCCGCTACGAGGGCCCCAAGGGCGGTCCTGGCATGCGCGAGATGCTCGCCATCACCGCGGCCATCAAGGGCGCGGGGCTCGGAAAAGATGTACTACTCTTGACGGACGGACGATTCTCAGGCGGCACAACCGGACTGTGCATCGGCCACATAGCACCCGAAGCGGTGGACGCTGGTCCCATCGCCTTCGTGCGCGATGGTGATCTGATACGGGTCGATATCGCGGCTCGCTCCCTCGAGCTACTCGTCGAGGAGACTGAGCTGAGCTCCCGCCGGGAAGGCTGGGAGCCTCTTCCCCCGCGCTATACCCGTGGCGTCCTCGCCAAGTACTCCCGTCTCGTGCGCTCTGCCGCACAGGGCGCGGTGACTGGCTGACCTCCAGACGACACAGATCACCAAGGATGCCAAATGACTCCTGAATCCGCGCCCGCGGTTCCGCGGCCGCCCGCCCGCCCATCCACCACGCCGGAGATCTCCGGCGCCGAGGCCGTCGTCCGTTCGCTCCAGAACCTCGGGGTCACCGACGTGTTCGGTATTCCCGGGGGGGCGATCATGCCGGTCTACGACCCGCTCATGGACGCCTCGGGGCTGCGCCACGTGCTCGTGCGCCACGAGCAGGGCGCAGGCCACGCCGCTGAGGGCTACGCCGCCGCGACCGGCAAGGTCGGCGTCTGCATCGCCACCTCCGGCCCCGGCGCGACGAACCTCGTCACCGCGATCGCCGACGCGTACATGGACTCGGTGCCGATGGTCGCGATCACCGGTCAGGTGTTCTCGACCCTGATGGGGACCGACGCCTTCCAGGAGGCCGACATCGTCGGCATCACCATGCCGGTGACGAAGCACTCCTTCCTCGTCAAGAGGGCGGAGGACATCCCCGGTGCCATCGCCGCCGCGTTCGAGGTCGCCTCGACCGGCCGTCCCGGTCCGGTGCTCGTCGACATCACGAAAGACGCACAGCAGCAGTCCGCGCCGTTCGTGTGGCCGCCGCGGATCGACCTGCCCGGGTACCGCCCCGTGACCAAGGCGCACGGCAAGCAGATCCAGGCCGCAGCCATGCTGCTGGCCGAGTCGAAGAAGCCCGTGCTGTACGTCGGCGGAGGCGTGATCCGCGCGCACGCCTCGGCCGAGCTGCTGACGCTCGCCGAGTCCACCGGCGCCCCGGTGGTCACCACGCTGATGGCCCGTGGCGCCTTCCCCGACTCGCACCCGCAGCACCTCGGGATGCCCGGTATGCACGGCACCGTCCCGGCGGTGCTGGCGCTGCAGGAGTCCGACCTCATCGTCTCGCTCGGCGCGCGTTTCGACGACCGCGTCACGGGCAAGGCGGCACTGTTCGCCCCGAACGCGAAGGTCGTGCACGTCGACATCGACCCGGCGGAGATCTCGAAGATCCGCACGGCCGACGTGCCGATCGTCGGCGATGTGCGCGATGTGCTCGTCGACCTCGACACCGCGTTCCGCGGCACGATCGGCGGCGGGAAGCCGGACACCGAGGAGTGGTGGTCGTACCTCGGCGGGCTGAAGTCGGAGTTCCCGCTCGGGTACGCTCAGCCGGACGACGGCCTGATGTCGCCGCAGTACGTCATCCAGCGCATCGGCGAGCTCACCGGGCCCGAGGCGATCTACGCCTCCGGTGTCGGACAGCACCAGATGTGGGCTGCGCAGTTCATCAAGTACGAGCGTCCGAACTCGTGGCTCAACTCCGGCGGCGCGGGAACCATGGGGTACTCGGTTCCCGCCGCGATGGGCGCCAAGGTCGGCGAACCAGACCGGGTGGTCTGGGCGATCGACGGCGACGGATGCTTCCAGATGACCAACCAGGAGCTCGCGACCTGCGTCATCAACAACATCCCGATCAAGGTCGCGATCATCAACAACTCCTCGCTCGGCATGGTGCGTCAGTGGCAGACGCTGTTCTACGACGGGCGCCACTCGAACACCGACCTGAACACGGGGCACGGCACGGTGCGCATCCCCGACTTCGTCAAGCTCGCCGAGGCGTACGGCTGCCTCGCCCTGCGAGTCGAGAAGGAGGAGGACGTGGATGCTGCGATCCAGACCGCTCTGGAGACCAACGACCGTCCGGTCGTGATCGACTTCGTCGTGAGCGCCGACGCGATGGTGTGGCCGATGGTCCCGCAGGGCGTGAGCAACAGCTACGTCCAGTACGCGCGCGACCACGCCCCGGCATTCGACGAGGAGATCTGAGCCATGTCCACACACGTGCTGAGCCTTCTCGTCGAGGACACCCCCGGCATCCTGACCCGCGTCGCCGGACTGTTCGCCCGCCGCGGCTTCAACATCCACTCCCTCGCCGTCGGCGTGACCGAGGTCGCGGGGATCTCCCGCATCACGGTCGTCGTCGACGTCGACGCCCTGCCGCTCGAGCAGGTCACCAAGCAGCTGAACAAGCTGATCAACGTGATCAAGGTCGTCGAGCTCGAGCCGTCGACCTCGGTGCAGCGCGAGCACATGCTCATCAAGGTGCGCACCGACAACAACACCCGGTCGAACGTGCTCGAGATCGTGAACCTGTTCCGCGCATCGATCGTCGACTACGCGCCGGATGCCGTGGTCGTCGAGGTCACCGGCGATCAGGGCAAGGTGCAGGCGCTGCTGCGCGCGCTCGAGCCCTTCGGCATCAAGGAGCTCGCCCAGTCGGGCCTGCTAGCGATCGGCCGCGGCGGCAAGAGCATCACCGAGCGCGTCATGCGCGGCTGACAGAACTTACGAACCACTAGCAAGGAGAAACAACACCGTGAGCACCGAGATCTTCTACGACGCAGACGCCGACCTCTCGATCATCCAGGGCAAGAAGGTCGCCGTCGTCGGCTATGGCTCGCAGGGCCACGCCCACGCCATGAACCTTCGCGACTCGGGCGTCGAGGTCACCATCGCCCTCAAGGACGGCTCGAAGTCGATCGTCAAGGCGGAGGAGGCGGGCTTCCCCGTCAAGAACGTCGCTGACGCAGCCGAGTGGGCCGACGTCATCATGATCCTCGCGCCGGACCAGCACCAGCGCACGATCTACAACGAGTCGATCAAGGACAAGCTGACCGCGGGCAAGGCCCTCGCCTTCGCGCACGGCTTCAACATCCGCTACGGCTACATCGACGCTCCCGAGGACGTCGACGTCATCCTCATCGCCCCCAAGGCCCCGGGCCACACCGTTCGTCGCGAGTTCGTCGCCGGCCGTGGCATCCCTGACATCATCGCCGTCGAGCGCGACGCGTCGGGCAAGGCCTGGGATCTCGCCCTTTCGTACGCGAAGGCGATCGGCGGCACCCGCGCCGGTGTGATCAAGACCACCTTCACCGAAGAGACCGAGACCGACCTGTTCGGCGAGCAGGCTGTGCTCTGCGGTGGCATGAGCCACCTTGTGCAGGCCGGCTTCGAGACGCTGGTCGAGGCGGGCTACCAGCCCCAGATCGCCTACTTCGAGGTGCTGCACGAGCTCAAGCTCATCGTCGACCTGATGTGGGAGGGCGGCATCGCCAAGCAGCGCTGGTCGATCTCCGACACGGCCGAGTTCGGCGACTACGTCTCGGGCCCGCGCGTGATCGACGCCGGTGTCAAGGAGCGCATGCAGGGCGTGCTCGCCGACATCCAGTCGGGTGCGTTCGCGAAGCGCTTCATCGAGGACCAGGACAACGGCGCCGAGGAGTTCCTCGCCCTTCGCGAGAAGGAGCAGGGCCACCCGATCGAGGCGACCGGCAAGGAGCTGCGCTCGCTGTTCGCCTGGAAGTCGCAGGACGAGGACTACATCGAGGGCAGCGCCGCGCGCTGATCCCGTTCGTGAAAGGGAGGCATCCGGTTCGCCGGGTGCCTCCCTTTCCTTCTGCTGCCGCGCTCTTCTGCATGCGGGCCCTTCTGCAGCCGCGCTCGGGGTCAGCCCTCCGCCGGGGCGTCCTCGACCACGACCGGCGGTGTGTCGTCCTGAGCCCACACCGGCGCGGGCAGCGTCACCGTTTCGCCGTCGCGGATCCGGCGCAGGGCGCCGGCGATCTCGTCGGCATTGGACGGCACAGGCAGCGCGCAGGTGCGCAGCTCGGAGGCGAACTCGAGCGTCAGCCGGGTCTTCCCGGCCTCCACTGCGTCGGCTGTCGTGCCGTACCTGATCTCGCTGCCGGTCTGGATGTCAGGGACCTGATCGCACACGTGATAGACCTTGCCGCCGTCGACCCAGGTCACCTCGTCCTTGCCGAGCAGCTGGATGACCGTTGACTGGTCGGCGGTGTACTGCTCGACGGAGGGCGGGTTCGTGTCGACCCCGACGATCGTCGCGATGACGGCGAGGACGATGCCGACGGCGCCGGCGATCGTCTTCTGCCGCCCGTCCAGGTCCTTGTTCAGGAAGATCATGATGATCAGGGGCAGGAAGGCCACCACGGCGATGATGGCTCCGAGCTGGTTCTGCACGAAGAAGCGCACGGTGTCGGATCTCTTCGCCGGATCCAGACGGTTCGCCTTCTTCCACAGGATCGAGCCCCCGATCGCGAGAGCGGCGATGACGACGAGCAGCACGAGCAGAGTGATGAACGCCCACTGAGGGAAGGCCGACTCGCCGTCGCCCGAAACGAGCAGCCCGCTCTCCGGATCGCGCTGGAGCTCACCGTCGCCGCCGGTCGTCTCGCGCTGGCGCAGCAGCCAGAAGATCGCGACGGCCTCTGCGCCGATGGCGACGGCCCAGAGCACGGCGGCGATCACGCGCAGCATCGTCGACTTCTGCTTGGCGTCGGCCGTCGGCCGCCACGTGTGCCCGGCCGCATCGCTCCCATCGCGAGGTGCGGGGACTCGCCCGCGGTCGTCTGTCACGATCGTCCTCCCGGATGCTGTGTGAGCAAGAGCCTAGTGGGCGGTGCGGATCGGCGTGGGTACGCTGGAGGGATGAATCCCGACCCCGAGGATGACGCTCTCAGCTGGGACGGCGACGACGCGCTCGAGGCGCGCCGCCCGGAAACGCGCCGTGCACCGACCCCAGATGTCACGCGCGGTCGTCCCGCGGATCGGCGACCTGCAGATCGTGCCGCTGCAGGTGACGCCGAGGTGGCATCCGCGACCGTCGACTCCGGCCGGGACGCCGTCCCCGGCCATGACGCGGACGTCGATGACGAGCCGCACGGGATCGGCACCGCGACTCTCGTGCTGCTCGGCATCTTCGGCGGGGTGTATCTGCTCTACACGATCGGCTGGGCGATCGGCGGAGTGGGGATGCAGGCGAAGGCGATGTTCATGCTGCCGGCTCCGCTGTACCTCGCGAGCATGTGGATCGCGGTGCTCGCTCCGGCTCTGTGGTTCACGGCCACGCTCATGATGACCCGCGGGGGCAGGGACTGGGTGCGCATCAGCGCGCTGGTGGTCGGCGCCGCCCTGCTCGTGCCGTGGCCGTTCGTCGTCGCCGGGGGAGGTGGAGTGCTGTGAGTGAGAGCACTTCGGCCGCCGCGCCGACGGCATCCCGTCTCGTCAGCCTGGTGCGCGGGTTCGCCACCGGCATCCTGGGACTGGCCTATGCATTCGTCATCTGGAATGCCACCTTCTATCTGATCGAGATGGCGCAGGCGGGCATCAGCGGGTACGGCTGGACCCTGCTGGTGATGCCGGTGATCGTTCCGATGATCGTGTTCACGGTCGCGCTGCTGCTCACCCGTCGTCGCCCATTCGGAGTGTTCATCGTCGTGATGCTCGCGGGGCTCGGGCTCAGCGCGGTGTTCTGGCTCGACACCCTGAGCTTCGCGCTGCGCAATGGCGCATCGCTGCTCGGCTGACCCCCGGCATCCTGCTCGCCGTCTCGGGCCGTCACACGGTCGGGCGCGCTGCCCACGCTGAGGTAAAGTGTGTCGCGATCGCGCCCCGACGGCGTGCGGCGCATCGGCTGACCATCGCTCGTCCTGCCCCGAAGGATATCTGTGCCGAACAACACCGCCACCAAGCCCGTCGTCCTGCTCGCAGAGGTGCTCTCGCCCGCGACGATCGAGGCACTCGGGCCCGACTTCGACGTCCGCGAGGTCGATGGAACCGATCGTGAGGCGCTGTTCGCGGCCCTCGCCGACGCCGACGCGGTGCTCGTGCGCTCCGCCACGCGCATCGACGCCGAGGCGCTCGCTCACGCACCGAAGCTGAAGGTCGTCGCCCGGGCTGGCGTCGGGCTCGACAACGTCGACATCAAGGCCGCCACCGCAGCGGGCGTGATGGTCGTCAACGCGCCGACGTCGAACATCGTCTCGGCCGCAGAGCTCACCGTCGGGCACATCCTGAGCCTGGCCCGTCGCATCCCCGCTGCGCACGCGTCTCTGTCGAGCGGCGCATGGAAGCGCAGCTCGTTCACCGGAGCCGAGCTGTTCGAGAAGACCGTGGGCATCATCGGCCTCGGCCGGATCGGCGCACTCGTCGCGGCGCGACTGAACGCCTTCGACATGCGCGTCATCGCCTACGATCCCTACGTCACCGGCGCTCGCGCGCAGCAGCTCGGGGTGCAGCTCGTCACGCTCGACGAGCTCGTCGCCGAGTCGGACTTCATCACCATCCACATGCCGAAGACGCCTGAGACGACCGGCATGATCGCTGCCGAGCAGTTCGCGGGCATGAAGCCGACCGCCTTCGTCGTCAACGTCGCCCGCGGTGGCCTGATCGACGAGGGCGACCTGCATGAGGCCCTCGTCGCCGGCGAGATCGCCGGCGCCGGTCTCGACGTGTTCACCTCCGAGCCCCCGGCCGAGGGCAGCACCGCCCAGGCGCTGCTCGGCCTGCCCAACGTCGTCGTCACCCCGCACCTCGGGGCCAGCACGGATGAGGCGCAGGAGAAGGCCGGTGTCTCGGTCGCCCGCTCGGTGCGACTCGCGCTCGGCGGCGACCTCGTGCCCGACGCGGTCAACGTCGCCGGCGGCGTGATCGATCCGTACGTGCGTCCGGGCATCCCGCTGGTCGAGAAGCTCGGTCAGATCTTCTCGGCACTCGCCCAGGCGCCGATCACCAGCCTCGACGTCGAGGTGCACGGTGAGCTCAACAACTACGACGTCAGCGTGCTGCGCCTCGCCGCGCTCAAGGGCGTCTTCACCAACATCGTCAGCGAGACGGTGTCGTATGTGAACGCGCCCCTGCTCGCCGAGCAGCGCGGCATCGCCGTGCGCCTGCTGCAGGACGAGATCAGCGAGGAGTACCGCAACGTCATCACGCTGCGCGGGGCCCTCTCCGACGGCTCGCAGCTGGCCGTGTCGGGCACCCTCACCGGCCCGAAGCAGATCGAGAAGCTCGTGTCGATCAACGAGCACGCGATCGAGCTGCCCATCGAGAAGCACCACGTCGTGATGCTGTACACCGACCGCCCCGGCATCGTCGCGGTCTACGGCCAGAAGTTCGGCGACGCCGGCATCAACATCGCCGGCATGCAGATCGCGCGTCAGGCCGCGGGCGCGCAGGCGCTCAGCGTTCTGACGCTGGACTCGCCCGTCTCGGACGACCTTCTCGAGGATGTCAGCGCGGCGATCGACGCCGACCTGTTCCGCCAGATCGAGATCGCCGAGGTCTGACCGCTCCGCTGCGCTGACGCGCCGCCTCGCCCGTCGCTGGTCTCATCCGGTCGGGAGCCGGATGCCGGTTGCGCGCGGTAGGCAGCCGACATCTGGCTCCTCGGCTGGCGGAGACCAGCGCAGCACCGCAGCACGCGACGCGGGGTCCGGATCACTCCGGGACCCGCGTCGTCGCCTCCAGCACCAGGGAGATCAGCCGATCGAGAGCGGCGCCGGTCGGCACGAACTCGCTCAGCGCGTTCTGCTCGTCGCCCGATTCGGCCAAAGAGTTGTTGAAGTAGAGCCCGTCGCTGAGGAGCATGACCAGGTCGAGCGCGGTCTCGTCGCGTACGTGCGGTCGGATGGCGTCGGCCCAGCGCATCCGCACGTCGCGCAGCGCTCGGGATGCCGCGGTGGAGCCGCCCTGCGCGAGCCGGCTCGTCGCGATCAGAGCGCGGTCGAGGTCGTCGTCCTCCATCACCGACGTGCGCACGTAATAGGCGATGACGCCGTCTTCGGCGGCGGCCATCCGCCCGAGGTCGTCGTCGGTCAGCGCCGCCAGGCGGGCGACGAGTCCGGCGGCCAGGTCGTCCTTCGACGCGAAGTGGTAGAGCAGTCCGCCCTTCGACACCCCGGCTTCGCGGGCGACCGCCTCGAGGGTCGCGGCACGCTCACCCTCGGCGATGAGGATGCTCTGATAGGCGTCGAGCACGCGTTCGCGAGCAAGTGGGGGACGGGACATCGGGTACTCCGGACGATCGGGCTTCCGTGTTACTGTACCAGCCGGACGGTTTAGAAATGCGACCGATCCATACACAGAAAAGGTGCCACCCATGTCCGTCACAGCCCCGATTCGGCTGACCCACGAAGACGGCCCGCGCGTCGGCGCGCGGGGGTGGGCGGCCCTGGCCGTGCTGATGCTGCCGGTGCTGCTGGTCTCGGTCGACAACACCGTGCTCAGCTTCGCCCTGCCCGAGATCTCGCTCGCCTTGCGCCCGACGGGCGCCGAGCAGCTCTGGGTGATCGACGTGTACTCCCTCGTGCTCGCGGGCCTGCTCGTCACCATGGGCGTCATGGGCGACCGGTTCGGCCGACGCCGGATGCTGTTCATCGGCGCCACCGGCTTCGCGGTCGTCTCGGTGCTGGCGGCCTTCGTGCCGACGGCGGGACTGCTCATCGCGGCACGCGCGGCGCTCGGCTTCTTCGGCGCCATGCTGATGCCGTCGACGCTGTCGCTGCTGCGCTCGATCTTCCCGAATCGCGACCAGCGCAGGCTCGCGATCGCGATCTGGGCCTCGGGGTTCTCGGCGGGATCGGCGCTGGGACCCGTCGTCGGGGGATTCCTGCTCGAGCACTTCGCCTGGGGCTCGGTGTTCCTCATCGCGGTGCCCATGCTCATCCCGCTGCTCATCGGCGGCTTCTGGCTGCTGCCCGAGAGTCGCGACCCGAACCCCGGACGCATCGATCCGATCGGCATCCTGCTGTCGATGGCGGCCATGATCCCCGTCGTCTACGCCATCAAGTCGTTCGCCGTCGACGGGCCGACGATCGGCGCCGCGGCCCTCGTGCTCATCGGCCTCGTGATGGGCTGGCTGTTCGTGCGTCGCCAGCTGCGTGCAGAGACGCCCATGCTCGACATGAGCCTGTTCCGGCGCGGCGGCTTCAGCGGCGCGATCCTCGTGAACCTGCTCAGCGTGATCGCGCTCGTGGGATTCCTCTACTTCGTCCCTCAGCAGCTGCAGCTCGTGCTCGGGCTCTCGCCGATGGTCGCCGGCCTCGCGCTGGTGCCCGGCATGGCCGCCATGATCGTCGCCGGGCTCAGCGTGGTGCCGATCTCGCGTCGCGTGCCGCCGCACATCGTGGTTCCCGCCGGCCTGCTGCTGTCGGTCGGGGGATACGTCATCGTCGCGTTCACCGCGCAGTGGAACAGCGTCGCCTGGCTGATCGTGGCGTTCGTCGTGCTCGGGATCGGGATCGGCGCCGCGGAGACCATCTCGAACGAGCTGATCCTCGCGCACGCTCCGGCGGAGAAGGCAGGTGCGGCCAGCGCTGTCTCCGAGACCGCGTACGAGCTCGGGGCGGTGCTCGGCACCGCCGTGCTGGGCGGCATCATCACCGCCTTCTACCGGGGCGCGCTCACGATCCCTGACGGCGTGCCCAAGGCATCCGCCGCCCAGGCTCGCGAGACCCTCGCCGGGGCCTACGCGGCCGCGCAGGATCTGCCGGCCGCGCAGGCGGATGCCCTGTGGCGAGCCGCGGCGCATGCCTTCGACTCCGGCATCGTGACGACCTCTCTCATCGGGGCCCTGCTCGTGGCATCCGCCATCGCCGTCGCCGCGACCACCCTTCGTCCAGCACGCTGACATCCGGCGTGGCCGCCGCGCGGGCGCCGCTACGCTGGAGGCAGTGTCCGCGGCGACCCGCGCCGCGGACGAGCCGTGCTCTCAAGGAGACTCATGTCGCGCGTCGTGAAGCTGGCCGTCATCCCGGGTGACGGCATCGGACGAGAGGTCATCGCCGAGGCTGAGCGCGTACTCGACGCGGTCACAGCCGGCGGCGAGGTGACGTTCGAGAAGACGCCGTTCTCCCTCGGTGCAGACCGGTATCTCGCGACCGGCGACACTCTCACCGACGACGATCTGGGGGCCATCCGCTCGCACGATGCGATCCTGCTCGGCGCCGTCGGCGGCACGCCGGGCGATGAGCGCCTGAAGGATGCCAACATCGAGCGCGGCCTGCTGCTGAAGCTGCGTTTCGAGCTCGACCACTACGTGAACCTGCGCCCCTCGAAGCTGTTCCCCGGAGCATCCGGCCCGCTGGCGAACCCCGGGGACATCGACTTCGTCGTCGTGCGGGAGGGCACCGAAGGACCCTATGTCGGCAACGGCGGCGCGATCCGCAAGGGCACGCCGCACGAGGTCGCCAACGAGACGAGCGTCAACACGGCGTTCGGCGTCGAGCGCGTCGTCCGCTACGCATTCGACCTCGCCGAGCGGCGACGCAAGAAGCTCACCCTCGTGCACAAGACCAACGTGCTGGTGCACGCGGGAGCCATCTGGAAGCGGATCGTCGATCAGGTGGCGTCCGAGCATCCGGGCGTCACCGTCGACTACCTGCACGTCGACGCGGCCACCATCTTCCTCGTGACCGACCCGGCACGATTCGACGTGATCGTCACCGACAACCTGTTCGGCGACATCCTCACCGACCTCGCCGGTGCCGTCACCGGCGGCATCGGGCTCGCCGCCTCGGGCAACATCAACCCCGACGGCGCGTTCCCCTCGATGTTCGAGCCCGTGCACGGCTCGGCGCCCGACATCGCCGGACAGCAGAAGGCAGACCCGACCGCAGCGATCCTGTCGGTCGCCCTGCTGCTCGATCACCTCGGCCTGCGCGACGAATCCGCGCGGGTGCAGCAGGCCGTCGAAGCCGACATCGCCAGCCGCGACGGCGCCCGCACCACGGCCGAGACGGGCAACGCGATCATCGCCCGTCTGCAGGCGTAATCTGAGAGCACGCGCGCATCGCCGCCGCATCCCGACAGAGGACAGATATGACCGACACCGCCACCACGGCCAGCTCCGACACCGCTGAGCTCACGTTCGCCGTGACGAAGAACCTCGCAGCCAAGAGCCCCGCGCAGCGCGAGGAGATCCTGCAGAACCCGGGCTTCGGCACGAACTTCACCGACCACATGGTCGACATCTGCTGGTCGGAGAAGGGTGGCTGGCACCGTCCGCGCGTGCAGCCGTACGGCCCGATCTCGCTCGACCCGGCAGCCGCCGTGCTGCACTACGGGCAGGAGATCTTCGAGGGCATCAAGGCGTACCGCCACGCCGACGGCTCGGTGCACACATTCCGGCCCGACCGCAACGCCGAGCGGCTGCGCCGCAGCGCCCGTCGCCTCGCCCTGCCCGAACTGCCCACCGAGTACTTCGTGCAGTCGATCCGCGAGCTCATCGCCGTCGATGGCGCCTGGGTGCCGTCGGGCGTCGACCAGAGCCTGTATCTGCGTCCGTTCATGTTCGCCAAGGAGGCGTTCCTCGGTGTGCGCCCCGCCAAGAAGGTCGCGTACTACCTGATCGCCTCACCCGCCGGCGCCTACTTCACCGGCGGGGTGAAGCCGGTGCGCATCTGGCTGTCGAAGACGTATGCCCGCGCGGGCAGGGGTGGCACCGGGGCTGCCAAGACCGGCGGCAATTACGCTTCCAGCCTGCTGCCTCAGGCAGAGGCCGCGGCGCAGGGCTGCGACCAGGTCGTCTTCCTCGATCAGGACGGCAACGTCGAAGAGCTCGGCGGCATGAACGTCGTCTTCGTCTACAAGGACGGCCGTGTCGTGACCCCGCAGTCCGAGAGCATCCTCGAGGGCATCACGCGCGACTCGCTGCTGCAGCTGGCCGAAGACCGCGGGCTCACGGTCGAGCGTCGTGCCGTCTCGCTCGACGAGTGGCGTCAGGGTGTGGCATCCGGAGACATCGTCGAGGTGTTCGCCTGCGGCACGGCCGCCGTCGTCACCCCGATCGGCGCCCTCGTGTCGGACGACTTCGAAGACAAGCAGCCTCTCGGCGAGCTGGCCCTGTCGCTGCGTGAGGAGCTGACCGACATCCAGTACGGCCGCCGCGACGACAAGCACGGCTGGCTCGTCCGCATCGACTGACGTCTCTCCCACCTCCCTTTTTGCGCCGACACCCCGTCCTGTCGCCGACACCCCGTGATGTCAGCGTCGATAGGACGGGGTGTCGGGGTTTACGCGGGGTGTCGGCGATCCGGTGACTTGTTCTGCACAGGCGGCGAGATACCACTGGGCCTGTGGAGGGCCCGTTTGTGCTCCGGCAGCAGGGGCACTCTTCCGAGATGCGATGAAGGATCGATCTAACTGAGGCACGACTGATGCTCCTCTCCAGGGCGGATCTGGACCGATCCGGAATGACGGAAAGGCGGCTACAGCACGATCTCTCGGCAGATGTGGGCGTGGGGGCGTGGGGGAGAGGGCGGGGATAGGGAGCAACGGCGGGGATAGGCTGACGGGGTGAAGATCGCGCGTTTCAGTCACAATGACGGCATCCGGTACGGCATCCTCGACGACGACGAGATCGTCGTGCTCGAGGGAGACCCGATGTTCGCCGGCTACCAGCCGACGGGGGATCGTGTGCGCGCGGCCGACGTCGCGCTGCTCGCCCCGGTGATCCCACGCTCGAAGGTCGTGTGCGTCGGCCGCAACTACCACGACCACGCCGCTGAGTTCGGCAACGTCGCCCCAGAGGAGCCGCTGCTCTTCCTCAAACCCAACACCGCCGTCGTCGGCCCCGGCGACAGCATCGTGCGCCCGACGATCTCGGAGCGCACCGAGTTCGAGGGTGAGCTCGTCGCGGTGATCGGTCGCATCGCCAAGAACGTCAGCGCCGAGAACGCTCTCGACTACGTCTTCGGCTACACGATCGGCAACGACGTGACCGCGCGCGACCTGCAGCGCAAGGATGGCCAGTGGACGCGCGGCAAGGGCTTCGACACCTTCTGCCCGCTGGGGCCCACCATCGAGACCGAGTTCGACGCGGCCACCGCGCTGCTCGAGACCCGCGTGAACGGAGAGACCCGCCAGCAGGCTCCGCTGACCGACATGGTCCACTCGGTCGCCGACATCGTCGCGTACGCTTCTGCCGCGTTCACCCTGCTGCCGGGCGATGTGATCATGACCGGCACACCCGCGGGAGTCGGCGAGATCGTCGCCGGCGACACCGTCGAGGTCGAGATCAGCGGGATCGGCGTGCTGCGCAATCCCGTACGCGACGCCGCTCCCGCGGCGTGAGCGCGGTGACCACTCCGACGATCGACGAGCTGCGCGCCATCCAGCGCCGCACGGTCGGGGTGCTCGCCGCCGGCCAGGTGCTCGGCGGCATCGCGTTCGGCGCGACCGTCTCGCTCGGGGCTCTTCTCGCCGCCGACCTCTCGGGCGATGACGCGCTCTCGGGTCTGGCGACCGCCTCTGTCACCCTCGGGGCGGCGGCTTTCGCGATACCGCTGGCGCGCTTCGCCGCGCGTCGCGGACGCCGGATGTCGCTGACCGCGGGCAACCTGCTCGCCCTCATGGGCATCGGCATCGTGATCATCTCGGCCGCGCTGCGCGTGTTCCCGCTGCTGCTGGTCGGCATCATCATGATCGGCATGGGCAACGCCGGCAACCTGCAGTCGCGTTTCGCCGCCACCGACCTCGCCCAGCCTGCGCACCGCGGCCGCGATCTGTCAATCGTCGTCTGGTCGACCACGGTCGGGGGCGTGACCGGGCCGTTGCTGCTGCCGATCGGCGAAGAGGTGGGTGCGCTGATCGGGATGCCGCCGCTCACCGGTTCGTACCTCTTCTCGCTCGTCGCGCAGGCGGTTGCGCTCGTGCTGTACGTGATCGCACTGCGGCCCGATCCGCTCCTGACAGCCCTGCGCCTGGCCGGGTCGTCGGCCAAGGGCGCGATTCTCGGCGCGGACACCGACCGTCCGGTCGTCGCCCGCTACGCGATCTTCGCCGTGTCGGGATCCCATGCCGTGATGGCATCCGTCATGGCGATGACGCCCATCCATCTGAAGCACATGGCGCACAGCGGCGGGCACGGCGCCGTTCAGGAGGTCACGCTGCTGGTCGGCGTCACGATCGCGCTGCACGTGGCCGGCATGTACGGTCTGTCGCCGCTGTTCGGGATCCTCGCTGACCGGTGGGGCCGCATCCAGGTGGTGCTGCTCGGGCAGGGTGTGCTCGCCGCCTCTCTGCTCACCGCCATCTTCGCCGGAGAGCAGCCGGCGGGTGTGATGGTCGCATTGATCCTGCTCGGTCTCGGCTGGAGCGCGGCGACGGTCGCCGGGGCAGCGCTGCTCACCGAATCATCGACCGTGCTCATGCGCCCGCGCCGACAGGGCGTCAGCGACTCGCTGATGAGCCTCACCGCGGCGGTCGGCGCCGCCGGCGCGGGCATCGTGCTCACGCAGTTCGGCTACGGTGGCCTCGCCACGGTCGCGCTCGTGCTGGTCGCCGCCATCACGGCGCTGTCGCCCTTCGGGCGCATCCGCGGCGCCGTAGAGCGCCTCGGCTGACCGCTCTCGAGCGGGCCGGGACCCGGCATCCGCCCCGGATAGAATCGAGGGGATATGGCTACCGTGCATCCCCTCACCACCACTGCGACCGGATCCGACGTCCGTGTGCGCTTCTGCCCCTCGCCGACCGGCCTGCCGCACGTCGGCATGGTGCGCACGGCGCTGTACAACTGGGCCTACGCCCGGCACAACGGCGGGAAGCTGATCTTCCGCATCGAAGACACCGATGCCGCGCGTGACAGCGAGGAGAGCTTCCGCCAGCTGGTCGACGCGCTCACCTGGATGAAGATCGACTGGGACGAGGGTGTCGAGGTCGGCGGGCCGCACGCGCCTTACCGCCAGTCCGAGCGTCACGATATCTACCGCGGTGTGATCGAGAGGCTGCTCGCGACCGGCGCGCTGTACGAGAGCTACTCCACAGCGGAGGAGATCGACGCCCGCAACGAGGCCAACGGCCGGGCGAAGCAGCTCGGCTACGACAACTTCGATCGCGACCTCACCGACGAGCAGAAGGCCGCGTTCCGCGCCGAGGGCCGTCAGCCGGCGCTGCGCTTGCGCGTGCCCGACGAAGATCTCACCTACGTCGACCTCATCCGCGGTGAGGTCACCTTCCCCGCAGGGTCTTTCCCCGACTTCGTCGTCGTGCGCCCCAACGGCGTGCCGCTCTACACCTTCGTGAACCCGGTCGACGACGCACTGATGGGCATCACCCACGTGCTGCGCGGCGAGGACCTCATGCCGTCGACCGCGCGTCAGCTCGCTCTGTACGACGCGTTGATCCAGGCCGGCGTCACCACCTTCGTGCCACGCTTCGCGCACATGCCGCTCGTGCTCGGTGAGACCGGAAACAAGAAGCTGTCCAAGCGCGACCCGCAGGCCGACCTGTTCCTGCACCGCGACCGCGGTTTCATCCACGAGGGCCTGCTGAACTACCTCGCGCTGCTGGGCTGGTCGATCGCGGCCGACCGCGACGTCTTCTCGCTCGACGAGTTCATCGCCGCTTTCGACATCGCCGACGTCAACCCGAACCCGGCTCGCTTCGACCAGAAGAAGGCCGAGTCGATCAACGGCGACCACATCCGGATGCTGGATGAGAAGGACTTCGCCGAGCGGATGCTGCCCTATCTCGCCGCGGCCGACGTGTTCGGCGGCGAGCCGTCCCACGAGCAGATCGTGCTCGCGTTCCGCGCGGCGCCGCTCGTGCAGGAGCGCATGCAGCTGCTGGGCGAATCCGCGGGCATGCTCGGCTTCCTGTTCACCGACAACGTCTCGTACGAGGCCGATGCGCTGAAGGGTCTGCCGGCGAACGCCGCCGAGGTGCTCGAGGCGTGCGCGGCGGCTCTCGAGTCCGTCGAGGAGTTCACCCCGGATGCCATCCAGGCGGCGCTCTCGGGCAAGCTCGTCGATGAGCTCGGGCTGAAGCCTCGCGTCGCGTACGGCCCACCGCGTGTTGCCCTGACGGGTCGGCGCGTCTCGCCGCCGCTGTTCGAGTCGATGGAGCTGCTGGGCAAGGACGAGTCGCTGCGGCGGCTGCGCATGCTCGCTGACTTCCTGGCGTGACCCGTCAGGCACCGGATGCCGTGATGCCCGCCGCCGAGACGGATGTCATCATCGGCGATCTCGGGGTGCTGCTGCTCGAGTGCGGCACGTCGGTGACCGACGTGCGCGGATCTCTCGAGCAGGTGAGCCGTCGCGCGGCACCCGAGACGAGCCTCGAATTCGCGATCCTTCCCGAGATGGTGATGGTCAGCCGTCCCGGATCGGCATCGGCGACGACAACGGTCATCGGCAAGGGCGAAGCGCTGACCTTCCGTCAGTCGGCGCGCGCCAGCAGGCTGGTGCGCGACCTGGAGATGGGCGCCGTGTCGTTGGCATCCGCGCCCGATCGAATGGCGGCGATCCGGGCGACCCCGCGCCGGATGCCGGGTCTGCAGAGCGTGATCGGATGCGGCATGCTGTCGGTGTCGCTCGCGGTGCTGTTCCGCTGCCCCTGGTGGGCGGCGGTGCTCGCCCTGATCGTTGGCCTGCTGGTCGGCGCACTGACGATGCTGATGATGCGCGTGCGCGCGGCGGCCGCGGTGGCGCCGTTCGTGTCGTCGTTCCTGTCGACGCTGCTGGTCGGGGTCGTGGCGAACGCTCTCGACCTGGGCCCCGTGCCGCTGTTCGCGGTGTGCGCGCCGGTGGCGATCCTCGTTCCGGGTGCGCTGATCACGAATGCGCTGCTCGAGCTGACCTCGACCGACATCGTGACCGGCGCATCGCGCCTGATGTACGGGCTCATCATGCTGGCGTTCATGGCCGCAGGCCTGTATGCGGGGGCCGCTCTGACCGGCCTGCGCGTCGACTCGGCATCGGCGGCGCTGGTCGGCGAGGCCGTACAGCTGTCGAACGAGAGTGCAGGGTGGGACGCCCTGCCGCCGCTGTGGACTGCGTGGCTCGCCGTCATCGTGCTGGCCACCGGCATCGGCCTGGCGTTCGGGTCGGGCTTCCGGCTGACGCTCGTGTGCATCGCGGCGATGACCGGCACCTACGCCGTGCTCGCGATGTTCAGTCCGATGGTGGGCAGCGTCGTCGCGATCGGGATCGCCGCCGCCGTGCTCTTCGTCGCCGCTCGGGTGCTCGAGCGTGTGTTGCTCGCCGTACCCGCTACCGTCTCCTTCCAGCCGGCGTTCCTGCTGCTCGTGCCCGGCACGGTAGGTCTGGTGTCGCTGGCGAGTTTTGACGCGCAGGCGCTGGCCTCCGCGCCGATGATGTTCCTGAGCCTGTGCATCGGCACGAAGGTGGGCGCCCTGCTGGCAGACCTCGCACGCATCACGCGGTCGACGGTCTTCCTGCGGTGGACGAAGCCGGCCCGGATGGGCGAGTTGTGATGGGGTCCGGCGCGCCACGCCCGGGCATCCGGCATCGATTCGCCATCTGCATCCCGCTCGGGTAAGCTTGACTCTCGGTGCGAGGCTGCGGTTTCGCCCTTGGGGTATGGTGTAATTGGCAACACGGCTGATTCTGGTTCAGTTGTTCTTGGTTCGAGTCCAGGTACCCCAGCAGAGAAGAACCCCCGCTCAGGCGGGGGTTTTCTGTTTCGAGTGCGGCAAAGTACCAGTTCGACTTCGACTCGTTCATCGCCTCCAAGCGCGCATGAGCGCATACCGGCTCACTTCGGCTGCGCAGCGCGGGCAGGCTGTCGACGGCATCCGCGACCCGGCGCGACACCTCTGAGGGAGACCGCCGCTCACGTCACCGAGACCAGCGACCGCTGCCATCCGGCCGACCCGTCGGGTGCGATCGGGGCGCTTTCCTCGATCTGCATCTCACCCCTCTTGTTGATCGCGCGCACCGTGACGTAGTGGGTACCGGGGGTGGCATCCCACTCCAGCACCCACTGCACCCAGGTGTCGGTGTTGATCGGCGTCGACAGGGTCGCGCGCTGCCAGTCGCCGTCGTCGATGCGCACTTCGACGGCCTCGATGCCGACCGTCTGCGCCCACGCCATGCCCGCGATCGCGATGCGTCCCGCCGCGACGCTCTTGCCGATCTTCGGGGTGTCGATACGCGACGAGAACTTGATCGGAGCTTCTGCGCTGTAGCCGCGCGGAGTCCAGTACGCCTGGTCCTTCTCGAACGTGGTGACGGTGAGCTGTGTCACCCACTTCGTCGCCGACACGTACCCGTAGAGCCCGGGCACCACCATGCGAACGGGGAATCCGTGCTCGAGGGGGAGTGGCTCACCGTTCATGCCCACGGCGAAGATCGCGTCGAGCCCATCGTCGGTGAGCGCCGACAACGGTGTGCTGGCGGTGTATCCGTCGACGCTGCGGGACAGCACCATGTCGGCGTCGGCGTGCGGGGCGGCCAGCCGCAGAACATCCCGGATCGGCACCCCGAGCCACATCGCGTTGCCGACCAGGTCGCCACCGACGACGTTCGACACGCAGGTGAGCGTGATCGCGTACTCGTCCAGCCCCATCCTCACCAGGTCGTCGAAGGTGAGCTCGACCCGCTTGTCGACCATGCCGTCGATCACCAGCCGCCAGGTCGAGGGATCGACGGTCGGCACGGTGAGCGCGGTGTCGACGCGATAGAAATCGGCGTTACGGGTGAACAGCGGCGTGATGCCGGGGACGTCGAGCTGGGCGCCCTCCGGGATGGACACGGATGTTCGAGCGGCGGGCAGGCGCAGACCCTTGCGGATCGCCACGACGGACGCCGTCGCCGCGTTCACAGCCCGCGCAGTGATCCCGACGACCAGAGCGGAAGCGCCGGCGATTCCGGCGAGCGCGAAGAACCGGCGTCGGTCGACTGCCATGCCGTCGTCGGTGCCGGCTTCGGCGGCGGGGGTTGCGGCCGAATGCTGCCAGGATGCGAGCCGCCGGCAGAGGAAGACGAGTGCCACGCTTCCCACGACCGCGCCGATCATCGGAGGAAGGAACGCGAAGGGCGTGACGCCGGCGCGCGTCGTGGTCGCGGCCACCGACAGCGCCCCGGCCACACCGAGCGCGACCACCCCGAGAGGCGGCCGGCCGAGCTGCAGGACGCCCGCCACAGCCGACGCGATCACGACGGCCAGTCCCAGTCCGATCAGCAGCGCGACCTTGTCGAACTCGCCGAACGTCGAGATGGCGAATTCCTTCAGCGGCTGCGGAACGACATCGATGATGAACGAGCCCACCGCCAGCACCGGGCTCGCATCCCGAGCCACCAGCAGAGCCGAGAGTTCCGCGGCGGCGAGGAAAACGAGACCACTGACCACGCCCGCGACCGCGGCGAAGATCATGAACACGACCCGACGACTCTGCTTCGACATTGCTCCCCGATCCTCCGCTCAGCCCTGACGGCCGCTTGCTGAGTGGTTCGGAGCCGGTACCTGATCGGATCGAATGCGCGGCAGCGCATCTAACATCCGGGCTCTCAACCCGCCAGTCCCTTCGGTTCGGCCCGCGCTTGTCGCAGTCTGGACGGACAGCGTCTCAGCCAAGAGGAGAACGACGACATGATCACGCGCCTCAACCGGAAGGCCCTCGAGCACGCGCAGGGGGTTCTGCGCACGCGCGACGTCATGCGCGATGAGCGTGACGACTGGAGCGAGCACGCACCGAGCACCGACGACGCCTGAGTCGGGCCTCGCGCCATCGCGGCCGGCTTTCGGCCGCCTCAGAGACACCACAGAGGAGAAGCCAGATGAACTCACCGACACCGTCTTCAGAGCACGCCGACCCGCTGCTGACGGCCGACGCGTATCTGCTCGACGTCGACGGCACCCTCGTCGACTCGAACTACCTGCACGTCATCGCGTGGCAGCGCGCGCTGCGTGACGTAGACACCGACGCTCCGGCGGCATCTATCCACGCCGCGATCGGTCTCGACTCCGACAAACTGCTGGATCGCATCGCTCCGCAGGCCGATGACGATCAGCGCGACCGGATCTCCGCGAGGCACTCCGCGCACTACAGTGACCTGTCCGACCAGCTCCGCCTGCTGCCGGGGGCGAGCGAGCTGCTGCGTTTCCTGCACGAGCGCGGCACACGGGTGGTGCTCGCGACCTCCGCACCTCAGGAGGAGGTCGACCGTCAGCTCGAAGTGCTCGACGCCGAGCCGTGGATCGACGCGATCACCACCGCGGAGGACGTGGAGACCGCCAAGCCCGAACCGGATGTCTTCGCCGTCGCGATCGAGCGCGCCGGCGTGCCGGCTGAGCGCTGTGTGGCGATCGGAGACGCGCGCTGGGACATGATCGCCGCAGCGAAGGCGGGCGTCGTGGCCGTCGGCGTCGAGACTGGTGGCACCGATGGCGGCGTGCTGACCGACGCCGGTGCCGTCTCGGTGCATCAGGGCGTGCAGGAGATCGTCGATCTGCTCAAGCACTCGGCATGAGCGGGCACCGACAGTGACCACATGAACAAGAACGGCAGACGACAGGAGAACCAGATGTTCCGCCCAACCCTGCACCTCAGCACCCGCACGACTTTCGCCCGCACCGGCATCGGTGTCTGCGCCGTCGCTCTCGCACTCGGGATGGCTGGATGCACCCCGCAGAGTGCCACGCCGTCGCCGTCCGGCTCGGCCGCCAGCGGCCCATCCCAGAGCAGCGGGGAGCCGGCTGCTCCGAGCGGATCGGCGAGCGCGGCGGCCGGAGCCGACATCGACCTGCGGGAGACGCAGCTTCCGATCAGCGCCGAGGACGCGGTGAAGACCGCGATGGACGCCGTCGGCGCCGGATTCATGCACAGCATCGAACTCGACTACGACGAACGCGACGCGGCCTGGGAGTGGGAGGTGAAGATCCTCGACGGCACCACCGATCATGAGATCGAGATCGATGCGAGCAGCGGCGAGATCGTCTCGCAGAAGAAGGACACCACGGACGACCAGGAGAAGGAGTTCAGCCTGGACGACCCGATGAGCTACGACGAGGCGCTCGATCTGGCCACCGCGAAGGTGGACGGGCCGCTGCGCGGATGGAAGCTCGAATGGGACGACGGACGCCGTGAGTACCAGTTCGACCTCATGCAGGGTTCCGATGAGGTGGAGGTCACCGTCGACGCCGACACGGGCGAGGTCATCCTCGATTGATCGACGGCGCGGGTGCAGAACCAGCCCGCGCCGTGGCGCTCACTCCTGGTCGCGGCGCAGCTGATCAGCTCCGAGATCACGTGACTGGTCTGCTGTCCGCTCATCCGCGATCACGTACCTGTGGATGCGGATCCGCTTGCGTGGAGGGCGCTGGTCGTGCACGACGATGGGATCGCCCGTCAGAGGGTCGTCTCGGCTCGTGACCCGGTCGTCCGCCCGCTGACGCGCATCGTCGTAGCCGGAGCCGTCCACTCCTGAGTCGTCCACTCCTGAGTGGTCGTCCGAGGCCTCGGTGTCGCCACCCTCGTAATAGTGCTGGATGCGGTCGATGTCTTCGTCGGTCAGGCTGCCGTCGGCATCGATGCGAGGGGCGTTCTTGACCGTGTCCTTGTCGTACTCGACGTGAAGTGCCTCTCCGTCGAAGTCCGCGTCACGCAGCGGCACGAACGACTCCGACATGCCGAACCAGCCGGTGGTGACGCCGACGAACAGCGGCTGACCGCCGTCCGGATCGACGTACACGTGCTTCACCGTGCCGATCTTCGACCCATCGGCGTCGACGACATCGGCGTCGAACAGACTGTTGATCTTGTGTGATTCGATCATGAGGTTGCCTTACTGTCGGGTGGCGGCGGAGGCGGTTGGCCTCTGCCGCCGACGGTTCACCGTCCGAGTCCTGTGCGGTCCACCCGGCGGTGGTAGCGCATGCCGCCGATGCCACCGAGAATCGCGCCGCCCAGGCTGACGAGAGCCACGACGATCGCGGTGATGATGCCGGTGACCGTCAGATCGCCCTCATCGATCGGGATCCGCGGGAAGCTGTTCAGCTGACCGAGGACGTTGAACTGCGCACCGGCCACCGCGGCGACGATGGCGACCACGACCGCGATGACGATCGCCCAGATCCATACGGCCAGTCCCTGCTTGGCGCCCGAGAACCGTGCCATCCGGCCGGCCACGTAGCCGCCGCAGTAGTAGGCGACGAACAGCACGACCGCCAGCGCGATCGCGCCGACGATGGTGACCGTCTGGGCATTCGCGCCGACCTTATCCGCGGCATCCTCGACGTCGCCTTCCGTGACACCGAGGCCGAGACCGGCACCGACCGCGCTCAGGAGCGCCGTCAGCAGAACCGCCGTCCCGGTCGCGGTGAGCCAGCCGAAGAGGGCCGAGCCCCACTTGAACCCTCCGAACCGCTCCTGCTCGCGTCCCAGAACCTCTTCGCGGTGTGTGGGTCCTCGCTCGGCCGAGACCGCTGCGGGCTCATGGCCACGAGGATCCGAATTCGATGTGCTCATCTCGACTCCTGACGTCGGGCGGGCGGAGCGGATCGCGCCCACGTGATCTTCAGAGTGGGCTCTACGGCCCGCGAAAAGGAGGGGGTTGACCTCGCGACGTCAGAGGTGCCATCCATCGCGGCTGTGTCGTCGGGCACGGGCGGATCCGCAAGGTTGACGGCTACGCTGACGTCATCCCGCATGCCGTCGCAACAGCCCGAGGAGCCGCGATGACCAATCTCGAGAAGGATCCGCCGCTGAGCGTTCTCGGTCCTGGTGAGCCGTGCACGTCGGTCGAGGTGCTCGCGCCGCGTGAGGTTCCGCTCGGCGGTATCCGGGCGATGACGGTCTACCGCACCCTGCCGCAGAGACGCCGATCGCTGGTCGGGGCGTGGTGCTTTCTCGATCACTACGGCCCCGACGACGTCGCCGAGACGGGCGGCATGGAGGTGCCGCGGCATCCGCACACCGGACTCGCGACGGTGTCGTGGCTGTTCACCGGCCGCATCGACCATCTCGATTCGAACGGGGTCGCCGCGGCGGTCCTGCCGGGAGAGCTGAATCTGATGATCGCGGGCCAGGGGATCACCCACCAGGAGATCAGCACGCCCGAGACGACCGTGCTGCACGGGGTGCAGCTCTGGTACGCACTGCCGGATGCCACCAGGTTCACTGAGCACGCGTTCGCGCACTACGCGCCCGAGGCCGTCGAACTCGCCGGGGCGACCGCACGGGTGTTCATCGGATCGCTGCTCGGATCGACCTCCCCGGTCGACACCCGCACCCCCGACATGCTCGGCGCCGAGCTGACCCTCGAGCCCGGCGCGCGGGTGACGCTGCCGGTGCGCCGTGACTTCGAGCACGCCGCTCTCGCCGAGACCGGATCGATCGTCGTGAACGGCGCTCCGGTGCAGCACCGCGAACTCGGCTACGTGCCCACCGGCGCAGACACCATGATGATCGACGCGGGAGCGGACGGCGCGCGCGTCATCCTGCTCGGCGGTCTGCCGCTCGGTGAGCAGATCGTGATGTGGTGGAACTTCATCGGGCGCAGTCATGACGAGATCGAGGAGTTCCGCCGCCGCTACCAGGCAGAGCTGGGCTTCGCGCCGGTCGATCCTCGCGACGAGGGCAAGCCGGCGCTGTTCGGCCCGTTCCGCGAGGACCAGCTCGCTCCGCTGCCCGCGCCGCCGCTGCCGACCGTGCGGCTGCGCCCGCGCGACTGACTCAGCCCTGCCGGGCCCGGATCGCCGCGTTGTGCTCGCGGCGACGCTCGACGACGTGCGATTGATACTCCGGATGCTTGGACAGCCACGCCGCGACGTACTCGCAGACCGGCACGATGCTCTTCCCCGCGGCGATCACGTCGTCGACGACGGCCCGCACCAGCGTCGACGCCAGCCCCTGCCCGCTGTACTCCTCCGACACCTCAGTGTGGTGCAGCACCCGATCGCCGCCCACATCGACGTAAGACTCCTCGCCGATCTCCCTCGCCTGGTTGCCGTCGTCGCCGCGGTCGATCAGCACATACCGGGACTCGGCGGGCACATCCCGGATCTCGAAGCGCACGTCTGTCATGACAGCACCGTGCCGTCATCGCCGCGAGGACGCACCGGGTGCTCGCTGAGGATGGAGATGCGGTTGAACATGTTGATGGTCAGAGCGACCCATTCGGCGGCGGCGAACGCCTCGTCTCCGAGAACGGCACGTGCGCCCGAGAGATCCGCCTTCGCCTCCTCGGTGAGAGGCATGCGCGTCGCGGCTTCCGTGACCGCGAGCACGGCCGCCTCGCGCTCGGAGTACAGCGACGTCTCTCGCCATGCGGGAAGCATGTCGATCTTCTGCTGGGGGATGCCCGCGCCGCGGGCCTCGCGGGTGTGCAGATCGAGACAGAACGCGCACGCGTTGATCTGCGAGGCGCGCACCTTGATGTACTCGCTCTCCTGCAGCGAGAGCCCTTTGCGCTCGGCCTCGCTCGCCACGGCCTGGGAGTACTCTCCGGCGGCCTTCCAGACGTCAGGTGCGGACTTGTCGAGATAGGGACGCATTTCTCTCCTCGGATGCGGTGACCGGCCGGGAAGCGGCTCTGAGCACCAACCTAGACTGTGCGCGCCGCATTCCCGGCGGATCGGCTCCGGTGACCGGCCCTCCCGCCGCGGAGCGGAGGCAGAATGGAAGACCGGCGACAGGCGACCCCTGTCACGACACACGAGGAGACACACATGACCAGCGGAGCACACGACACCGGAGAGATCACCCGCCGCGACGGGGCCGAGACGGCCGTGCTCGCCGGCGGATGCTTCTGGGGCATGGAGGATCTCGTGCGCCGTCAGCCGGGCGTGCTCGCGACGCGCGTCGGCTACACCGGCGGTGAGAACGACCACCCGACCTACCGCAACCACCCAGGGCACGCCGAGGCGCTCGAGATCGTCTACGACCCCGCAGAGACGACGTACCGCGACATCCTCGCCTTCTTCTTCCAGATCCACGACCCGTCGACCCTGAACCGCCAGGGCAACGACATCGGCAGCAGCTACCGCTCGGCGATCTTCCCGCTCGACGCGGAGCAGGAGCGCGTCGCGCGCGAGACCATCGCCGACGTCGACGCCTCGGGTCTGTGGCCCGCCCCCGCGGTCACCACCATCGAACCGGCCGGTCCGTTCTGGGAGGCCGAGCCCGAGCATCAGGACTACCTGGTGCGCCACCCGAACGGATACACGTGCCACTTCCCGCGTGCGGGGTGGGTGCTGCCGCGCCGGGAGGCGGACGCGACGGCCTGATTCGAGCAGCGGCGGGCACGTACCGGCTGGGTCACCCGAGTGTCAAGGCGGGTGCGCCCTCGATCGCCGCCCTCTAGCGTCGGCAGAATGGAAACCGCCGAGAACCCACCCCGCCTGCGTCGAGCGATCAGCGGGCCGATGCTGTTCGCGTTCATCCTCGGTGACGTGCTCGGAGCCGGAATCTACGCCCTCATGGGCGTGCTCTCCGAGAGCGCGGGCGGCATGTTGTGGGCGCCGCTGATCGTGGCCCTGCTGCTCGCGCTACTCACCGCGGGATCCTACGCAGAGCTGGTGACCAAGTATCCTCGGGCCGGGGGAGCAGCGGTGTTCGCCGAGCGCGCCTTCCGCAGCCCCCTGCTGTCGTTCCTGGTCGGGTTCAGCATGCTCGCCGCGGGCGTCGTCAGCGCGGCCGGTCTCGCCATCGCCTTCTCGGGCGACTACCTGGCCACCTTCATCGATGTGCCGGTGATCCCCGCGGCGATGGTGTTCCTCGTTCTGGTCGGACTGCTCAACGCCAGGGGCATCCGGGAATCGATGGGCACGAATCTGGTGATGACGGCCATCGAGCTCTCGGGGCTCGTGATCGTCATCGTCGTGGTCGCGATGTTCGTCGGCGGGGGCGGGGGAGACCTCGGCCGGGCGACCCAGCTGCCCGACGGCGTCGGCGTGGCGGGCGCCGTGCTGGGCGGTGCGATCGTCGCCTACTATTCGTTCGTCGGATTCGAGACCTCGGCGAATGTGATCGAAGAGGTCAAGCGACCCAGCCGCGTGTACCCGCGGGCGCTGTTCGGCGCGCTGGTCACCGCCGGCATCGTGTACGTGCTCGTCGGAGTCGCCAGTGCTGCCGCGCTGCCGACCGACGAGCTGCAGGAGTCGACCGGACCGCTGCTCGCCGTCGTCGAGGCGACCGGGGTCAGCGTTCCGTCGTGGCTGTTCAGCCTCATCGCCCTGATCGCGGTGGCCAACGGCGCTCTGCTCACCATGATCATGGCCAGCCGGCTCGCGTTCGGCATGGCCGAGCAGGGTCTGCTGCCCTCGCCGCTCGGGCGCGTGCTGCCCCGCCGGCGCACGCCGTGGGTGGCGATCGTGTCGACCACGGTCGTGGCCATGCTGCTGACCCTCGTGGGCGACCTCGCGACGCTCGCGGAGACGGTCGTGCTGCTGCTTCTTCTGGTCTTCATCAGCGCGAACGTGTCGGTGCTCGTGCTGCGTCGCGACAAGGTGCAGCATGAGCACTTCCGGGTGTGGACGTTCGTGCCCGTGCTGGGGGTGATCTCGTGCCTCGTGCTGCTCAGCCAGCAGCGACCGATGGTCTGGCTGTTCGCGGCGATCCTGCTGGCCGTCGGCGTGGTCCTGTGGCTCGGCACCCGTCGCTTCGCCGGGCAGCCTGTCTCCGACCGGTCCGACGAGGTCACGACGGAGCGCTGAGCCTCAGGGCCTCAGGGCCTCGGGGGCCGGGGCACGACACCGGCTCCGTCGCGCAGCTCGAACACCAGCTGCGTCTCCGTCGCCCTGACGATGTCGTGCACCGTGATGCGCTCGAGCACGATGTCGCGCAGTGCGGCGGAGTCGGCGACGGCGACGTGCACGAGGAAGTCATCGGCTCCGGCGATGTGGAAGACCTGCAGCACTCCTCGCGTCGCGGCGAGGGCATCGAAGAGGGCCTCGACGCCGTCCCTGCTGTGATTGCCCAGCCGTACGCGGATCATCGCCTGCACGGGAGCTCCGATGCTGGCCGCATCCACCTGCAGTCGGGAGCCGGTGATCACGCCGCGGTTGCGCAGCGCCCTCATCCGGAAAGCGCAGGTGGATGCAGGGATGCCCAGCGCCTGAGCCAGATCCTTGATGGGCGTCTGCGGCTCGTCGATCAGCGCTGCCAGGATGCGCAGATCGAGTTCGTCCACGACGCCCTGCTGTGCTGGTGCCAAGGTTGCCCTCCCGAGATCGGCGGTGACTTGCTCAGGAAACAACATACGCACGCGCGATGGCCGCTTGCGACAACCCGGCTGGACTGCGCTGAACGAGAAGAGCAGGATCGAGGGCATGTCCGACATGCCGCTGCACCCCGACACCGTTGCCGTCCACGCTGGCCGCGCCGACTTCGGCGCCCTCGGTGTCCACGCCGCCCCGATCGATCTTTCGTCGACGAACCCGCTGCCCGACATCCTGCACGGCGGCGACTCGTACGAGTCGATGGCCACCGGAGGCCACCCGCTGCCCGACGGCGGCAACGTGTACGCCCGGCTGTGGAACCCCACGGTTGCACGCTTCGAAGAGGCGCTCTCCGAGCTCGAGCACTCCGAGGCGTCCGTCGCCTTCGGCTCCGGGATGGCGGCGATGACCGCGGCGATCCTCGCGCACACCACCGCGGTCGGCAAGCGGCACATCGTGGCCGTGCGACCGCTCTATGGCGGCACCGATCACCTGCTCGACTCCGGACTGCTGGGGGCGGAGGTGACGTTCTGCCATGAGCACGAGGTGTCAGCGAGCATCCGCCCCGACACCGGCATGGTCGTGCTCGAGACCCCTGCGAACCCCACGCTCGACCTCGTCGACATCGCCGCCGTCGTGGCGCAGTCCGACGGCATCCCGGTGCTCGTCGACAACACGTTCGCGACGCCGCTGCTGCAGAATCCGCTCGACCTCGGCGCGGCCATGTCGATGCACAGCGCGACGAAGTACATCGGCGGCCACGGCGACGTCATCGCCGGCGTCATCTCGTGCAGCGAGAGCACCGCCGAAGCGCTCCGCCGGGTGCGAGCCATCACGGGTGCTCTGCTGCACCCGCTGGGCGCCTATCTGCTGCACCGCGGCCTCGCTACGCTCCCCATGCGCATCCAGGCGCAGCAGAGCTCGGCTCGCGCGCTCGCCCTCGCGCTGCAGCAGAACCCTGCGGTCAGCGAGGTGCTCTACCCCGAGTTCGATGACGAGCGCGGCCTCATCGGCCGGCAGATGCGCGGCGGGGGAGCGATGATCTCCATCCGGCTCTCCGGCGGGTACGCCGCCGCCGAAGCGCTCACCGGAGCGGTGCGGCTGTTCACCCATGCCGTCTCGCTCGGCGGAGTCGACTCGCTGATCCAGCATCCCGCCGCTCTCACCCACCGCCCGGTCGCACCGGAGGCGCGCCCGGGAGCCGACGTGGTGCGACTGTCCATCGGGCTCGAGAACGCCGACGACCTGCTCGCCGACCTCGAGCAGGCGCTCGCGAAGGCGCCGGTGCGCACCACGGCGTGATCCGCACCGGCGACATCGCGCGTGCTCAAGGCGTGGGCATGCCGCCGTTCACGTTCAGGGTCTCGCCCAGCACGTAGCTCGACTCCGGCGAGGTGAGGAACACGTAGGCCGGGGCGAGCTCGGTGGGTTGACCGGCGCGACCGATCGGCGTGCTCTTGCCGAACTCGGGCAGAGCGTCCTTCGGCTGCCCGTCAGACACCTGCAGGGGTGTCCAGATCGGGCCGGGCGCCACGGCGTTCACGCGGATGCCCTTCGCCGCGACCTGCTGGGCGAGGCCCTTGGTGAAGTTGTTGATCGCCGCCTTCGTCGAGGCGTAGTCCAGCAGGTGCGGTGACGGCTCGTACGCCTGGATCGACGTGGTGTTCACGATGGTCGATCCGGCGGGCATGTGCGTCAGAGCCGCCTGGGAGATGCGGAACATCGCGATGATGTTCGTCGTGAACGTCTCGGTCACCTGCTCGTCGCCGAGGTCGGCGATGTCCTCGACGGCGATCTGCTTGCCGGCGTTGTTCACCAGCGCGTCCAGCCCACCGAGCGCCTGCACCGCGTTCTCGACGAGCTCGGCGCAGAAGTCGCGGTCGGTGAGATCTCCTGGAAACAGGAACGCCCGGCGACCGCAGTCCTCGATCACCGACTTCACGTGCTGTGCATCCTCCTCCTCCTCCGGCAGGTACGACAGGGCGATGTCCGCGCCTTCGCGGGCGAACGCGATGGCCACCGCCGATCCGATCCCGGAGTCGGAGCCGGTGATCAGGGCACGACGCCCCTCGAGCCGCCCGGTGCCGCGGTAGGACCGCTCGCCCCGGTCGGCCTTCGGTTCCAGCTCTTCGTCAAGACCCGGCTCGGGCTGATCCTGCTTCGGCGGGGAGATGGAGGGGAAGCGATCCACGGGGTTCTGGAAGGTCAGCTGGTCGTTGGTGCTCTCGTCGGTCATGTCAGCTCCTTTTCGCGTAGGCGTGCCCGAGCCACGCTCGCGCCACCCGCGTCCGACGGGAAGGGGGTTGCACCGAGGGCGCCGGGCACTGCGGGAGCCTCGTCGACGTGACACGATGGACGGATGAGCTCTGCCAACCTGTCTCGCGACGAGACCTCCCGCCGTGCAGCGTCGATCACGCTGCACGAGGTGCGCGTCGAACTCGACCTCGCCGGTGCCCCCGAGCGCGCCCGCACCGGATTCCCGACCGCGACGACGCTGACGTTCGACGCGAACCAGGCGGAGACCTGGTTGGACTTCATCGGCGAGTCCGTCGACCGTGTCACGGTCGACGGAGACGAGCGGGAGGTGCGCTGGGACGGCGCCCGCATCCTGCTCGACGGTCTCGGCGGCTCGCATGTCGTGCGCGTCGAGGGCGTCGCGGCGTACAGCCGCTCGGGAGAGGGCATGCATCGCTTCCATGACCCGGTCGACGGCGAGACGTATCTGTACACGCAGTACGAGCCGGCCGATTCCCGTCGGGTCATGGCGTGCTTCGAGCAGCCGGATCTGAAAGCCGCGTACACGTTCCGGGTGGTCGCTCCCGCCGGCTGGCATGTGCTGTCGAACCAGTCGCCCGCGCACGTGACACCGGGCATCGGCGTGCAGACGGTGGAGTTCGCGCCCACCCTGCCCATCTCGAGCTTCATCACCTCCGTCGCCGCAGGCCCCTACGCCCGGATCGACGGCGAGTGGGCGCGCGGCGACCAGCGGATCGGCCTCGGTGTGCTGTGCCGGGCATCGCTCGCCGAGCACCTCGAGGCCGACGAGATCCTCGAGGTCACCCGGCAGGGCCTGGACTTCTTCTCGGACGCCTTCGCGTACCCGTACCCGTGGGGCAAGTACGACCAGATCTTCGTGCCGGAGTACAACCTCGGCGCCATGGAGAACCCGGGACTGGTGACCTTCACCGAGGCGTACATCACCAGGGGAGCCGCGACCGACGCGCAGCGCGGGGCGCGCGCCAACACGATCCTGCACGAGATGGCCCACATGTGGTTCGGCGATCTCGTCACCATGCGCTGGTGGGACGACCTGTGGCTGAAGGAGTCGTTCGCCGACTACATGGGCACGCACGCGTCGGCCGCGGCCACGCGCTTCACGGATGCGTGGGCGCGTTTCGCGAACAGCCGCAAGACGTGGGCGTACCGGCAGGACCAGCTGCCGACCACCCACCCGATCGTCGCCGACATCCCCGATCTCGAAGCCGCGAAGCTGAACTTCGACGGCATCACCTACGCCAAGGGCGCGTCGGTGCTGAAGCAGCTCGTCGCGTTCGTCGGTGAGGATGCCTTCTTCGAGGGCGCCCGGCGCTACTTCGCCGCGCACGCGTTCGGAAACACCACCCTCGACGACCTGCTCGACCAGCTCGAGGGGGCATCCGGCCAGCCGCTGCGCGACTGGTCGCGCTCGTGGCTCGAGACCAGCGGGGTCTCGGCTCTCTGGCTCGAGACGGATGCCGACGGCAGGCGTGTCATCGTGCAGGACAGCGGTGACGTCGCCCCCCGCCCGCACCGGCTGCGCGTCGGGCTGTACGACCGCGTCGACGAGGCGCTCGCGCTGCGCGAGCGCATCGAGCTGACCGTCGAGCAGGAGCGCACCGAGGTCGAGATCCCGGATGCCGACCTCATCCTGCTCAACGACGACGACCTCACCTACGCCAAGGTGCGACTCGACGAGCGTTCGCTCGGCACCGTCGCCGCTTCGTTGTCGACCCTGTCGGACGAGCTGGCGCGGGGCCTCATCTGGTCGTCGCTCTGGAACGCGACGCGTGACGGCGAGCTCGCGGCGACCCGCTACCTCGACATCGTGCGCACGCATGCACCGGCCGAGCCGAACGTCGCACTGCTGAGCGCGACACTGGCGAATGCCGCCTTCGCGATCGAGCACTATGTCGTCGACGACGAGCGTGCAGAGCGGCGCCGCTCCTGGGTCGACTCGACCTGGTCGGCCCTGCAGGATGCCGATTCCGGCAGCGACGCTCAGCTGTCGTGGGCCCGCGCCTTCGCCGCGGCCTCGTCGTTCGATGACTCCCGCGCCGCCGGCGTGCGGGCCATCCTCGACGGTGATGCCCCGCAGGGGCTCCCGATCGACGCCGATCTGCGCTGGCTGCTGCTGACCGCTCTGGCTGCGACCGGGCATGCCGATGCAGCGGCGATCGCCGCCGAGCGTGCCGCCGACGACACGGCGGCCGGTCGGACCGCTGAGATCCGCGCCCTGGCATCGCGCCCCGTCGCGGCGACGCGCGCCGGGGCGTGGGACTCGGCCTGGAGCGATCTCAGCCTGAGCAACGACCACCTCGACGCGACCATCTCCGGCTTCCGCGCCGGTGGACGCCGCGATCTCATCGCCGGTTTCGACGTGGAGTACTTCACCCGGATCCGGGATGCCTGGGCCGAGCGCAGCATCGAGCTCGCGCAGCGTCTCGTGCGCGGTCTGTTCCCTGCGACAGAGAGCACGGATCTTGTGGATGCCTGGCTCGAGCAGAACGCCGACGCGCCGGGCGCGCTGCGGCGTCTGGTGATCGAATCGCGTGACGATCTCGCACGCGATCTGCGGGTGCGGGCGGCCCAGCCCGGGCTCTGAGTCAGACGTCCAGGCTCTGGGTGGGATCGAGTTCGAAGAACGTCCCGCCACCCTGCTCCGTCGCCCACTGCAGGCGCTGACGGTGCATGGTGCGCCCGACGGTCGACAGAGTCATGTCGTGGGTGCCGAAGCAGCGGCGAGGCGCGACGGCGAGAACGAAGTCCATCGCCTCGCCGATCTTCAGCCACGGCGCGCCGAGGGGAGCGGCGAGCGTGTTCACCTCGACGCCCTCGGGGGCCGCGTAGGAGTCTCCGGGGTAGTACAGCTCATCGTCCACGAGGACGCCGAGATTCTCGATCTGCGGGATGCTCTCGTGGATCACCGCATGCGCGCCGCCGAAGAATCGCAGGGTGAACTCGCCTGCCGTCACCTCGTCGCCCGGCGCCACGACGGTGATGTCGTGGTCGGGCGCGTCGGCGGCCACGCCCGGCGTGCTGAAGACGGGGATGCCGGGAGCCGCGCGACGAACCCTGTCGAGGTGCGCCGCGGTCCAGTGATCGGGATGCTCGTGCGTGATGACGACCGCCACCACGCCGCCGAGGTCGTCGAGCGGAGTGGTGAACGACCCCGGGTCGATCAGGAGGGTCTCGCCGCCCGCGTCGACTCGCAGTGCCGCGTGCTCGTACTTCGTGATGCGCATGACGGAAGTCAACTCTTCCGGGTGCGACTCGGCAAGCCGGGCGACGCGACACGCCCGTGACGCCGCAGCTGGCGCCGTCGATTTGGAATGCTCGCACCCGCCGTGACAGACTTGCACGGTTGCCACATCGGCCCTCCGGGCCGGACGGCCCCATCGTATAGCGGCCTAGTACGCCGCCCTCTCACGGCGGTAACGCGGGTTCGAATCCCGCTGGGGTCACAGCGACACAGAAGGCCCTCCGAGTGATCGGAGGGCCTTCTGCATGTCGAGGATCGCGTCGGAAGCGACCTCCGTGCGAGGTGCGGGGCTGATTTTGTGCCCCGGATCAGTCATGGCATACTTGAACGGTTGCAGTGACGGCCCCATCGTATAGCGGCCTAGTACGCCGCCCTCTCACGGCGGTAACGCGGGTTCGAATCCCGCTGGGGTCACTGACACGATGAAGGCCCTCCGGAACCCGGAGGGCCTTCATCGCATCCGGCAGCGCTCAGCCCTCACGCCAGGAGTCGTCGGTGAGGTGCGATCCCGCCTGGGGGCCCATCTGCAGCATCCCGCCGTCCACGCTCCACTCCGCACCCGTCACGTAACTCGCCTCTGCCGAGGCGAGGAAGGCGATCACTGCCGCGACCTCCTCGGCCTTGCCCGGTCGGCCGAGCGGCACCCCGGGCCGGTGGGTGCGATCGGCGTCGGCGGACGTGCGCCCGCTCGCAGCCGTCGCGATCTCGCCGGGCGCGACGGCGTTGGCGGTGATGCCGTGCGCACCGAGCTCCTGCGCCATGGTCTTGATGAGTCCCGACAGTCCGTGCTTCGCCGCGATGTAGGCGGCCAGGCCGACACGCGGCTGGTGCGCGTGCACGCTCGTCACGGCGATGATCCGTCCACCCGTGCCGGCGGCGACCATGCGACGTGCCGCCGTCTGCATCCCGGCGAACGCCCCGTCGAGGTTCAGCGCCACCGTCTCGCGCCACTCGGGCAGGGGCACGTCGATGAACCGGCGCGACACGCTCGCCCCCGCATTGTTCACGAACACGTCGAGCCCGCCGAGCGCGTCGGCGAGATCGTCGACCACCCCCGCCACCCGGTCGAGGTCGGTCGCGTCGAAGCGCGTGACGACGGCGTTGCGGCCTCGTTCGCGCACTCCGGCCGCGGTCCGCTCGGCCCCTTCTTCGTCGCTGTGCCAGGTGATGCCGACATCCAGGCCGGCGTCAGCGAGCGCGAGCGCGGTGGCCGCTCCGATCCCGGAGTCGGATGCCGTGACGATCGCGTACCGAGGGAGGAAAGTGGTGGCTGTCATGGCCGCACGGTACCGGACGGATGCACGGGCAGGGAAGAGCCTTGTGCGTCGTGCCCGGCGCCGGCTCAGTCCGTCGCCTGCGGACGCCGCCGGCGACGGATCAGCCACACGACGAGCAGCACGATCGCGGCGATGCCGAGCCACGGGAGGAGGAATCCGATGACGACCACGACACCGTTCATGCTCGCGATCAGGCCGTTCCACCCCGCAAGCAGACCATCGCCGAACCCCGCGGGGTCCGCCTCGGTCGCGGTCGTCTTCTCGGTGAGCTGAATCGAGAGGGTCGACAGAGTGACCTGCTCCTCGAGGGTCTTCAGCTGCTGCTCGTAGCTCTCCAGCTGCGCCTGGCGCTCGCTCAGTGCCGATTCCGCGACGATCAGGTCGGCCACTGACCCGGACTTGCTCATGAGGTCTGTGAGACGCTCGACCGAGGTGCGGGCCGAGGCGACCCGAGCCCGCAGATCGACGGCTGTCGAGGTGACGTCGTCGCGCGAGATCGATGAGCTCAGGACATCGGCCTCCTCGCCTGCGGCAGCCATCACCGCGTTCAGATCGGCGGCGGGAACCCGGATGCTGATCCAGCCGGAGCCCGGCTCGCGCGGCTCGTCGGGAACGATGTCGCCCGCGCTCGGGTCGAGCCCGAGCGACGCGGACTCGACGAACCCGCCGTGCTCGGCTGCCAGAGCTGTGATGTCGTCCGCAGCCTTCTCGGCATCGCGCACCCGCAGCGTCATCTCGGCGGTCACCACGATCTCCCGGGTGTCGTCGAGAGTCGCGAAGGGCGTGTCCGCACCCTTGCTGCCATTCTCATCTCGGGGAGCAACCGCCCCACCGGAGGAGGCCCAGCCGTCTACGGCGCCGTCAGCGGAGTCCGCCTCGGCATGTTGGCGCGCGCCGTCCGCATCGCGGGCCGGCGCCACGGCCGCGGAGTCGCCGCCTCCGCTGGGCATCGCCGATCCGAGTCCGTTCAGCAGCGGCGGCGCGATGAGCGCGCCGGCGGCGAACGCCGCAGCCACCCCGAGCGCTGTGACCCACCGGCGTCGACGTCGATGTCCATCAGCCGCGGGGCTCGCGCTCGCACGCGGTTCGTGTGCGATCCGATCGACGATCGTGCGCTCCATCTCCGCGATGCGCTCGTCGCTCAGCGGAGGCAGTCCGCTCTTCTCGCTCATGCGTCTCTCACTTCCTTCACCGCGCCGCGAAGTCGCGAGCGCACTCGGGAGAGACGGTTGCGAACGGCGGCGTGGCTCACGCCCAGCTGCGCCGCGGCCGCCTCGTAGGCGTACCCCTCCACCGCGCACAACCGGAAGATCTCCCGATCGGTGTCGTCGAGCCGCGCCACCTCCGCCGCGATCCGCTCGGCGAGCGACGACGCGATCACCTGATCCTCGACGCCGACCGTGCCCGGAAGCGCGTCGTCCACCGCATCCGCGGTGTGCGCACTCTCGCGGCGCAGCCGCCGCAGGCGGTTCGCCGACTGGAAGCGGCAGATCGTCGCGAGCCATGGCAGCAGGGAGTCTCCGAGCAGCTCGAAGCCCGGCAGCTTCCGCCAGGCGACCACGAACGTCTCCTGCACCATGTCCTCGGCGTCGGACGGCGAGCCGAGGATCCCGTGGGCGATCCAGTAGACCGGGCGCACGTAGGCGCGATAGATCGCCCGAAACGCATCCTGATCACCGGATGCGGCTCGAGCGGCCCACTCGCGGTCCTGCGTGCTGTTCGGCATCCTCTTCCGTTCGCTGTCGTCCGAGTGTCTCTCATATGCAGGTGTCCTGACACAGGCGACCGTCTCAGAATCCGCTACGATCGACTCAGCGAGGGGGAGTATCCCGACATCGCGCGGATCGTCATCACGAGCACCATCAAAGCTGCTCCGGCCGCGCGGCGCATGTCACACATGCGGGGGAGAGACTTTCGGTACTCACCGCACCCTCCGAAAGGCATCAGTCCTTGATTCCCGTCTGGTTCGAAGTCACGTCCCTCATCGTGCTCACCGTGATCCTCATCGCGGACCTCCTGCTCATCCTCAAGCGGCCGCACATCCCGTCCACCAGGGAATCCAGCCTCTGGGTGGCGTTCTACGTCGCACTCGCGCTGATCTTCGCCGGGACGCTGTTCTTCTTCGGCGACACGAAGTCGTCGCTCGACTTCCTCACCGGATGGGCGATGGAGTACAGCCTCTCCATCGACAACCTGTTCGTCTTCGTGCTGATCATGGCGCAGTTCTCGGTGCCACGTCGCTATCAGCAGGAAGCGCTGATGGTCGGCATCATCATCGCGCTGATCCTGCGCGCGATCTTCATCCTCATCGTCGGCGCGGCCGTCGAGCACCTCAGCCCGATCTTCTACGTCTTCGGCGCCTTCCTGGTCTTCACCGCCATCCGCCAGGCCATGCCGGACAAGGAGGAGGAAGACGCCAAGACCGAGAATTTCATCGTCCGTCAGATCCGCCGCGTCATCCCGATCAGCGACGAGTACGACGGCCCGAAGCTGCGCACCGTCGTGGGCGGACGCAAGATCTTCACCCCGATGCTCATCGTCTTCGTCTCGCTCGGTGTCACCGACCTGATGTTCGCGGTCGACTCCATCCCCGCCATCTTCGGGGTGACCACGAACCCGTTCATCGTGTTCACGGCGAACCTGTTCGCCCTGATGGGGCTGCGCCAGCTCTACTTCCTGCTCGGCGATCTGCTCGACCGGCTGCGCTACCTGCACTACGGCGTGGCGTTCATCCTCGCGTTCATCGGCGTCAAACTGATCCTGCACGCGATGCACGAGAACGAGCTGCCCTTCATCAACGGTGGGCAGCCGATCGAATGGGCCCCCGACATCAACAACTGGGTGTCTCTCGGCGTCATCTTCGCCTCGATGGCCGTCGCCACGATCGCCAGCCTGGTCGCCTCGCGACGCGACAGGAAGGCCGCCCTCGAGAGCTGAACCCGACGGGTTCCGCAGTGCGACACACGCGGGAGGGCCACCCGTCGACGCCGTGTAAACTGACCGGCATGCGGCGGGTGGTTCTTCTTCTTAGCAGCCGCGACGGGACCTCGATCTAAGGCCTTCCTCGTCGCGGAGTCCATCATGGGCCGACTCTTCGAGCCATCTAAGGAACACCGCATGACCAGCAGCACAGCGCCGCGCACCCTGGCCGAGAAGGTCTGGAACGATCACCTCGTCGTCAAGGGCGAGAACGGCGAACCCGATCTCATCTACATCGACCTGCACCTCGTGCACGAGGTCACCAGCCCGCAGGCGTTCGACGGGCTCCGCGCCGAGCGGCGTCCGCTTCGCCGGCTCGACCTGACGATCGCGACCGAAGACCACAACACCCCGACCCTCGCGATCGACAAGCCGATCGCCGACCTCACCAGCCGCACGCAGATCGAGACGCTGCGCCGCAACGCCGCCGAATTCGGCGTGCGCCTGCACTCGCTGGGCGATGCCGAGCAGGGCATCGTGCACGTGGTCGGCCCGCAGCTCGGGCTCACGATGCCCGGCATCACGGTGGTCTGCGGCGACTCGCACACCTCCACGCACGGCGCCTTCGGCGCGATGGCGTTCGGTATCGGCACCAGCGAGGTCGAGCACGTCATGGCGACCCAGACCCTGCCGCTGAAGCCCTTCAAGACCATGGCCATCAACGTCGAGGGCACCCTGCGCCCCGGCGTCACCGCGAAGGACGTCATCCTCGCCGTCATCGCGAAGATCGGCACCGGCGGGGGGCAGGGCTACGTGCTCGAGTACCGCGGCAGCGCGATCCGCGACCTCTCGATGGAGGGCCGCATGACGATCTGCAACATGTCGATCGAGGCAGGTGCGCGCGCCGGCATGGTCGCCCCCGACGAGACCACGTTCGCCTACGTCAAGGACAAGCCGCACGCGCCGCAGGGCCAGGACTGGGACGACGCGGTCGCCTACTGGCGCACCCTGCCGACCGACGAGGGCGCGACCTTCGACGCCGAGGTGTTCATCGACGCCGGCGAGCTCGAGCCGTTCGTGACGTGGGGCACCAACCCCGGCCAGGGCAGCTCGCTGTCGTCATCCGTTCCTGACCCGGCCGCGATCGCCGACGCCAACGAGCGCGCCGCCGCCGAGCGCGCGCTCGAGTACATGGCCCTGACCCCCGGCACCCCGTTGAAGGAAGTCAAGGTGGACGCGGTGTTCATGGGCTCGTGCACGAACAGCCGCATCGAGGATCTGCGCGCCTTCGCGTCGATCATCGACGGGAAGAAGAAGGCTGACGGCGTGCGCGTCATGGTCGTCCCCGGATCGGCCCGCGTGCGTCTCGAGGCGGAAGCAGAGGGTATCGACAAGATCGTCGAGGCGTTCGGCGCCGAATGGCGCTTCGCCGGATGCTCGATGTGCCTCGGCATGAACCCCGATCAGCTCGCCCCTGGCGAGCGCTGCGCGTCGACGTCGAACCGCAACTTCGAGGGCCGTCAGGGCAAGGGCGGTCGTACCCACCTGGTCTCGCCGCTCGTCGCCGCCGCGACCGCGATCCGAGGCACACTGTCGAGCCCCGCAGACCTGGAAGCGAGCATCTGATGGAGAAGTTCACCACCCACACCGGCATCGCCGCTCCGCTGAAGCGCTCGAACGTCGACACCGACCAGATCATCCCCGCGGTGTTCCTGAAGCGAGTGACCAAGACCGGCTTCGAAGACGCCCTGTTCCACGGCTGGCGTCAGGATCCGGAGTTCGTGCTGAACCAGACGCCCTACCAGGGCGCGTCCGTGCTGGTCGCGGGGCCCGACTTCGGCACCGGATCCAGCCGCGAGCACGCCGTCTGGGCGCTGCGCGACTTCGGCTTCAAGGTCGTGCTCTCACCGCGATTCGCCGACATCTTCCGCGGCAACTCGGGCAAGCAGGGTCTGCTCGCCGCGACCGTCGAGGAGGCGGAGATCGAGCGGATCTGGCAGCTGATCGACGAGCAGCCAGGGCGCTCGATCACGGTCGACCTCGAGTCCCGCACCGTGACCGTACCCGGTTCGGCACCGGGCTCCGAGGCTGTCTTCCAGGCCCCGATCGGGATCGACGATTACACTAGATGGCGGCTCCTCGAAGGGCTCGATGACATCGGGCTCACCCTGCGCAACGAAGACAAGATCGCGCAGTTCGAGGCCCGTCGCGAGTCGTGGCGGCCACGCACGCTTCCGGTCCGATAGGGCGGAGCAGCGTGGGCCCGAGGGCCACAAGCCCTGCGGCATCCGCCGTGACAGACGCAGACATCGTGGCGAACGCCGTGACGTCCCGAAGAAGATGAGGCCCGAATGACGACATCGCCGCGAGTTGCTGTAGACGACCGGGTTCCGGCTCCCGCCGGATCCGTCCTCGCGATCCGCGGCGGCAGGCCGCTGCGCGGACGCGTCGACGTCAAGGGCGCCAAGAACCTCGCCACGAAGGCGATGGTCGCGACCCTGCTCGGCGAGACGGCGAGCACGCTGCGCGACGTCCCCGACCTCAGCGACGTCGCCGTGGTGCGCTCGCTGCTCGAAGTGCACGGCGTGACCGTCAGCGAGGGCGACGAGCCCGGCTCGCTGATCCTCGACCCGAGCGACGTCGAATCGGCCCACTACGAGGAGATCGACGCGCACGCGGGAGCGTCGCGGATCCCGATCCTGTTCTGCGGGCCTCTGCTGCACCGTCTCGGCCAGGCGTTCATCCCCGACCTCGGCGGATGCCGGATCGGCGACCGCCCGATCGACTTCCACCTCGACGCGCTGCGCAAGTTCGGCGCGGTCGTCGAGAAGCAGCCGAGCGGCATCCGCCTCTCCGCCCCCAACGGTCTCAAGGGCGCTAACATCCACCTGCCCTACCCGAGCGTCGGCGCCACCGAGCAGGTGCTGCTCACCGCCGTGCGCGCAGAGGGCGTGACCGAGCTGCGCAACGCCGCCATCGAGCCCGAGATCATGGATCTCATCGCCGTGCTGCAGAAGATGGGCGCGATCATCTCGTACGAGCCCAACCGCGTCATCCTCATCGAGGGCGTCGACACGCTTCGCGGCTACGACCACCGCGCCATCTTCGATCGCAACGAGGCCGCATCGTGGGCGAGCGCCGCGCTGGCCACCGACGGCGAGATCTTCGTCGCCGGGGCCAAGCAGCAGGAGATGCTCACCTTCCTCAACGTCTTCCGCAAGGCGGGCGGCTGGTTCGACGTGCAGGAGGACGGCATCCTCTTCCGTCGCAGCGGCGAGCTCAAGCCCGTCATCGTCGAGACCGACGTGCACCCCGGCTTCATGACCGACTGGCAGCAGCCGCTGATCGTGGCGCTGACCCAGGCGCCGGGCCGCTCGATCGTGCACGAGACGGTCTACGAGAACCGCTTCGGCTTCACGCAGGCCCTGGTGAAGATGGGCGCCGACATCGAGGTGCACCCGCACGGGCTGCAGAACGGGCCGCGCCGCGTGCCGCGTCGAGAGCTCGAGCAGGCGGCGGTCATCACCGGACCCACGCCGCTGCACGCGGCCGACATCGTGGTTCCCGACCTGCGCGGCGGCTACAGCCATGTGATCGCCGCCCTCACGGCCGACGGCGAGTCGCAGGTCTCCGGAGTCGACATCCTCAGCCGCGGCTACGAGAAGTTCCTCGACAAGCTCCGCGCCCTGGGTGCGGACTTCGACGTCGTGCGGTGAGCTGATGGCCGCCTCGGAACGCAGCCGTCCCAGCATCTTCTGGCCGCTTGCGGTGCTCGTCATCCCGCTGGTGTCGCTGCTGGCGAAGATCACCGTGTCCGGCGCCGAGAAGCTGCCCCGTACGGGCGCCTTCGTGCTGGCACCGAACCACTACTCCGAATTCGATCCGCTGATCGTGGCGATCGCCGTGTACCGCACCGGGCGTCTGCCGCGGTTCATGGCGAAGGACAGCCTGTTCCGCGTGCCCGTGCTCGGCTGGATCCTGCGCAGGACGGGGATGATCCCCGTCGCGCGCGCGTCGTCGGCATCGGGCGCGAAGCAGACGATCATGCAGTCCCGCGACCTCGTCGAGAACGGTCGCGGCGTCATCGTGTACCCCGAGGGGACTCTGACGCGAGACCCCGAGATGTGGCCGATGCGCGGCAAGTCGGGTGCGGTGCGCCTCGCGCTCACGGGCGACATCCCGCTCATCCCGATGGCGCAGTGGGGCACCCAGCAGATCATGGGGCGCTACCAGAAGGGGCTCAGCCTCTGGCCGCTGCGCAAGCGCGTCCACGTGCTGATCGGCGATCCGGTGGATCTGTCCGACCTGCGCGATCGCGCAGGCGACCCCCGAGTGCTCACCATCGCGACCGAGCGTCTGATGGCAGCCATCACCGCCCTGCTCGAGCAGCTGCGCGACGAGCAGGCTCCCGTGAAGCGCTGGAACCCGGGCGAGCACGGGCAGAAGGAGACGGGACGCCTTGATTCATAAGCGCATACCGCAGCCGTCAGGCGTGCGCGCCACCGTGATCGGCGCGGGCAGCTGGGGAACCACGTTCGGCAAGATCCTCTCCGACGGCGGCGCCCAGGTCACCATGTGGGCTCGCCGGCCTGAGCTCGCGCAGGAGATCGCCGAGGCCAAGCGCAACTCGAAGTACCTGCCCGGCATCAACCTGCCCCGCAGCATCGACGCGACTCATCAGCTGGCACATGCCCTCGACGGCGCTCAGCAGGTGTATCTGTCGGTGCCCAGCCAGACCCTACGCGAGAACCTGAAGGCGCTGCGCCCGCTGATCGCCGACCGGGACATCCCGATCGTCAGCCTGATGAAGGGCGTGGAGCGCTCGTCGGGCCTGCGGATGAGCCAGGTGATCGCGCAGGAGCTGCAGTGCGATCCGGATCGGATCGCCGTGGCATCCGGACCCAACCTCGCGCTCGAGATCGCGCGGGAGCAGCCCACCGCGGCCGTGATCGCCTCTGCCAGCCAGGAGACGGCGGATGCCGTGGCCCGCACCGCGCGCAACCGCTACTTCCGCTCGTTCGTGAACACCGACGTGATCGGCACCGAGTTCGGCGGGGTGCTGAAGAACCTCATCGCCGTCGCCATCGGTATCGTCGACGGCGTCGGCTACGGCGAGAACACCAAGGCATCCATCATCACCCGAGGACTGGTCGAGATGACCGCCTTCGCCGTCGCGAACGGCGCTCGCCCCGAGACGCTGCAGGGTCTCGCCGGCCTCGGTGACCTCATCGCGACCTGCCAGTCGCCGCTCAGCCGCAACAACACGGCCGGGCGTCTGCTGGGGCAGGGGTACAGCTTCCACGATGTGGTGAAGCAGATGAACCAGACCGCTGAAGGCCTGGCCTCGGTCGCTCCCATCCTTCAGCTCGCGCACGAGTCCGAAGTGCACATGCCCATCGTGGAGCAGGTGAAGATGGTGCTCGACGGGCGGATGGACCCCCGCGACATCGCACCGCACCTCACCACCGACGACGACACTCCCCAGGAGGAGACGACCAGACATGGACAAGCAGACGGTGGTGGTGCTCTTCGGCGGGCGTTCCAGCGAGCATTCGATCAGCTCCGCAACGGCGGGCGGGGTGCTGGCGGCGATTGACCGCGATCGCTACGACGTGATCCCGGTCGGGATCACCCGCGAGGGCGCTTTCGTGCTCGAGCAGGACGACCCGGCGAAGTTCGCGCTGGACGCCGCGAACATGCCCGAGGTGCTCGACAACGGCACCCGGATCCGCTGGCCGGAGGCCGGCGGCGACCGTGTGCTGCGTGTGATCGCGCCCGACGGGTCGGCCGTCGACCTCGCCGCCGTCGACGTGGTGCTGCCGATCCTGCACGGCACGCACGGCGAGGACGGCACGATCCAGGGCTTCTTCGACATCCTCGAGATCCCGTATGCCGGCGGCGGAGTGCTCGACTCTGCGATGTGCATGGACAAGCACTTCATGAAGGTGGCGCTCGAATCCGAGGGCATCCCCGTCTCGCCGTGGGTGACCGTGCGGCAGCGCGCCTGGCAGAAGGACTCGGCACCGCTGCGCGCGGCGATCGCCGAGCTCGGCCTGCCGCTGTTCGTCAAACCCGCCCGGGCAGGATCCAGCGTCGGCGTGTCGAAGGTCGAGAGCCTCGGCGAGCTCGACGCGGCTCTCGAGGTGGCCTTCGCGGAGGACGAGAAGGTGCTCGTCGAGACGGGCATCGTCGGCCGGGAGATCGAGGTCGCGATCCTCGAGACCGCCGACGCGGTGCGCGCGTCGCTGCCGGGCGAGATCGTGCTCACATCGCGTGGCTTCTACGATTTCGAGGGCAAGTACCTCGGTGGCGACGGCGTCGACGTCGTGTGCCCGGCGGAGATGACGGATGCCGAGATCGCGGCCGTGCAGCAGATCGGCGTGCGCGCGTTCGAGGCGGTGGACGGCAGAGGCCTCGCGCGGGTCGACGTGTTCCTCACAGCCGACGGCGAGATCGTCGTCAACGAGCTGAACACGATGCCCGGGTTCACGCCCATCTCGATGTACCCGAAATGCTGGATCGCGTCGGGCATGAGCTACGGCGAGCTGATCACCGAGCTGATCGAGGGTGGCCTGCGCCGCTGAGGTATCCGGGTCGCTGAGCACTCCGGGGTCCCTGAGCCTGCGAAGGGCTACTCGGGCAGCTCGTCCGGTGCCGTGCAGGCTCCCTCGGCCTCGATCATCCGCACGCCCGACACGATGCCCGAACTGGTGAGCACATCGTTGGCGCTGACGATCGTCGTGTCGACGAAGACCTGCACCGCGGGATCACGGCCATAGGTGGTCATGCGCATCCGCGGCGCCTCCGACTCGTCTACGAGCCAGTCGATGCCCTCGAGCGTCACGCACTGCAGGTCGGCGGTCGGGCCGGGCACGGCGACGCCGCAGGTCAGGATGACGCTGGTCTTCCCGTCGTTCCCGTACGCACCGGTCGCCTGTGCGTCGGTCCAGCGCCGGTCCTGCCCGGCGACGCTCTCCGGCAGGCGCACCGTCACTTCGGCGCATTCCGGGCTGTTCGCGTCGGCGGCGGGCGTGAGGGCGACGGTGCTCGAGCATCCGGTGAGTGCGAGCATCATCGCCGCACCGGTGATCAGGGCGAGACGGCTCAGCATGATTCCAGGCTACCGTTGTCGGCATGGCATCCGGCTCCGACGACGACCCGCTCATCGGCGACATCTCGGAGGGAGCGGTTCTGCGCGCGATCCTCGCCCGCACCGCACCGGCAGCGCACGCCGTGCTCGGCCCCGGCGACGACGCGGCGGTGATCGCCGCCCCGTCCGGGTCGATCGTCGCCAGCGCCGACACCCTGGTCGAAGGGCCCGACTTCCGGATCGCGTGGTCGAGCGGCTACGACCTCGGCTGGAAGTCCGCGGCCGTCAACCTCTCCGACATCGCCGCGATGGGCGCCGTTCCCACGGCCCTGCTCGTGTCGCTCGCCGTGCCGGCCGACATGCGGCTGTCGTTCATCGAGGCGATGGCCGACGGCTTCCGGGAGTGCTGCGCTCAGCTCGCCCCGGGGTGCTCAGTCGTCGGCGGCGACCTCACCGTCTCCGAGCGGCTGATGATCGCGGTGACCGCGCTGGGGGATCTGGGCGGGCGATCTGCCGTCACCCGTGCCGGTGCGCGTGACGGCGATGTGGTGGCCCTCGCGGGCGAACTCGGCGTGGCCGCGGCGGGGCTGGGTCTGCTGTTCGCCCGCTTCCGCGACGGGGCGGCCGCGGTGCCGGTGGATCGCTCGACGCTGGATCCCGTGCAGCAGGGTGCGCTGGATCGGCAGCTCCGCCCGGTGCCTCCGCTCGCCCTCGGGCCGATGGCGGCGGATGCCGGAGCCACAGCCATGATGGACGTCTCCGACGGCCTCGCCCTGGACGCCTCACGCCTGGCGGATGCGTCGGGCGTGACGATCGCGCTCTCCGGCGCGGCGCTGGATGCGCTGGCGTTCGGCGGCGACCGCGGCCGTGCCCTGGGCGGGGGAGAGGATCACGGCCTGCTGGCGACCTTTCCTGCGGGAGCCGTGCCAGCCGGCTTCGAGCGGATCGGCACGGTGACCGCGCGCGCTGACGCGCCCGTGCTCGTCGACGGCAGACCGGTCGCCGAGGCGGGATGGGACCCGTATCGGGATTGGGACCACGCGCGCTGAGGGTGCGGCGCGGTCAGACCCCGTGACCGGCAGGTTCCGCCCACCACACCCGTGTGTCGCCGTACGCCTTCTCTCTCATGAGAGCGAGCCCCGCGGCGTCGAGGTCGGGGGGAGTCGCGCGCTTCCCGCGTTCGATGACCACCACCGCCTCCGGTGACAGCAGCGGCGCGAGCGCGACCAGGTCCGCGGTCATCGCCGCGTCGTCCAGGTCGTACGGCGGATCGGTGAACACGAGGTCGAACGGGCCCTGCGCGCGCGAGAGGTAGGCACGCACGGTGCTCTGGTGCACTCTCGCGGCGGGCGCCGCGCTCATCGCCTTGGCCACGACATCCGCGTTGCGACCGACGATGGTCGCCGCCGACCGTGAGATCTCGACGAGCTCGACGCGCTGGGCGCCGCGACTCCACGCCTCGAGGCCGAGCGCGCCGCTGCCGGCGTACAGATCGAGCACCCGGGCACCGTCGATCGCATCCATCGACTCCAGCGCTCCGAAGAGCGACTCGCGAACACGGTCGCTGGTGGGGCGGGTTCCGGCACCCGGCACATCGAGCCGTGCGCCGCGTGCCTCGCCGGCGATGATCCTCGTCACCCGATCACGATACGACAATCGGTCCCTGTCTCCGGCCCTCCGTAGACTCGAACCATGCCCTTCGAGCTCGACACGCCGCTGACGACCGCCGTCGGCACGTCCACGGCCAAGACCCTCGATAAGGCGTTCAGGATGACCACCGTCGGCGATCTGCTGGGGCACTATCCGCGGCGCTACGCCGATCGCGGCGAGCTGACGCCGATCCTCGAGCTGCCGATCGGCGAGACCGTCACCATCGTGGGCGAGGTCATCTCCGCGACGGCCCGCGAGATGCGCAACCGGCGCGGCGCCATGCTCGAGGTCATCATCGGCGACGGCGTCGGCCAGATGTCGCTGACCTTCTTCGCGAAGAACCTCGGCCAGGCGGAATGGCGCAGGAAAGAGCTGTCGGTCGGTCGCCGCGGCATCTTCTCGGGCAAGGTCGGAGTGTTCAAAGACAGGGTGCAATTCGCGCATCCCGACTACCAGCTCTTCGACGACGCCGAGAGCGCCTACCGCCAGGCGGATGCCCTGCAGGACGTGCCCATTCCGATCTACCCGGCGACCTCCGCCATGCAGAGCTGGCAGATCGCGAAGCTGATCGGCGTCGTGCTCGACCAGCTCGGCGACCTCCCCGACCCCCTCTCCGACGACATCCGCGCTCGCGAAGGGCTGCTCACCGCCCGCCAGGCGCTCGACGCGATCCATCGGCCGCGGCGCAAGGCCGACATCGATCCGGCCGTTCGCACGCTGCGCATGCACGAGGCTCTCGTGCTGCAGACGGCGCTGCTGCAGCAGCGCATCCAGGTACGCGCGCTGACCGCCACTCCACGGCTCGCCCGCAGCGGCGGACTGCTGGAGCGCTTCGACGCCCGGCTGCCCTTCACGCTCACTCCCGACCAGCAGCGCGTCGGAGCCGAGATCGCCGCCGACCTGAGCGCCGATCGGCCGATGAACCGGCTGATCCAGGGCGAGGTCGGGTCGGGGAAGACCCTCGTCGCGCTGCGAGCGATGCTGCAGACGGCCGAGTCCGGAGGGCAGGCTGCGCTCATCGCCCCCACCGAGGTGCTCGCCGCGCAGCACCTGCGATCGATCACGAAGATGCTCGGTCCGGACACGGCGGCCGAGTTGATGCCGACCCTGCTCACCGGGCAGATGTCCGCGCCGGCGCGGCGCAAGGCCGCCCTGCGGGTGGCATCCGGCCAGTCGCTGATCGTCATCGGCACGCACGCGCTGCTCTCCGAGAAGACCACCTTCGCCGACCTGGCGCTCGTCGTCGTCGACGAGCAGCACCGATTCGGCGTCGAGCAGCGTGAGATGCTGCGCGCCAAGGGCACCGCCCCGCACGCGATCGTGCTGACGGCGACACCCATCCCGCGCACCGTGGCGATGACCGTGTTCGGCGACCTCGACACCTCCGTCATCCGCTCGATGCCGGCCGGGCGCGCCGGCATCACGACCCATGTCGCTCCGCTGGCCGAGCATCCCGAGTGGTTCCAGCGGGTCTGGGCCCGTGCGGCCGAGGAGATCGCGGACGGCCGCCAGGTGTTCGCCGTGTGCGCGGCGATCGACACCGCGAAGGAATCCGTCGAGGCCGACGACCAGCCTCCCGCCGACGTCGAGGGCAAGGGACCTCGGTGGGGTGTGGTTCAGCTCGATGAGCTGCTCGCCACGCATCCAGTGCTCGGCAAAGTGCGGCGCGCGGTGCTGCACGGCAAGATGCCGGCGGAGGAGAAGGATGCAGTGATGCGCGCCGTCGCGCGCGGCGAGATCGACCTGCTCATCGCGACGACGGTGATCGAGGTCGGCGTCGACGTGCCGAACGCCTCGACCATGGTCATCATGGACGCCGATCGGTTCGGCGTGTCGCAGCTGCACCAGCTGCGCGGTCGCGTGGGCCGCGGTGAGCACCCTGGGCTCTGCCTGCTCGTGACCGAGGCGGAGGGGGCATCGCTCGCGAGAGAGCGGGTCGAGGCGGTCGCCGCCACGCTCGACGGCTTCGAGCTGGCCGAGGTCGATCTCGAGCTGCGCGGCGAGGGCGACGTGCTCGGCGCGGCTCAGGCGGGCGTCAAGTCGTCGCTGCGTCTGCTTCGGGTGGTCAAGGATGCCGGACTCATCGCCTACGCGCGCGACATCGCCGCCGACATCCTGAAGGACGACCCCATGCTGGTCGAGCATCCGGGTCTGCGCGTCGCGATCGCCGGTCGCGTGAGCGAGTCGGATCGGGCGGCCCTCAGCAAGAACTGAGGGTGCGGTGTCATAGGCTGAACCAGTGCTTGTACTGAGCGAACGGAGTAAGTCGAAGTGAATTCTCGGATCGCCGTCGTTCCCGGATCGTTCGACCCGCCCACGCTGGGCCACCTCGACGTCATCTCGCGTGCTGCCCGTCTCTACGACGAGCTGCACGTGCTGGTGGTGCACAACCCCGGCAAAGAGGCGATGCTGCCCATCGCGCAGCGACTCAGCCTCCTCGAGCAGTCGATCGCCGAGGCTGGCGTCGGCGGGCACATCATCGTCGGATCGTGGAGCATGGGCCTGCTCGTCGACTACGCCCGCGATGTCGACGCGGGGGTGCTGGTGAAGGGCATCCGGTCGCAGGTCGACGTCGCCTACGAGTCGCCGATGGCGATCGTGAACCGCCACCTGGCAGATATCGAGACGGTGTTCCTGCTGCCCGACCCGGCCCACGCGATGGTGTCGAGCTCGCTGGTGCGGCAGGTCGCCGCGCTGGGCGGCGACGTCTCGCCCTTCGTGCCGCCCGTGGTCGCCTCGTTCCTCGACACGGGAGCCCGCGGGCTCTGAGCCGTTCGGCCCGCACCCATGTGGCGACGGGTAGCATGGCCAGGTGAAATCCCGAGTCGACGGCCCCTTCTTCCTCCCTGTCCGTGACATCGTCCGCAAGCCGGGCGAGATGCGCGAGCACCGCTTCGAAGTGACTCTCAGTGAGAAGTGGGGTGAGGGCATCGTCTCGGTCGAAGCCGGCGAGACCCTCGATCTCGATGTGCGTCTCGAGTCCGTGCACGAGGGGATCCTCGTGTCGGGAACCGCTGATTCGGAGTACTCCGGAGAGTGCGGGCGCTGCCTCACCGAGATCTCCGCGCCTGTCGAAGTCGAGTTCCAGGAGCTTTTCGCGTATCCTGGTGAGGAAGAAACTGACTTCGAAGTTCAAGACGACCACGTGGATCTTGAAACTCTGGTCAGGGAGGCGATCGTGTTGTCGCTTCCATTTCAGCCGGTGTGTCAGCCGGACTGCCCGGGTCTCGACCCGAGCACGGGTGAGAGGCTGACCGAGAGCGCCGGTGCAGAGAGCCCTGCTCCCATCGATCCTCGGTGGAGCGCGCTCCGACAGATCACAGACCAGGACGGCGCGGCAGAGAGTCACGCCGCCGAGAAAGAAGAGAGCTAGTCATGGCTGGTAACCCCCCGAAGCGCAAGGTCTCCCGTTCGAACACCCGCTCGCGCCGCGCGCAGTGGAAGGCGACGCCGACCGCTCTGGTGAAGACCATCGAGAACGGTCAGGTCGTCTACAGCCGTCCTCACCAGGCGAAGGTCGTCACCGACTCGCAGGGCACCGAGCTGTTCCTCGAGTACAAGGGCCGCAAGGTCGCCGACATCTGATCGGATCGGTCATGACCGAGATTCTCACGGGGCGAGCCTCGCTGGTCGAGAAGCTCGGCGTCGACATCGATCCTGAGCTGCTGGAACGAGCGCTCACGCATCGTTCCTATGCGTACGAGCACGGCGGCATCCCGAACAACGAGCGTCTCGAGTTCCTCGGGGACTCGGTGCTCGGACTCGCGGTGACCGTCATGCTCTTCACCACGCTTCCCGACCTCGACGAGGGCGAGTTGGCCAAACGGCGCGCAAGCGTCGTCTCGACCGTCGCCCTCGCCGAGGTCGCTCGCGTCATCGGGCTCGGCGAACACCTCCGCCTCGGACGGGGCGAGGAGCAGACCGGCGGTCGTGACAAGGATTCGATCCTCGCCGACACGATGGAAGCCGTCTTCGGCGCGACCTTCCTCTCTGCCGGTCCGGATGCCGCGACCGAGCTGGTGCTGCGGCTGACCGAGCCGCTGCTCGCCGATCCCGAGCGCTACGGTGCCGCGATGGACCCGAAGACGAGCCTGCAGGAGCTGGCGGCCCGCCTCGGGTCGCCCCCGCCGGTGTACTCCATCGAATCGACCGGCCCCGATCATGACCGCGTCTTCACGGCGACGGTGCGGGTCGGTGAGGTGTCGTGCAGCGGCGTCGGCACGAGCAAGAAGACAGCCGAGATGGCTGCCGCGCTCACGGCGTGGCGTCTGCTCAGCGACCGGGTCTGATCCGGCGTGCCAGAGCTTCCCGAAGTCGAGGTCGTCCGTCACGGTCTCGCGCCCGTCGTCACCGGGGCGCGCGTGCTCTCGGTCGATGTGCTCGATGAGCGCGCGCTCACCCGGCATCCGCTCGACGCCGCCGACTTCGTCGGCCGTCTCGAGGGCCGCGGCGTGCGCGCCGCCGCACGGCGCGGCAAGTTCCTCTGGCTGCCGCTCCGCGACCGCCCGGGCGAGGCAGAAGCTCTCGTCGCGCATCTCGGCATGAGCGGGCAGATGCTGCTTCGCGATCCGGATGCTCCGCTCGAGCGTCACGAGCGCGTGCGGCTGCGCATCGAGCATCCCCGTCACGGCGTGCTGGCCGTCGTGTTCGCCGATCAGCGCACCTTCGGCTCACTGGCCGTCGACCGGCTGCTGCCCACTCCGGATGATGCCCCCGGCGGCTACGGCACCGACGATTCAGTCGTGCCGTCGCAGGTGGCGCACATCGCGCGAGATCCGTTGGATCCCGCGTTCGATGAGCGCGACGTGATCGACCGCATCCGACGGCGCTCCAGCGCGATCAAGCGCATCCTGCTCGACCAGTCACTGGTCAGCGGGATCGGCAACATCTACGCCGACGAGTCCTTGTGGGCCGCGCGCATCCACCCCGAGACGCACGGCACCAACATCTCGGTGCAAGCGCTGCGCCGGCTGATGGGCGAGGTGCGCCTCGTGCTCGAGAAGGCCCTGGCCGAGGGCGGCACGAGCTTCGACGCGCAGTACGTGAACGTGAACGGGCAGGCCGGCTACTTCGCGCACTCGCTCAACTCGTACGGACGAGGGGGAGAGGCCTGCCCGCGATGCGGCAGCCCGATCCGCCGCGAGGCGTTCATGAACCGCTCGAGTCATTACTGCCCGCGCTGTCAGCGTCGGCGATGACCTGAGGGTCACGCCGCAGGGCGATCGATCGCGAACGCGAGGTGGGGCATGTTCACGCCGCGGTAGTGCTTGAGGAACCGTCCGCGCACGGTCATCCCGAGTCGGATCGCGACGTTCATCGACGCGATGTTCGTGTCGCGCACCTGTGCCCACACGCGGTCCGTCCCGAGCACCGTGAACGCATGATCACGGCATCCGGTCGCCGCCTCGATCGCATAGCCGCGGTGCCAGTGCGCGCGGATGAAGAGGTAGCCGACCTCGGTCACGTCTTCGCCGAGGGTGGGCTGCCTGGTGAGCCCGCACTGGCCGATCATCTCGCCCGTTTCGCGCAGGATGACGGCCCACAGCCCGAAGCCGTCGTCGCGGTAGCGGTCCTTCTGCCGGGCCAGCCAGGCCTGCACCATGTCCTCGTCGAACGCGCCCTCGTACGCGGTCATGGTCTCGGGATCCTGCAGGATGTCGCGCAGCGCCGGCAGGTCATCATCGGTCAGCTCGCGCAGGTCGAGGCGTGGCGTGGTGAGGATCATCGGGTCAGCTTCTTCTGCCAGGCGCCCGCATATGAGGCCGGCTGGAAGCCCATCGCCTCGTTGATGTCGAGCATCGGGCGGTTCTCCTCCGCGTTGAAGGTCGTGATGCGCGGCGACTGCGGCGCGATCCCGCGCCAGCGCAGGACGTTCGCGCACTTCACGATCTGGCCCAGGCGGTGACCGCGGTGCTCCTTGAGCACCAGCGTGCAGTACTGGTGCGTCACCCCCTCCGGATCAGTGCCGGTGACGAGCTCGTTGAACGCGGCGAGCGCGCCCGTCGCCACATGCTCCACCGCGGTGACCGAGACAGTCTGGCCACCCTCGATGAATCGCGCGTCGCGCCGGGCGATGCGATCGGCATCCCAGATCTCCTCGTCGACCTCGAGATCGCCGCTGGGCGCGTCCGTCGACATCCGCGACAGCGCCCACGCGTACCCCGAGCGCAGCTCGGGCGGGGTGGGCACCGTCCACTCGACGAGGCGGTACTCGTCTCCTGCCACGGCCAGAGCGGCGGCGAGCATGCGCTCGATCGGTGCGAGATCTCCCTGCAGGTCGAACGCGCTGTTGCGCTCCACCTGCTCGAGCGTGAAGCCGTGGTCGGCGAGCAGCTGCGCAACGGGCGTGCGCGACACCCGTCCCCATCCGGTCTTCGGAACCAGGGGGTCCTCGCCCGGGTCGGGGCGGTGCAGGGTCCAGGTCTGGATCACCTCGCGGCCGAGCCGACGGATCTCGGCCTCCGCCTCCGAGAGCAGCGCCCGTTCGATGCCGCGCCCCCAGTTCTCGGGCATCACCATCAGATCGATCTCCGCGCTGGTGGGCTCTGCGGTCGCGTGGCTCACGGTCACCGCGCCGACGATCCCGCCGTTCTCATGGGCCAGCAGTGTCCGCTGCAGATGGTCGGTCGTCGCCCGCCAGTGCGGCAGCATCTCCTCGGCGGTCGTGCCCAGGTCGTGCAATCCCGTGTCGCTGAGGCAGATGGCGTTGTTCAGCGCGACGAAGGTGCGGAAGTCCGCCGCATCCGGGCCGTCCAGCGTCTCCGGCACGGTCAGAGCGGTGATGGTGATTCCGTTCGTGTCGGTGGTCGTGGTGGTGCTCATGTGAGGTCCTTTCTCCAGGCGCCCTCGTAGGCGATCGGCGTGAAGCCGATGGCTTCGTTGATGGAGAGCATCGGCCGGTTCTCCTCGGCGTTCCAGGTGGTGACCCGGGCGGAGAGCGGATGCTTGTCGCGCCAGGCCAGCAGACCCGCCGTCTTCACGAGCATCCCGAGTCGATGCCCGCGATGCTCGGAGAGCACGAGGGTGTCGAACTGGTGCGTGCTCGACCTCTCGTCCTGACCGAGCGCGAGTTCGTTGAACGCGCAGAGCTCGCCGGTGACGACGTGCTGCGCGGCGGTGACGAGCAGGGTCCAGCCGCGCTGCGTGAGACGCGACTCTTCTCGGCGCACCCGCTCCGCGTCCCAGGTCTCCTCCGGCATCCCCAGGTCTCCGTCGGGCACGTCGGTCGACATGCGCGACTTCATCCAGGCGTAGCCCTCGACCTGCTCGTCGGGCGTCGGCATCGTCCACTGCACGATGCGGTAGTCCGCAGCGTGGTCGGCCGCATCACCGCGCAGGCTGCGCAGACGTTCACCGGTGCTCTCGCGCCAGGCCAGCGTGCTTCCTCGTTCGACCTGCTCCAGCCGGAAGCCGGTGCGCTGCAGAAAGCGTGCCGCGCGGTCGAGGGGAGCCGACCCGAATCCGGTGGGGGAGTCGAGCCGGGGCAGCGGAGTCTCGGCGTCGTGGTGCTCCGACCAGTGCAGCAGCTTGCGCACCCCGGCATCCCGTGCCATGGTCTCGAGCTGCGCGTACGCGGCTGGTCCGATCCCACGGCCCCACGCGCGACGGAGCAGGGCGACGGTGACGAACGCGGTCGCGCCGCCGTCGTCATGCAGGATGTCGAGGGCGCAGCGCCCGACGATGTCACCGCCGAGCTCGATCGCCCAGTGAAGCCGGTCGCGGTCGGGTGTGGACGAGAGCGTCGACAGCAGCTCCGAGGCGGTGAGGCAATCGTCGTCGCGACCGGTGGTCTCGATGAGCACCTCGTTGCGAACGGCGGCGTAGGCGCATACTGCAGGGGACGGCCCCGCGTCCGCTCGGGCGGGGAGCTCGAGCGGACGCAGGGTGGCGCCGGCGGGAAGGGTGACGGACATCATCTGCCTCTCAGAGCCAGTTGCGCTGATAGCCCCACACCAGCAGGGCCATCGCCTCGGTCTCGCGGATCGGGCGGCGGTCGAGCTCCGGCACAGGCGATGGGAACTCCTCGTGACGGTCGCGGGTGCTGCGCTGCAGCAGCCACAGCCCGGCACGGAAGAAGAGCCGGTCGGTGAGCGTCAGACGCTGCAGACCGTCTCGATCGGGGATGCTGATGGTCTGGAGACCCTCGGTATCCGGTGGATGGATGGACGTGGATTGCTGTCGCTGATCGGACAGCAGAACGGTGCTCACGATGTGTGCGCTTTCTGTGGTGATGGCTGGGCGAACCCACCGTCGCGAACGACGGAATCGGCGCCCGGGAACGCAGCGTCTCGAGACGGCCGACACGGACCCAGTCCGAGCGGGAGCGTCAGGATGCTGACGGACGAGGCCCGCGATGCGGGCGGAGGTCGCACGCCTGCGAGGCGACGACGGCGATCATCGATCTGACGCGCGGACGCGTCGGAGAGATCGGGAGAGGCGGTGTGGTTCTAGCCCTGAGAGAGCGCGAAGGTCACCGGCACGGCGGCGAATGGCGCGCAGACGGGCGACGTGGTGAAGAACCAGGCGGCGCTGTCGTTCGTGATCATGGTGACCTCCTCTCGTGTGATCGGACGCCACGCTAGTGAACACGCACAGCTCCCGTCAAGCATTTTCTCCGACGTCGGCGTGTCGCGTGCAGGTCACCGTCTGTGCAGAAGCCGTCGAATACGGCGCGGAATCCGCGTCGTACCGCGTCATTCCGGTAGCGTCTGACCCGTGGACACCCTGACCTCGAAGGCGCCGGCATGCATCTGAAGAGCCTGACGCTCAAGGGCTTCAAATCGTTCGCGCAACCCACCTCCTTCGTGTTCGAACCCGGTGTGACCTGCATCGTCGGACCGAACGGGTCTGGCAAGTCGAACGTCGTCGACGCGCTCGCCTGGGTGATGGGGGAGCAGGGGGCCAAGACCCTCCGCGGCGGGAAGATGGAAGACGTCATCTTCGCGGGCACGTCGACCCGCGGGCCTCTCGGCCGCGCAGAGGTGCAGCTGACCATCGACAACAGCGACGGCGCGCTGCCCATCGACTACGCCGAGGTGACGATCAGCCGCACGCTGTTCCGCAACGGCTCGAGCGAGTACGCCATCAACGGGTCGAGCTGCCGGCTGCTCGACGTGCAGGAGCTGCTCAGCGATTCGGGTCTCGGGCGCGAGATGCACGTCATCGTCGGCCAGGGACGCCTCGACACCGTGCTGCAGGCGTCGCCGGAAGACCGTCGCGGCTTCATCGAGGAAGCAGCCGGCATCCTCAAGCACCGTCGTCGCAAGGAGAAGACGGTCCGCAAGCTCGACGCGATGGAGACGAATCTCACCCGGCTCAGCGATCTCGCCGGCGAGATCCGTCGCCAGCTGAAGCCGCTGGGCAGGCAGGCCGAGATCGCCCGCGAGGCGCAGACGATCGCGGCGGTGGTGCGCGATGCCAAGGCGCGACTGTTCGCCGACGATGTGGTCGCCCTGCGCACGGCCCTCGCCGATCACACCCGCACCGAGCACGAGCGGCACACCGAGCGTCTCGTGCTCTCGGAGCAGGCCGAGGGTGTGCGCGCGGGAATCCAGCGGCTCGAGCAGCAGCAGAACTCCGCCGCCGTCGACCGCGCGCGCAGCGTCTCTTTCGCGCTGGAGCAGGTTCAGGAGCGCATGCGCAGTCTGTACACGCTCGCCAACCAACGCCTCGCACTGCTGGGCGGCGAAGGCGACGACGCGGTCACGGCGATCACGGTCACGCAGGACGCCATCGATGAGGCTTCCGATGAGATCACGCGCATCTCGGAGGGCCTCGGCGACGCGCAGGACGCTGCGGTCGCCGCGAGCCGGGACGTCGTGAACGCCCGCGCCGAGCTCGACACCCTCGACGTCGAGATCGCCGAGCAGAGCGCGCTGGTGTCGCGGTACGACATGCGGCTGAACACCCTGCGCGGCAACGCCGACGTAGCGGCATCGGCGCTGGCCGCCGTGCGCGGCGCGGTGCTTCGACAGGAGCAGGCGCTCGAATCGGCTCACCAGCGTCGCCGCGAGGCAGCCGACGCGCGCGCGGCCATCGATGACGCGCATGCACCCGACGGCTCGGCTGCGGAGTACGCCGCCGCGTACGACCAGGCGCAGAAGGACGTCGCCGTCGCGGAATCCGAGCGCGACTCGCTGCGGGAGCGGCTGCATGAGGCCGAGCGTGAGGCCGACGCGCTGACAGCCAAGGCGGCGGCGCTCACCAGCGCACTGTCGCTGACGGGCGGTGCGGCCGAGATCGTGGCATCCGGAGCCGCAGGCGTCCGCGGCCTGGTGGGGGACTCCGTGCAGGTGCGCCCGGGGTTCGAGGGCGCGATCGCCGCCGTGCTCGGTCCGCTCGCCGAGGGCGTGCTGGTCGATGCCGTCGACGACGCGTTCGCGATCGTGGCGCAGGGCTCACGGGGAACGGTCGACCTCGTCGTCGCCGAGGGCACGGTGTCCTCGGCGGTCGTCACCTCCGGCGTGGACGGGGCGGTCGCCGCAGCGGATGTCGTCGATGCGCCGCACGGTGTGCGGTCTCTGCTCGCCAGCGTGCTGATCGCCGACGATCTCGACGCCGCCCGCGGCGTGCGCCGGACTCTCGACGCGATGGGTGACGATCGCATGACGATCGTGACCAGAACCGGTGAGGTGGTCACGGCGCACACGCTGCGAGCCGGATCCGGCGAGACGTCACGTCTCGAGCTGATGGCCGAGCGCGACGCCGCGAGCGACCGACTGGCCGAAGTGCACACCGTCGTCGACGCGCTGCGTGAGGCCCGGGTGAACGCCACCGAGCGCGTCGAGACGGCGCGGCGGGTCGCGAAGGACGCCCTGCGCGCCCTTCGCGAGCACGACGCCGCACTGGCGAACCAGGCCGAGCAGGTCAACCGCGTGACCGTGCAGCACGAGGCTGCGGTCGCCGAGTGCGAGCGGCTCGAATCAAGCCTCGCGCAGGCGCAGTCCGCCGTCGCTGATGCCGAAGAGAAGGCCGCAGCGGCGAAGGGCGAACTGCAGGCGGCCGAGTCCGAGCCGCGCCCGATGCTCGATGCCTCCGCCCGGGACGGGCTGCTCGACGCGCTGGAGACGGCGCGCGAGGGCGAGGTCCGTGCTCGGCTCGAGATCGAGACCCTGCGGGAGCGCGTGCGCGCCGCACAGGCACGGGTGGTCGCTCTCGAGCGCCAGCGCGAGCAGGAGAGGGATGCCGCGGCCGAGGCCGCCCGACGGGCTGTGATCCGTCGTGCACAGCGGGCCGCCGCATCGGCTGTCACCGAGGAGCTGCCGCGCGTGCTCGACTCGATCGACCGATCGGTGAGCGAGGCCCGGGTGGCCCTCGCCGCAGCCGAGGCCGAGCGTGCGGCGCACAACGAGGAGCTCGTCGCTCTGCGCAAACAGGAGAGCTCGCTGCGGGATCGGCTCGCCGGACTCACCGAGAGCGTCCATGGACTCGAGCTGCAGATCCATGAGAAGAAGCTGCATCTCAGCAGCCTCCTCGACCGAGTGGCATCGGAGCTCGCGCTGGACGAAGATGTTCTCGTCGCAGAGTATGGCCCCGATGAGCTCGTTCCGCACGATCCGGGCGCTACGCCCGACGGCGACGACGGGGCGACAGACATCCCGTTCGACCGTCGCATCCAGGAGAGGCGTCTGAAGGACGCCGAACGCAAGCTCGCGCAGCTCGGCCGGGTGAACCCCCTCGCACTCGAGGAGTTCGCGGCGCTCGAGCAGCGGCATGCCTTCCTCACCGAGCAGCTCGCCGACCTGACCAAGACTCGCCAGGATCTGCTCACGATCATCGCCGAGCTCGATGAGCGCATGCAGACGATCTTCGCGGCCGCGTTCGAAGACACCAGGCAGGCCTTCGGGGAGGTGTTCCCGCTGCTGTTCCCCGGTGGCTCCGGGAGCATCTCGCTGACGAACCCGGACGACATGCTGACCACGGGGATCGAGGTCGCCGTGCGTCCGGTCGGCAAGAAGATCGAACGGCTCTCGCTGCTCTCCGGCGGCGAGCGGTCGCTGGCCGCCGTCGCGCTGCTGGTCGCGATCTTCAAGGCTCGGCCCAGCCCGTTCTACATCCTCGACGAGGTGGAGGCCGCGCTCGACGACGCGAACCTCGGGCGACTGCTCACCGTCTTCGAGCAGCTGCGCGAGAGTTCGCAGCTGCTCGTGATCACGCACCAGAAGCGCACGATGGAGATCGCCGACGCCCTGTACGGCGTCTCCATGCGCCAGGACGGCGTCTCGGCCGTCGTCGGCCAGCGCGTGGGTGACCGCGCCGCGGCATCCGCCTGATCCGGTCGTCCCCCACGAACGCCTAGGCTGGGGGGATGGCGGAGAAGTCCTGGTCCCTCGGTCGCGCGCTGCGCGGCATGTTCGTCAAGCCCACGATCGACGAGACGACATGGGAAGACCTCGAGACAGCGCTGATCACGGCCGACTTCGGGCCCGACATCACCGAGCAGCTGATCGATGAGCTGCGTGCGAACGTCGAGCGCTACCGCACCACCGATCCGCGCGACCTGCAGCGCATGCTGCGCGAGACCCTCGAAGAGCGATTCGCCAAGTTCGACACCACGCTCAAGCTCACCGAGCGCCCGGCCGTCGTGCTCGTGGTCGGCGTGAACGGCGTCGGAAAGACCACGACGATCGGCAAGTTCACCAAGTTCCTGCGCGGTTTCGAGCGCAGCGTCGTGGTCGGCGCCGCCGACACCTTCCGTGCGGCCGCCGTCGAGCAGCTCGCGACCTGGGCGCAGCGCGGGGGAGCGGCCATCGTCCGCCCGCAGCAGGAGGGGCAGGACCCGGCATCCGTCGCCTTCCAGACGGTCGAGTACGCCAAGAACCAGGGCATCGAGATCGCGATCATCGACACCGCCGGACGCCTGCACACCAAGAGCGGGCTGATGGACGAGCTGTCGAAGGTGCGCCGCGTCATCGAGAAGCAGGCGCCGATCAGCGAGGTTCTGCTGGTGCTCGACGCGACCACCGGCCAGAACGGCGTCATGCAGGCCGAATCCTTCCTGCAGCACGCCGGCGTCACCGGACTCGTCATCACCAAGCTCGACGGCTCGGCCAAGGGGGGCTTCGTGCTCGCCGTACAGGAGCGCACGGGCATCCCGGTGAAGCTGCTCGGCCAGGGTGAGGGCATCGACGATCTGACCGGTTTCACCCCGCACGTCTTCGTCTCGTCGCTCGTCAGCGCATGACACGACCTGGGACTACCGCCGCCGCGGAGAGGCTGGTTTCATAGCGATATGGCGATCGAACACGACTATTTCGGGGTGCTGTCCTCGGGGCCCGACGGCGCCATCTTCTGGACGGAGCGGGTCGACTTCGGCGACCAGTCAGTCACCGTCGACCTCACTGCACCGGATCAGGACGACGTGTCGATGGCCGCGCTCGACGTGGCTGCTGCGCTGATCGCCGGGATCGAGGATCTGGATGCGACGGTGCGCGACGCCATGCTCACCGAGGTCGACGACCGCACCAGCGAGGTGACCGAGTACATCCTGCAGCAGCAGGAGGCGTTCGGCGACCACCTCGAAGACGTGCTGGTCGACGTCAGCGGCGATGCCGCGGTCGACATCATCCGGTCGCTGCGACTGTCGAGCATGACGATCCTCGCCGACGAGCACGGCGGGTCGGAGCCGTTCGCGGTGCTCGAGTATGCGCTCGACGCAGACGAGACCGATGAGGTGCTGCTGGTGAACCTGGCATCCGACGGCTCGGTGCAGTCGGTCACCAGCGCCGACTGATCCCCACGCCCACTCCAGACAGCGCTGGCGCGCTGCCCGGAGCCTCGGGGCGCGTGGCCCCTCCAGCACCTCAGCACCTGGCCAAGCGGAGACCGTCTAGACCGCCTGCGCGAATCCGAGGTCGGCGCTCTCGGCGATGTGCGCGAGGTGCGGCGGGATGTCGCGCCCCTTCGAGATCATCGACTGCGCCCACAGCCGCCCGGCGCGGTACGACGAGCGCACCAGGGGACCTGCGAGCACGCCGAGGAACCCGATGCGCTCGGCTTCGGCCTTGAACTGCACGAACTCGTCCGGCTTCACCCAGCGGGCGACCGGCAGGTGACGCGGTGTGGGACGCAGGTACTGCGTGATCGTGATGATGTCGCATCCGGCGTCGTGCAGGTCCTGCAGCGCCTGCACGACCTCCTCCGGCTCCTCGCCCATGCCGAGGATGAGATTCGACTTGGTGATGAGGCCCGCATCGTGTCCCTGCGTGATCACGCTCAGCGAGCGCTCGTACGCGAACGCGGGGCGGATGCGCTTGAAGATCCGCGGGACCGTCTCGACGTTGTGTGCGAACACCTCCGGCCGCGCGTCGAAGATCTGCCCCAGGAAGGCAGGGTCGGCGTTGTGCTCGTTCGCGAGCAGCTCGACCCCCGTGTTCGGGTTCATGGCGTGGATCTGCCGCACGGTCTCGGCGTTCAGCCATGCGCCCGTGTCGGGCAGGTCGTCGCGCGCGACGCTGGTGACCGTGGCGTAGCGCAGGCCCATCCGCTGCACGCTCTCGGCGACCCGTCGCGGTTCGTCGGTGTCATAGGCATCCGGCTTGCCGGTGTCGATCTGGCAGAAATCGCATCGGCGGGTGCACTGCGACCCGCCGATGAGGAAGGTCGCCTCGCGGTCTTCCCAGCATTCGAAGATGTTCGGGCAGCCGGCCTCCTGGCAGACCGTGTGCAGATCCTCGGTCTTCACCAGCGACTGCAGAGCGGTGTACTCCGGGCCCATCCGGGCCTTGGTCTTTATCCACTCGGGCTTGCGCTCGATCGGGGTCTCCGCGTTGCGCACTTCGAGCCGCAGCAGCCTGCGCCCGTCGGGGTGGGCGGCGCTCATGCGGCGACTCCTTCGTTCTCGGTCGCGTACTCGACGGTGAAGGCATCCGCGACGCTCTGCACGATGTCGGTCGGCGCTGTCCGCCTGCCGGTGACCTCGCTCACGGTCGTCACCCCCGCGTCCGTGATCCCGCAGGGAATGATGCCGCGGAACCCGGCCAGCGTGTTGTCGCAGTTGATCGCGAAGCCGTGCATGGTCACCCCCTGCTGCACCCGCACGCCGATGGCGGCGACCTTGTCCTCACCGAGCGGGCGTCGCACCCAGACGCCGCTGCGCCCGTCGACCTGATAACCGTCGACACCGAGCGGTCTCAGGATGCCGATGAGCAGCCGCTCGAGCCGGCGCACGTGCGCGACGACATCGATCGGCTCATGAAGCCGGACGATCGGGTACCCGACGAGCTGGCCGGGGCCGTGCCAGGTGATCTTGCCGCCGCGGTCGACGTCGACGACGGGAGTGCCGTTCTGCGGGCGCTCGTGATCCTCGGTGCGCTTGCCCGCGGTGTAGACGGCCTCGTGCTCGAGCAGCAGAAGAGTGTCGGGTCGGGTGCCTGCGACCACGTCATGGTGGACGCTGCGCTGCAGCTCCCACCCGTCGAGGTAGGGCACGTAGTCGGGGGCGAGACCGGGGGTCTGGATGTCGAGCATCGGAGCTTCTCTCGATTGTTGGATGGTGTCCAAGAAAGGCGTCGCACCCACAATACGCCGTCCGCGCGATCGATGCGCACGACGCGCGGCTACGCTGATCGCTATGAGACCGGCTTCGCGCGCAGGGCGCCCCCGGGCGTCGTCCCGCGAGACGCTCGCCGAGGCCGCCTGCGAGCTGTTCCTCGAGCAGGGGTACGAAGCGACGTCCATCATCGACATCACCCGTCGCGCCGGAGTGAGCCGATCGAGCTTCTTCAACTACTTCTCGTCGAAGAGCGACGTGCTCTGGTCGGCATTCGACGCGAGGGTCGACGCCGCGCTGGTCGCGCTGGCGCGTCTGGGAACGGACGCCGACGGCCCCGCGGTGCGTGCAGCGGTCGAGCCCATCGTGCACGCCTTCGCGCCGGACCCGCTGGCCCTCGCCCTGCGCAACGCCTCGGCGATGGGGCTGGAGCAGGAGCTCCTGCGCGACACCGGCCTCCGCCACGCACGCATCTCGTCTGCTGTCGCCGCCGCCGCTCGCAGCGCGGGAATCGACGAGATCCGCGCGGACATCCTGGGATCGGCGCTGGCCACCGCAGTGCTCTCGTCGTTGCGCGTGTGGGCCGAGCAGGGCGCCGGGCAGGCCTCGCTCGAGGCGCAGTTCGACCACGCCCTGCGCAGCATCCACGATCTTCCGTGGGGATGAGCGGACGTTTCGAGTTTGTCGGGCAGGTCATGGGTGGAAGCCGCTGGAGGAGGCACTCATGTCTGATCCGATCGACGACCTGCTCGAACGCTGGTCGACGGATGCCCGTGACACGGTGCGTTCGCCCCGGCAGTCAGGGTGGAGGCGCCGCTCGCGTAGAATCGGAGGCACCATGGCTACCTTTGGCACGCTCTCCGATCGGCTCACCGAGACCTTCCGCAATCTGCGCACGAAGGGAAAGCTGACCCCCGCCGACGTCGACGGCACCGTCCGCGAGATCCGTCGCGCACTGCTGGATGCCGACGTCGCACTCGTCGTCGTCAAGGACTTCACCTCGAAGGTGCGCGAGCGCGCCCTCGGCGACGAGGTCAACAAGGCGCTGAACCCCGCGCAGCAGGTCGTGCAGATCGTCAACGAGGAGCTCGTCGCGATCCTCGGCGGCGAGCAGCGCCGGCTGGAGTTCGCCAAGAATCCGCCGACCGTGATCATGCTCGCGGGCCTGCAGGGTTCGGGTAAGACCACCTTCGCCGGCAAGCTCGCCAAGCAGCTCGAGGGCGAGGGACACACGCCGCTGCTCGTCGCCGCCGACCTGCAGCGACCCAACGCCGTGAACCAGCTGCAGGTGGTCGCCGAGCGCGCCGGCGCCACGATCTTCGCACCCGAGCCGGGCAACGGCGTCGGCGACCCGGTGAAGGTCTCGAAGGACGGCGTCGAGCACGCGCGCCGCCACCAGCACGACGTGGTCATCATCGACACCGCCGGACGCCTCGGCGTCGACGCCGAGCTGATGAAGCAGGCATCCGACATCCGCAAGGCGACCAGCCCCGACGAGGTGCTGTTCGTCATCGACGCGATGATCGGTCAGGACGCCGTCAACACGGCCAAGGCCTTCCAAGAGGGCGTCGACTTCACCGGCGTCGTGCTGTCGAAGCTCGACGGTGACGCCCGTGGTGGTGCGGCCCTGTCGGTGGCCTCTGTCACCGGGCGTCCGATCATCTTCGCCTCGACGGGGGAGAACCTCGAGGATCTCGAGCCGTTCCACCCCGACCGCATGGCGAGCCGCATCCTCGACCTCGGCGACATCCTGACCCTCATCGAGCAGGCCCAGCAGGCCTTCGACGAGGAAGAGGCCATGAAGATGGCCGAGAAGCTCGCCAACGAGGCCTTCACCCTCGAGGACTTCCTCGACCAGCTTCAGCAGATGAAGAAGATGGGCTCGATGAAGAAGATGCTCGGCATGCTGCCGGGCATGGGACAGATGAAGCAGCAGCTCGAGGACTTCGACGAACGCGAGATCGACCGCACCGAGGCGATCATCCGCTCGATGACTCCTGGCGAGAGACGCAACCCGAAGATCCTCAACGGATCGCGCCGTCTGCGCATCGCCAAGGGATCGGGCATGACCGTCACCGACGTCAACCAGCTCGTGCAGCGCTTCGAGCAGGCCGCGAAGATGATGAAGACCGTCGCCCGCGGCGGCACACCGAACATCCCGGGCATGGGGCCGATGGGCAAGCCCGGCGCGTCGAGCAAGCGCGGCAAGAAGGGCGGCAAGGGCAAGAGCGGCGGCTCGCGCTCGGGCAACCCGGCCAAGCGCGCCGCCGAGAACGCGGGCCTCGCCACCTCGAACGCCACGCCGACCGGCACCGGCTTCGGGCTCGGCGGCCAGAAGGCGCCCAGCGAGGCCGATCTCGCCGAGATTCAGAAGCTGTTCGGCAAGGGCTGATCCGTCAGCGTCGGACGAGCTCGTCCGTGCGGATCTCCTCGGCGCGAGGCGCGGACGGCATCCTGGTCCGGTGCGCGAAGATCTGACCGGCGATGAGCGCGGTCAAGACCAGCACCAGGCCGGCGGCCTGCATCGGTGTGAACGTCTCTCCGGCGACGAGCGCGCCGAGTGCCGTGGCGACGACGGGCGAGAGCAGGGCGAGCAGACCCGGAGCGGCGACCGGCAGCTGCTGGATGCCGCGGAACCACAGCGTGTAGGCGATGAGACCGCCGGCCGTGCCCAGCCAGATGTACCCGAGGACGGCTCCGGCGTCGATGTTCGTCGGTGCTCCCTCGAGGAGCAGCGTGAGCGGGAGGAGGAAGAGCCCGCCCGCGGTCAGCTGCCAGCCCGCGTAGGCGATCGGGCCGACGCCACTCGGCCGGCCCCACTGCTTGGTGAGGATGATGCCGAAGGCGGTGGCCGTGATGCCGCCGAGCGCGGCGAGGATGCCGATCAGGTCGAGTTCGGCGGCCGGGCCGAGCACGACCAGTGCCACGCCGCCGGCGCCGGCCACCGCCGCGGCGGCCGTGAGCGGGCGGATGCGCTCCTTGAGGATGAGCGACCCGAGTCCGAGGATGATGAGCGGCTGCACGCCTGCGACGGCGGCCGCGACGCCTCCGGGAAGGCGCTCGGCGGCGAGGAAGAGCAGCGCGAAGAAGGCGCCGATGTTGAGGATGCCGAGGGCCGCAGCCTTGCCCCACCACGCTCCGCGGGGGAGTGTGCGTCCGATTGCGATCGCGAGTAGGCCGGCGGGGAGCGCGCGCAGGAGACCGGCGAGCAGCGGATGCCCCGCGGGCAGGAGTTCGGTGGTGACGAGGTACGTCGTGCCCCAGGCCATCGGGGCGAGGGCGGTGAGGAGCAGCAGGGTCAGCCGGTTCATGGTTCCAGCGTGCTCCGGACCGAGTCATGAGTCCAACGCATGCTTCGCGCCATAGGTATGAACTGAAATCATGAGTCCATGGACCTGCAGCAGATGCGCTACGTCGTCGAGGTCGCCGACACCGGAAGTTTCACGCGCGCGGCCGCACGCTGCTTCGTCACCCAGTCCGCGCTGAGCCATCAGATCGCCGCGCTCGAACGAGAACTCGGACAGATGCTGTTCACCCGCACCAGCAGGAGCGTGCGTCTGACCGAGGCGGGCGAAGCCTTCCTACGGCAGGCGCGGATCGCCGTGTCCGCGGCGGATGCGGCGAAGGAGGATGCCGCGGCAGCGGCGGGGCGAGTGATCGGCACGCTGCGCGTCGGCGTCATCCCGACGGTCGCCGCCGTCGACGTGCCCGCGCTGATCGCACGATTCCGCGAGGCGCACGCCGCCATTCGGGTCGAGCTGACGGTCGGCAACAGCGACGCGCTGATCGCCGCCGTCCGCCGCGGCGATCTCGACGTCGCGCTCCTCGGGCTCCGCGCCGAGACCATCCCCGGCGGCGTCGGCCTGCGCGTGCTCGCACGGGAGCGGCTCGTCGTCGCCGTGCCACCCGGTCATGAGCTGTCCGGACGGGAAAGCATCCGCCTTCACGATCTCGCGGGTTCGGTGTTCGCGGACTTCCCCGCGGGGACGTCCGGACGGGCGCAGGGCGACGCGGCGTTCGCCGCATCCGGTCTCGGTCGCGATGTCGCCTTCGAGGCGAACTCCGCGGAGCTGCTGCTCGGACTCGTTGCGGCGGGACTCGCCGTCACGCTGCTGTCGCCGGGTGTCGTCATCCGATCGCGGGCGGACGCCGTCCCGGTCGAGGTCCTGGACGGTCCGCTCCGTGTGGAGTACGCCGCGTGGGACGCGCGGGCGCCACGCGCGGTCGCGCGGGCGTTCCTCGCCGTGATCGAAGAGCTCCTTCCCGAGAGCGAATGAAGAAGCGGGCCCGGAGATCTCTCCGGGCCCGCTTCGTCAACAGGGTGTCACTTCACGTCGGCGTCGACCCAGTCCATCGACTTCGAGACCGCCTTGCGCCACAGGCGCAGCTGGCGGTCGCGCTCGTCGGCGTCCATCGTCGGCTCCCAGCGCTTGTCTTCCTGCCAGTTGGCGGAGAGGTCGTCGAGCCCGCTCCAGAATCCCACGGCGAGCCCTGCCGCGTAGGCCGCGCCGAGTGCGGTGGTCTCAGCGACCACCGGGCGCACGACCGGTACGCCGAGCACATCGGCCTGGAACTGCATGAGCGCGTCGTTGGCGACCATGCCGCCGTCGACCTTCAGCTCGGTGAGATCGACTCCGGCGTCCGCGTTCACGGCATCCAGCACGTCGCGCGTCTGGAAGGCGACGGCCTCGAGCGCGGCACGGGCGATGTGGTTGCGGTTCGAGTATCGGGTGAGACCCACGATCGCGCCGCGAGCGTCCGGACGCCAGTACGGCGCGAACAGACCCGAGAACGCCGGCACGATGTACACGCCGCCGTTGTCGTCGACCTGGCGCGCGAGGTCCTCGACCTCGGGTGCCGAGCCGATGATGCCGAGCTGGTCGCGCAGCCACTGGATCAGCGATCCCGTGACGGCGATCGAGCCCTCGAGCGCGTAGTGCGTCGGACCGTCACCCAGCTTGTATCCGACCGTGGTGAGCAGACCGTTCTTCGAGTGCACGATCTCCTCTCCTGTGTTGAAGATGAGGAAGCAGCCCGTGCCGTAGGTGTTCTTGCTCTCGCCCTTCTCGAACGCGGCCTGACCGAACGTGGCGGCCTGCTGGTCGCCCAGGATGCCGGCGATGGGCGTCTCACGCAGCAGCGACGAGCTCTCGGCGGCGCCGTAGACCTCAGACGACGAGCGGATCTCGGGCATCATCGAGCGCGGCACGCCGAACGCCTCGAGGATGTCGTCACGCCACTCGAGCGTCTCGAGGTCCATGAACATGGTGCGCGACGCGTTGGTCACATCGGTGGCGTGCACGCCGCCGTCCGTGCCGCCGGTGAGGTTCCACAGAACCCAGCAGTCGGTGGTGCCGAACATCAGATCGCCCGCGTCGGCCTTCTCGCGCGCACCCTCGACGTTCTCGAGGATCCAGGTGATCTTCGTGCCCGAGAAGTAGGTCGCTAGCGGCAGACCCACGACCGGCTTGAACCGCTCCACACCGCCGTCGGCCGCGAGACGGTCGACGATCTCCTGGGTGCGGGTGTCCTGCCAGACGATCGCGTTGTACACCGGCTTGCCGGTGTTCCTGTCCCACACCACCGCGGTCTCGCGCTGGTTGGTGATGCCGACGGCGGCGATGTCGTGGCGGGTGAGGTCGGCACGGCTCAACGCCAGGCCGATGACCTCCTGCACGTTGCGCCAGATCTCCAGCGCGTCATGCTCGACCCAGCCCGCCTTGGGCAGGATCTGCTCGTGTTCCTTCTGACCGGTGGCGACGATGGTGCCCTTGCGGTCGAAGATGATCGCACGACTCGACGTGGTGCCCTGATCGATCGCGATGATGTACTCAGCCATGTTGTTTCTCCTTTGAAATCGATTCGGGTCAGGCGAGGCTCAGCAGAGCCGGTGCGAGGAGCGCAGCGATGGCGGCGCCGATGAGCGGGCCGACGACCGGCACCCACGAGTACGACCAGTCGCTCGAGCCCTTGCCCTTGATCGGCAGGATCGCGTGCGCGATGCGCGGGCCGAGGTCTCGGGCCGGGTTGATCGCGTACCCGGTGGGACCACCGAGCGAGGCGCCGATTCCGACGACCAGCAGGGCGACGGGCAGGGCGGTGAGCGGGCCGAGGCCGCCGGGCGTGCCGACCTCGATGTCGCCGTAGTCCGCGAAGGCGAAGATCACGAACACCAGCACGAACGTGCCGATCACCTCAGTGATCAGGTTCCAGCCGTAGGAGCGGATCGCGGGACCCGTCGAGAACACGCCGAGCTTGTTGGCCGCCTCGGGCTCCTCGTCGAAGTGCTGCTTGTAAGCGACCCAGACGAGCACCGCGCCGACGATGGCGCCGAGCAGCTCGGCAGCCGTGGCGACGAGGAACGCGACGAACGTGATCTTGCCGGCGATCAGCAGACCCAGTCCGACTGCGGGGTTGATGAGTGCGCCGGAGTACGCCGACACGAGGACACCCGCGAAGACCGCGAGGCCCCATCCCCAGTTGACCATGAGGAACCCGCCGGCGTAGCCCTTGTTCTTTGCGAGCGCGACGTTGGCGACGACACCGCATCCGAGCAGGATCAGCATCGCCGTTCCGACGAACTCGGAGAGGAAGTACAACCCGAGGTTGACATCAGTCATGTCTTCATTGACCTTTCGTGCTGCACGCGCTCTCCCCGGCGCGGGCAATGGGTGGATTCATGTCGCGGGGAGGCGACGGTCTGTGCTTCAGCCGTTCTGATGCGACGGAAGTGCGGGAAGGTCGAGTCCGTGACGCTCGTTGAGCAGGGTGCGCGTGTCGTCGAGCTCGGCGGCGCGACGCTCGGCATCCCACTCGAGCAGGGGAGTCATGGCATCCGCCAGTTCGACGAGCATGTCGACGGTGAGGTCGCCGGTGAACGCGAGGCTCGTGCGGCGCAGGACGACATCCTGCAGCCGGACGGCGTGCTCGCGCTCGACCATCCACAACAGCTCTCGGGTCGACAGGTCGCCGTCGGCGAGCGGAGCGTCCTCACCGTCGCGGATGAACTGCCACACGTCTGCGGCGCGCGTGCCGTAGCGAGTGAGCAGTCGCTCGGCGCGGTCGCCGGCTCCGGGAAGGTTCTGCTCCATCCAGGTGTGTCGGGCACGTGCGGTGCGCGGGAAGCCCTGGCCCCCGCCGATCGCACGACCGTCGGTCGACATCCGGCGGCCGCGACCGATCAGCCCGAGCACGACATCCGAGAGCGATTCGCCGAGTGCCCGGAAGGTGGTCCACTTGCCGCCGACGAGGCTGACCAGCGGCACCTGCCCGCCGCGGTCGACCTCGACCCGGTAATCGCGCGAGACGAAGCCGGGAGCGGTGTCCTCATGCCGGGGGAGCGGGCGGATGCCCGAGAACGTGTACACGATCTGATCGCGGGAGACCGCGATCGACGGGAACACGTGATGGATCAGCTCGAAGAAGTAGTCGATCTCCTCATCGGTGCACACCGGCACCTCGCGCGGATCCGCGTCGATGTCGGTCGTGCCGACGAGCACGCGGCCCTTGAGCGGGTAGATGAGCACGATGCGGCCATCGGAGTGCTCGAAGAAGATCTCTCTTCCTCCGGTCGCGTCGAGCAGCTCGGGGTGGTCCAGCACGATGTGCGACCCCTTGGTGCCGCCCATGAAGCGGGTCTCCTCGCCGAGAGCGTCGTTCGTGAGGTCGGTCCACGGTCCGGAGGCATTGACGACCACATCGGCCGAAACCGTGAACTCGGTGCCGGTCTCCAGGTCGCGCAGCAGCACTCCGTCGCCGGTGCGTCCGACGGCCTCGACGTAGTTGAGTGCGACGGCAGCCGGGTGGGCGGCGCGGCCGTCCTGCAGCACGTCCAGCGCGAGGCGCTCGGGATCGTGCATCGACGCGTCGTAGTAGGTGGCGGTGTACTTGACCTTCGGGTCGAGCGAGGGCAGCTCCGCCAGCGAGCGCTTGCGGCCGAGGAAGCGGTGACGGGGGACCACTCCGCCGTCGCGCGAGAACGTGTCGTAGATCGTGAGTCCGACCTTGATCAGGAAGGCTCCGCGCTCCTGCGGCTTCCCGCTGCGGTGCGTGAGGAAGCGAAGGGGTGCGGAGAGGATGCCCGAGAAGGTCGAGTAGATCGGGATGGTGGTCTGCAGAGGCTTGACGTAGTGCGGCGCGATCTTGAGCAGACCGTTGCGTTCCTGGACGGATTCCCGCACGAGGCGGAACTCGCCGTTCTCGAGGTAGCGGATGCCGCCGTGGATCATGTGGCTCGACGCGGCGGAGGCTCCGGATGCGAAGTCGCCGCGCTCCACGAGCAGAACGTCCACGCCCTGAAGGGCGAGATCCCGGAAAGTGGAGATGCCGTTGATCCCCGCACCGATGATGAGAACCGTGGTGCGTCCTGACTCGCGCACCGCTTCGACCTGCTGGCGTTCGCGTGATGAGTGCGTCGACTCGATCATCTTCGACCTCCCTCTTCTCTGGATGCTCTCAGCATCGACCCCCAGCGCGCCACGTGCAACCCCGATGCACATATGTGCAAGAATCGCGGCGGAGGACGACATGGCCACGGATGCCGCACACGACCGAAAGCTGATCGCCGCGCTGACCGCGGCGCAGCTGTACTACATGCAGGACCAGACGATGGATGTCATCGCCCGCGACCTCGGGACGTCGCGATCGTCGGTGTCGCGGCTGCTCAGCTTCGCCCGCGAGGTCGGCCTGGTCGACATCCGGATCCATTCGCCACTCGAGAGACTGGGGATGCTCGAGCAGCGGCTCAACGATCGGCACGGCATCACCGCGCACATCGCCCCGATCGCGGAGCGCGTCAGTGAGGTCGAGCGACTCGAGCGCGTCGCGCTCACCGCCGGGCGTCTCCTGTCGCAGTTCATCGACTCGAACATGGTCGCGGGGGTGGCGTGGGGTTCCACGATCAGTGCGGTCAGCCGCTCGCTGATCCCCAAGGAGACTCACGGCACGACGTTCGTGCAGCTCAACGGGGCGGGCAACACGCAGACGAGCGGCCTGGAGTACTCCAGCGACATCCTGCAGCGCTTCGGTCATGCCTTCGGCGCCCAGGTCGAGCAGTTCCCGGTCCCCGCCTTCTTCGACAGCCCCGACACGCGCGAGGCGATGTGGCGCGAGCGCAGCACCCGACGGGTGCTCGCCTTCCAGGCGAAGATGGACATCGCGGTGTTCGGTCTGGGGTCGCCTGGGGCCGATGTGCCCAGCCGTGTGTATGTCGGCGGCTATCTCGGTCGCGACGACTACCGGAGTCTGGAAGAGGATGCCGTCATCGGCGACGTCGCGACAGTGTTCTTCCGTGCGGACGGCAGCTGGCGCGACGTGCGGCTGAATGCACGTTCGACCGGCCCCGGGCTCGACCGGCTCAGGCGTGTGCCGCGCCGGGTGTGCGTCGTCTCGGGTTCGGCCAAGCTCGGCTCGCTCCGGGCGGCGATCGGCGCCGGACTCATCACCGACGTCGTGCTCGACGACGCACTTGCGCGCCGACTGCTCGACAGCGACTGACCGGACGGCACGGGCGGACGGGTCTGGACCGACCGGGCCCATCGGTCGGGGGCGACCGGGGTCTCCGGCGTCGACCGAACGCTCGGGACCGGCCCGGAACTGGCGGATCAGGCGTCGACCGAGCGCTCGGGGCCGGCCCGGAACTCCCGGATCAGGTGCTGCACGACCTGTCGCAGGTCGCCGTTCGCCGCGTCGGCCGCCGCGAGCTGACGCGAATAGCTGGCGCCCTGCTCGACGATCGTGTGCACACCCTGCAGCTCCTCCGTGCACCTCAGATCAGCGGCGATCGGCATCAGGTCCTCCACGACCGCGCTGATGTGCTCGCGTACCGGCACCTGGGATCCGGCACGGTCGACGATGACCTTCGCGTCGAGGCCGTAGCGGGACGCCCGCCATTTGTTCTCGCGGTGGAACCAGGGTTGGAGCGTCGGCAGCTCTCGGCCCTCGTCGAGTTCGCGGGAGAAGAACTCCACCAGTGTCTGCGTGAGTGCGGCGACGGATGCCAGTTCGCTGAGCGTCGACATGCCGTCGCAGGCGCGCACCTCGATCGTGCCCCACTTCGGCGCCGGGCGGATGTCCCACCTGATCTCGGAGGGATCGGCCATCACCCCGGTGCGGGTCATGTCGTCGACGAAGGTCTCGAACTCCTGCCAGGTCGATATCGACCAGGGCAGGCCCGCGGTCGGCAGCTGCTGGAACACCAGCGCGCGGTTCGACGCGTAGCCGGTTCGCTCACCGGCCCAGTAAGGGCTGGAGGCCGACAGCGCCTGAAGGTGGGGGAGGAACCCGGCGAGTGCACCCATGATCGGAAGGACCTTCGCCTGCTCATCGACGCCGACGTGCACGTGGATGCCCCAGATCATCATGTTCCGGCCCCACCACTGGGTGCGCTCGATGAGCTTGTGATAGCGGTTCTTGTCGGTCACGCGCTGATCGAACCACTGGGCGAAGGGGTGGCTGCCGGCCGACAGCAGCTCGATCCCCGCGGGGTCGGTCGAGCGGCGCACGGCGGCGATCGCGGCGGCGACGTCGTCGACCGCGTCGGCGACGGTGGTGCCGACACCGCTGGTCACCTCGATCGTGTTCGTGAGCAGCTCACCGGTGACGGTGTGACGCTCCGGAGCGCTCTGCTTCTCGAGGCGGGTCAGCAGCTCGGGTGCCCGGCCGACGAGATCTCCTGTCCGCGGGTCGGCGAGCATGACCTCCCACTCCAGCCCCACGGTCGAACGAGCGGAGGGGGCGAATTCGATCGACACGCGCACAGTCTGACACGCCGGCCCGAGGCGCTGCGCACGCCGTGACGTGTCGTTTCGCGGACAGCGCGCGAATCTGGCAGAATAGTGGGTCGGACGGCTGCTCGACCCTCTATCCAGCATCCGTCACCCCTTCAGAGCTTCCGCCGGATGTGCACCCCACTCTCCAGGCGACCGGTTCATCTTTCTTTCCACACCATTCAGGAGAATCGTGGCTGTCAAGATCCGTCTCAAGCGCATGGGCAAGATCCGTGCACCGCACTACCGCATCGTCGTCGCCGACTCGCGCACCAAGCGCGACGGCCGCGTGATCGAGGAGATCGGTCAGTACCACCCCACCGAGCACCCCTCGGTGATCACGGTCGACTCCGACCGTGCGCAGTACTGGCTGTCCGTCGGCGCGCAGCCGACCGAGCAGGTCGCCGCGCTGCTGAAGCTCACCGGTGACTGGGGCAAGTTCAAGGGCGACAAGGACGCGAAGTCCACCGTCCAGGTCGCTGAGCCGAAGGCTGCTTTCGAGGTCGACGCGGCCAAGAAGTCGGTCGTCAAGCCCAAGGTCGAGAAGAAGGCCGAGGAGGCCCCGGCCGACGCTCCCGCCGCCGACGCGGAGGCCGCTGAGGCTCCCGCCGCCGACGCAGAGTAATCCGCTGTGCTCGCCGCCGCGCTCGAACACGTCGTCAAGGGTATCGTCGATCACCCGGACGATGTCCGCATCACCGCATCCGCGTCGCCCCGGGGCGACCTCCTCGAGGTGCACGTGCACCCGGATGACCGTGGTCGCGTGATCGGGCGCGGCGGCCGCACCGCCAAGGCGCTGCGCACGCTCATCTCCGCCCTCGCCGACGGACGCCGCGTCCGCGTCGACGTCGCGGACGACTGACGTGGCCGCCGAGAAGAACCAGCTTCGCGTCGGCCGCCTGCTCAAGGCGCACGGACTCAAGGGCGCGTTGAAGCTCGAGCTGTATACCGACAACCCCGAGCGACGCTTCGTGCCGGGAGCCGAATTCACGCTGCAGGTGCCCGAGGCATCCAGCTGGCACGGCAAGACCGTCACCATCCGCGAGTACCGCGTGATGAACGGCAACTCGGTCGTCTTCCTCGACGGCGTCGACGACCGCACCGCGGCGGAGTCGCTCGTGCGGGCGATCCTCTGGATGGACGAGGACGACGAGGCCGAGGACGACGCGTGGTACGCGCACCAGCTCGTCGGTCTCGATGTGGTGCGCGACGACGTCGTCGTCGGTCGGGTCGCGCGGGTCGAGCACCTCCCTGCGCAGGACCTCCTGATCGTCCGGACCGAGTCGGGCGAGGTCATGGTCCCCTTCGTCGAAGCCATCGTGCCGACCGTCGATGTCGCCGCCGGTCGTGTCGTCGTCACGCCGCCGCCGGGGCTCTTCGAGGAGCTTCCGTCAGCAGACGCGGGCGACGACGCGCCCTCCGAGTGAGCGACGGCGTCCACCGATGAGAATCGACGTCGTCTCGATCTTCCCGTCGTACTTCGACGGTCTCGCGCTCTCCCTGCTCGGGAAGGCTCGTGACTCGGGCATCCTGGATCTCCACGTCCACGACCTGCGGGACTGGACCTCCGACCGGCACCGGACAGTCGACGACACGCCTTACGGCGGCGGCGCCGGCATGGTGATGAAGCCCGAGCCCTGGGGCCTCGCCCTCGACCAGCTCTCCGGTTCGGAAAGCGGATCCCCGAGTCTGTCGAAGGGCCGACCGACCATCATCTTCCCCTCGCCCGCTGGCGAGGTCTTCACGCAGGGCACCGCCCGCGACCTGGCGACCCGTGAGCACCTGATCTTCGGCTGCGGGCGCTACGAGGGCATCGACGAGCGCGTCTTCGAGTACGCCGCCGAACGCGGCGAGGTGCGCCTGATCAGCCTCGGCGACTACGTGCTGAACGGGGGAGAGGTCGCCGTGATGGCGATGGTGGAGGCGATCGGGCGGCTCATCCCCGGCGTGGTCGGCAACCCCGAGAGCCTGGTCGAGGAGTCGCACGAGGACGGTCTGCTGGAGTACCCGTCCTACACGAAGCCGTCGGCGTGGCGCGACCGTCAGGTGCCGCCGATCCTGCTCAGCGGCAACCACGGCGCTATCGCCGCCTGGCGCCACGAGCAGCAGCTCGAGCGCACCCGCGCGCGCCGTCCTGACCTGCTCTCCGACTGACCGCGCCGGCCGTCAGCGCCCTGACGTGACCGGCACCTCGTCCGTGGCCGCGTCACCCGGCTCAGAGGCGGTGTCGCCGCTGCGCTTCACTCGCAGCGAGCGGATGCGGATGGCCGCGAGCACGACGATCGTCACCGCCACGACCACGATGACGATGTTCTGAACCACGTCCACGTACTGCTCGACGATGTGCCATCCCGAGCCGAGGAACCAGCCGCAGAGGATGAACGCGGTGTTCCAGATCAGGCTGCCGGCCGTCGTCAGCGCACCGAAGCGCCACAGCGGCATGCGCGCGACGCCGGCCGGGATCGAGATGAGGCTGCGGAAGATCGGGATGAACCTGCCGAAGAAGACGGCCTTCCCGCCGTGACGCCGGAACCACGCCACCGTGCGGTCGACGTCGGAGACGTCGACGAGGGGAAGACGATCCGCGATGCGTCGCAGGCGCTCCAGGCCCAGCCAGGCGCCCAGGCCGTACAGGGCGAGCGCCCCAACCAGCGATCCGACGGTGGTCCACACGACGGCCTCCCACAGGCCGAAGGCGCCGTCGTGGGCGGCGATCCCCGCCATCGGCAGGATCGCCTCACTCGGCAGCGGCGGGAACAGATTCTCGAGCGCGATCGCGACGCCGGCGCCGACCGGACCGATGATGTCCATCAGGCTGATCACCGCGTCGATGAGTGAGCCGAGCCAGGAGGTCTCGGTCGTGGAGGTCGTCATCGTGCGGCGTATCCCTCGGGGTCGTCGGGCGGTGTCGGATGCGAGTCTAGGCAGAACGCATGCGAGAGCTCTGGGAGCGTCCGGGCGGCGTCGAGCGGCTCGAGGTCAGTCGACCCCGAGGAATCCACGGTCCGTCAGCACGATCGGGCCGTCCTTCGTGACGGCGACGGTGTGCTCGGAGTGCGAGCCGCGTGATCCGTCGGCGCTGCGCAGCGTCCAGCCGTCATCGTCCGTCACGAGTTCGTCGGTCGTGGCGAGGAACCACGGCTCGAGCGCGAAGACGAGGCCCTCGCGCAGCGGGAATCCGCGCCCGGCACGGCCGTCGTTCGGCACGTGCGGGTCGCCGTGCATGATGCGGCCGACGCCGTGGCCGCCGAAGTCGGTGTTGATCGAGTAGCCCTCGTCGTGCGCGACGGCGGCGATGGATGCCGAGATGTCGCCGATCCGGTTGCCGACGACGGCGGCGGCGATGGCGGCGTCGAGAGCGCGCTCGGTGGTGTCGATGAGACGTAGATCCTCGTCGCGAGGCGTGCCGACGACGAACGAGACGGCAGAGTCGGCCACCCAGCCGTCGACCGACACCGCGAAGTCGAGCGAGACGAGGTCGCCGTCGCGCAGCGTGTAGTCGTGCGGGAGTCCGTGCAGCACGGCGTCGTTCACCGAGGTGCAGATGACCTTGCCGAACGGACCGCGACCGAACGACGGGGCGTAGTCGATGTAGCAGGACTCGGCACCGGCTCGGCGGATCAGGTCATGCGCTCTGGCGTCGATGGCGAGCAGGTTCGTCCCCACCTTCGTCTCATCGCGCAGGGTCGCCAGGGTCTCGGCGACGAAGCGGCCGGCGGCGCGCATCTCGTCGATCTCGGCGGGGGTGCGCAGTTCGATCATGGGGGTTCCTCTCGTCAGCATCCATTCTCCCCGATGCCCACCCTGCCGATGCCCACAGCGAACACCCGGCCGCAGCGGCAGGCGCGGTCGTACCATCGGAGCATGGACCTGCGACGGCTGATGTTCCGCTGGCTGCTGCCGGCATCGCTCGCCCTTCCGGCGTGGATGCTGATCGGCTGGGCGATCTTCGGGCAGAGCGGCTGGGGGCTGCTCTGGGTGCTGCTGATGGCGATTCCCGGCGTTCTCGTCGCTCAGCTCGTGCTGACGCTGCTGACGCGCTCGCGTCCGTCGGTGCGCGCCGAGCGCGCCGTGTCGTGGCTCGATGTCGCCGGCTTCGGGGTGTGGCACGTCCTGACGATCCTCGTCGGCTTCTTCATCGACGGCGCCTTCCCCTGGCTGCTCACGGCCGCCATCGTCGCGGCGGTCGCGCTCTTCTGGATGCAGCTCTGGCAGCTCTGGAATGAGGCCCGCGATGCGGGAGCGCGGCTGCGCGAGACGCTGACGTGGTCGACGATCGCCCCGCAGCAGCGCGGCGATCGCGCCGGGAGTGAGCCGGGCGTCGTCATCATCGAGGAGTCTCGTCACCGGGAGTTCTGACGGACCCGCCCGAGTGGCGCAGGGGCGCGGTTCATGGCAGAATAGCTGTTTGTGCCGTGATCCGGTTCTGCCTCAGGGGAACCCGCGGACGCCTCGCGCGCCGCTCGGCACACACCCGTTCTCATCCCTTTGATTCATGCACCCGACCTGTGGCGAGTGCAGAGAGAGACGATCATGCAGATCCTCGACTTCGTCGACGCGGCTTCGCTCCGTTCCGACATTCCCGTCTTCCACCCCGGTGACACCGTCAAGGTGCACGTGAACATCACCGAGGGTGCGCGTTCGCGTGTTCAGGTGTTCCAGGGTGTCGTCATCGGCCGTCAGGGCGATGGCGTGCGCGAGACCTTCACGGTCCGCAAGATCAGCTTCCAGGTGGGCGTCGAGCGCACCTTCCCGGTGCACTCGCCGGTGATCGACCACATCGAGGTCGTCACCCGCGGTGACGTCCGTCGCGCGAAGCTGTACTACCTGCGCAACCTGCGCGGCAAGAAGGCCAAGATCAAGGAGAAGCGCGAGAACTGACTCGTCGCATCCTTGCACCAGAACCCCGGGACACTCGTCCCGGGGTTCTGTCGTTCGGTCGCGGGTGTGCAACCCTTGTACTGCCGCGTGCGCGGTGAGCCGATGAAGAGGAACCACATGACATCCGATGCCCCCGCGGCAGTTCAGCCACCGCAGCGGCACCGGGGCGCACTGGTCTTCCTTCGCGATGTGCTTGTCATCATCCTCATCGCGGCGCTGGTGTCGTTCGTGGTCAAGACCTTCATCGTGCGCTCGTTCTACATCCCGTCGGGATCGATGGAGCGCACCCTGCTCGTCGACGACCGCATCCTCGTCGACGAGCTCACCCCCCGCTGGAGCGGATACGACCGCGGTGACGTCGTCGTGTTCAAGGATCCGGGCGGCTGGCTGCCGGCGGCGCCGCGGACCCCGGCACGGCCCCCGCTTGTCGAGGCGGCCGACTGGGCCCTCACCTTCGTGGGCATCTCGACCACCGACGCCCAGGACCATCTGGTCAAGCGCGTGATCGGCATGCCCGGCGATCACGTGGTCTGCTGCAACGCGCTCGGGCAGGTCACCGTGAACGGCTCGCCGATCAACGAGCTCGCGTACCTCAACCTTCCCCAGGGCGACACGGCGGCCTCGAACACCGATTTCGACGTCACCGTGCCGGAGGACCGCATCTGGGTGATGGGCGACAACCGCGACCGCTCTCAGGACTCCCGCGCGCACCAGGATCTGCCCGGCAGCGGCTTCGTGCCGCTCGAGAACGTCGTGGGCCGCGCCTTCCTCACCACCTGGCCCCTCGACAGGTTCGGGCCCATAGACACGCACGACGACGTGTTCCGCTCCGTGCCCGCCACCGAATGAGCGTGATCGCCCCGACGCTCACGCTCGAGCGTCGGATGCTCAAGGAGTTCGACCTCATCATCGCGCTGGACGAGGTCGGCAGGGGAGCACTCGCGGGTCCCGTCGCCGTCGGGGCGGCGGTGATGGATGCGGCCGGCTCCCGCCGCCGTGTGCTCGACGGGCTGCGGGATTCGAAGATGATCACCGAGAAGCGCCGACCCGAGATGGCCGAGCGCGCCAGCAGGTGGGTGCCGCTGTCGGCCGTGGGCTGGTCGAGCGCCGCCGAGATCGACGAGGTGGGCATCATGCGCGCCCTCGGCCTCGCGGCGTCCCGCGCGGTGCAGGCGGTCGTCGATGCCGGCGCGAGCCTGGAGCGCACCCTCGTGATCCTCGACGGCAACCATGACTACGTCTCCCGCGTGCACTCCGCGCCGCTCAGGGTGCGCACGATCATCAAGGGCGACCGGGACTGCGCGTCGGTCTCGGCGGCATCCGTCATCGCGAAGGTCGCGCGCGACGCGCACATGACCGGGCTGCACCCCGAGCATCCCGATTATCAATGGGAGCGCAACAAGGGCTATGCGAGCCCGGAGCACCGCCAGGCGATCCGCGAGAGGGGTCTGTCGCCGCTGCACCGATCGTCGTGGGCGATCGCAGACGCGCCGACGCTGTTCTGAGGAGTCCGCATCAGCGCTCGAGTGCTCATAGGATGGAGGCATCATGGATGAGGATGCCTTCGACGACTACGATCGCGAGCTCGAGCTCGCGCTGTTCCGCGAGTACCGCGACGTCGTCGGCCAGTTCCAGTACGTCGTCGAGACCGAGCGCAGGTTCTACCTCGCGAACGAGGTGAACGTCGTCCGCCGCGACACCGAGCACGACTTCTACTTCGAGATCTCGATGAGCGACGTCTGGGTGTGGGACATCTACCGCGCCGATCGCTTCGTCAAGGCCGTGCGGGTGCTGACCTTCAAGGACGTCAACGTCGAAGAGCTGCAGCGCCGCGAGTTCGAGCTGCCGGAGGAGCTGTCGCTCGACGGCAAGTGACCTCTGTCCCCAGTTCGGGGATGTCGACGGGTTCTCCACAATCACCGTGAATGCCGGGCCCCGGCGTTCGCGCCACACCGCAGGCTGTCGTCATGGCAGCGAAAGACGACTTGGGGCGAGCGGGCGAAGAGCGGGCGGCGCAGCACCTGAGCGCCTGCGGCTACGAGATCCTCGAGCGCAACTGGCGGTGCGCGCAGGGCGAGATCGACATCGTCGCCACCCGAGAGCGTCTTCTCTGCGTGATCGAGGTGAAGACGCGTCGCTCCGAGCGCTTCGGGCATCCGTTCGAGGCGATCGACGAACGCAAGCACCGGCGGCTCTGGCGACTGGCGTTCGCGTGGGCTGAAGCCCATCCCGAGCTGTCGACAGGGCGGCGAATCAGGCTCGAGATCATCGGGCTCACAGGCCCGGATGCCCGTGACGCACGGCTCGAGCACCTCGAGGACCTGCGATGAGCACGGCGCGCACGTGGGCGGTCGCATTGACCGGGGTGGACGGGCACATGGTCGAGGTCGAAGCCGATCTCAGCAACCAGACCCCGGGATTCCAGATCATCGGCCTGCCGGACAAGGCTCTCGGTGAGGCCGCGCAGCGCGTGCGGAACGCGTGCGTGAACGCGGGACTCGACTTTCCGCGCCGGCGGCTGACCGTGAATCTGTCGCCCGCCAACCTGCCGAAGGCGGGAAGCGGCTTCGATCTGAGTGTCGCCGTGGCGACCCTCGCGACCGGGGGAACGCTGCGCCGGGAGTCCGTCCGCTCGACGGTGCACATCGGCGAGCTCGGCCTCGACGGCCGACTGCGGCCCGTGCCCGGCGTGCTGCCGGCGGTCTATGCGGCCGCGCGCGCCGGGTTCACTAGGGTGATCGTCCCGCATGCCAATGCGACCGAGGCCCGGCTCGTGCCGGGCGTCGAGGTGCACGCCGCCGTGTCCCTCGCCGAGGTCGCGGTGGCGCACGGCGCTGACGTCGAGGTCGACGATGCCGATCCTGTCGTTCTCACCGCCCGCAGCGACCCCGCCGATGAGACGGTGGACCTCGCTGATGTGATCGGCCAGGACGAAGCGGTCGACGCGCTGATCACCGCAGCCGCCGGTGGGCACCACATGATGCTCAGCGGCCCGCCCGGCGCCGGCAAGACCATGCTCGCGCGTCGGCTGCCCGGCATCCTCCCGCCGCTGACCGAGACCGAGGCGCTCGAGGTCGCGGCGATCCGATCGCTGACCGGCGACGCGGTGACCCGGCTCGACGTCCTGCCCCCGTTCGAGGCGCCGCACCACACGGCGTCGGCGGCGGCGCTGGTCGGCGGCGGATCCCGCGCGCCGCGGCCGGGAGCGATCGTGCGTGCGCATCGCGGCGTGCTGTTCCTCGACGAGACGCCGGAGTTCCAGCGGGCGGCGCTCGACGCGCTTCGCCAGCCGCTCGAGTCGGGGCGCATCGAGATCGTGCGGGCCGGATTCGCGGCGAGCTTCCCCGCGCAGTTCCAGCTGGTCCTCGCCATGAACCCCTGCCCCTGTGGCAACTACGGGGTTCGCGCAGCGGAGTGCACCTGTCCGCCGACAGCCATCCGCCGATACGCCGGACGCCTGTCGGGCCCTCTCCGTGACCGGGTCGACATCGATCTGCAGGTCGCGCGGGTCGCCGCATCCCGGGCGACGTCCGGCGAACGATCGACGATGTCGACCGCGGAGGCGCGCGAGCGCGTCGCCCGCGCGCGAGCGGCGGCGGCGGAGCGATGGCGCGCGAGCCCGTGGCGCGTGAACGGCGCGGTGCCGGGGGAGAGGCTTCGACAGGGCGCGCTGCGCCTGCCTCCCGCGGTGCGGGCTCCGCTGGATCGCGCACTGGAGCGGGGCGCGGTCACCCTGCGGGCGTACGACCGGGTGCTGCGGATCGCGTGGACTCTCAGCGATCTCGCCGGTCTGTCATCGCCCGGAGCCGATCAGCTCGGGCAGGCGCTGTTCCTCAAGAAAGGACTCCTGGCATGATCGCCACGGGACTCGAACTCATCGATGACCCGGATCTGCGCTCGACCGCACGCCTGCTGCGTGCCGATGCGGACCCCGACGAGGTGGCGGCGCGGGTGGCGTGGTCGGTTCTCGTCGAGCCCGGCGATGGTGTCGCCGGCGCCCTGCTGCAGAGCCTGGGTGCGGTGGAGGCGCTGCGCACCGTGTTCGGTGAGTCGAGCCTCATGCCCCCAGGGGTGGCTGCACCCCGGGCTCTCGCTGAGGCGATGGCGCGCTGGCGGCCTCGTGCGAGCACGCGCGCCGTGCGGGATGCCCTGGTCTCTGCGCACAGTGTGGGAGCACGCCTGCTGCTGCCCGGTGACGAGCTCTGGCCGGACGGGCTCGGCGACCTCGACGTCCATCAGCCCGTGCTGCTGTGGGCCCGGGGCGACGCGGATGTGCTGGGCGCTCAGACCGCGGCGGCGATCGTCGGCGCCAGGGCTGCCACCGGGTACGGCGAGAACGTCGCCGCGGAGCTTGCGGGCGACCTTGCGACCGGTGGGACGCTCGTCGTCTCCGGAGGAGCGTACGGGATCGACGGGGCGGCGCACCGGGCGGCGCTGGGTGTCGGCGGGTCGACGGCTGCGTTCCTCGCGGGTGGTGTCGACCGGGCGTACCCGATCGGGCATCAGCAGCTGTTCGATCGGATCCGGCAGGCCGGCGTCGTGCTGAGCGAGGTGCCCTGCGGGTCGGCGCCCACGAAGTGGCGCTTCCTCGCCCGCAACCGGCTCATCGCGGCCTCGACCCTGGCGACGGTCGTTGTGGAGGCGGGCTGGCGAAGCGGCACGCTGAACACCGCAGGGCACGCGTCGTCGCTGGCCCGCCCGCTGGGTGCGGTGCCCGGGCCGATCACCTCTGCGGCATCGGCCGGATGCCATCGGCTGCTGCGGGAGTACGACGCGGTGTGCGTCACCAGCGCCCAGGAGGTCAGAGAACTGTGGGGCGAGACGGCGGCCACGGCGGCGCCGTCGGCTGCCCCGGATCACGACCGCACCAGGCTGTTCGACGCGATGAGCACGCGCAGCGCCCGAGAGACGGCGGACATCGCCTGCCGCAGCGGGCTCTCCATCGAGCGGGTGCGCTCGCTGCTCGGGCTCGTCGCCCTCGATGGCCTCGCCGCACAGCGCGACGACGGGTGGGTGCGCCTGCAGTGACGGTGCGCCCGTGCGGCAGCAGCTGTAGCAGCACGGCGTGATCTCCCGGCGCGCCCGTCCGGGAAGCAGCGGGGGAGCGGCATGCTGGAGAGGTGAGGTATGCGGACGCGGTGACATCCTTCACGTCGTACCTGGATCGAGTGCGACGGCTGTCGCCCGCCACCGTGCGCGCCTACCGTTCCGACCTCGCCGACCTCGGTGCCGTCGTCGACGACGCCGACCTGCGCGAGATCGACCTCGAGACGCTGCGTGAATGGCTGTGGCGGGCAACGCAGCGCGGCGACGCCCGGTCGACGCTCGCTCGCCGCGCCGCGGCGGCGCGCTCGTTCTTCGGGTGGGCGCACGAGAGCGAGCTCATCGCCGTCGACCCCAGCCTCCGTCTGGTGACGCCGAAACGCGCCAAGACCCTTCCCCTCGTCGCCTCGCAGGACGGCATGCGCGAGCTGCTCGACCGGCATCGCACAGCGGCCGCGGACGGCGACCCGGTCGCGCTGCGCGACCATGCGATCCTCGAGGCGCTGTACGGCAGCGGCATGCGCGTCTCAGAACTGTGCGGCATCGACATCGACGACGTGGACATGCATCGACGCACCGTGCGCGTGCTGGGCAAGGGCGCCAAGGAACGGGTCGTCCCGTACGGTGCACCTGCCGCCGATGCGATCGGCGCGTACCTGACCAGAGGTCGCCCGGCGCTGATGCGCCGCGCCGCGCAGACGACGCCCGCGCTGTTCCTCGGCGCGCGTGGAGCGCGCATCGGCTCCCGCAGCGTCTACGCCCTCGTCTCCCGCGTGCTCGGTCCGCTTGTCGGAGCCGACCATGTCGGCCCGCATGCGCTCAGGCACTCCGCGGCCACCCACCTGCTCGATGGCGGGGCCGATCTTCGCACCGTGCAGGAGATCCTCGGGCACGCGAGCCTCGGTACGACGCAGATCTACACGCACGTGTCGGCCGAGCGGCTGCTCGCCGGCTACCGCCTCGCCCATCCACGCGCGTGACGCACGGGGCAGCCCGCAGGCTCACACGTCGCAGCACGGGAGCAGGATCGCCCGCGGCACCGCGCCGAACAGGGGCAGCGGGTTGACGTAGCGCCCGTCCAGTCGCACGCCCACATGCAGCGCGCCGCGCTCCGCGTGGCCGCCCGCCGCCACCGTCCCGATCAGATCCCCCGCGGCGACCGCATCACCGGGCGACAACGCCGACGCGACCGGCTCCCAGGTGCTCACACGACCGCCGCCGTGATCGATCGTGATGAGCGGACGATCGACCACGGTGCCACGGAACGCGACGACGCCGGCCGCAGGAGCCCCGACATCAGCGCCCGCGACGGCAGCGACATCCATACCGCGATGCCCCGGGCCGTACTCATGCGCGGGGGCGCGGAACGGCTCGACCACCGACCGGATGCCGTCGACCGGCCACTGCCACGTGCCCTCGACCGCGGGGGAATCGCCCGTGCCGCCGAAGAGCGACAGGGACAGCGAGAGGACGAGGGCGATGAAGCGGGTGCGCATCGCCCCACCTTCGCCCATCCGCCGTCGCCGCGAGTCGAGGGATGCCGATCACCGGGGAGAAACCGGCAGATTCACGCACCTGTGCAGGACGTTCACGCAGAGCACGATCCTGTACACTGGGGGAGCACCTCGAAATCGAGGTGACTACGCGTGCCCACAGCGACTCAGGTCGTGGCATCCACTCCCACAGGTCCCGCTTCTCGAGCGGGCGGGTGTGCGCCGGGCACCAGGACTGCCGGTCGATCGACCGGCGAATCAACCTCAACGACGCGACAGCGTCAGAACAAGGAGACGACCATGGCTGTGGTCACCATCCGCCAGCTGCTCGACAGCGGCGTGCACTTCGGACACCAGACCCGCCGGTGGAACCCGAAGGTGAAGCGCTTCATCCTGACCGAGCGCTCGGGCATCCACATCATCGACCTGCAGCAGTCGCTGTCGTACATCGACCAGGCGTACGACTTCGTCAAGGAGACCGTCGCCCGCGGCGGCACCATCCTCTTCGTCGGCACCAAGAAGCAGGCGCAGGAGATCCTCGCCGAGCAGGCCGACCGCGTCGGACAGCCCTACGTCAACCAGCGCTGGCTGGGTGGCCTCCTCACCAACTTCTCCACCATCGCGAAGCGTCTCGCTCGCATGAAGGAGCTCGAGGAGCTCGACTACGAGAACCCCGCAGCGTCGGGCTTCACGAAGAAGGAGCTTCTCCTCAAGAAGCGCGAGCTCGACAAGCTGCACAAGTCGCTCGGCGGCATCCGCAACCTGTCGAAGACCCCGTCGGCTCTGTGGGTCGTCGACGCGAAGCGCGAGCACCTCGCCATCGACGAGGCCAAGAAGCTCGGCATCCCCGTGATCGGCATCCTCGACACGAACGCCGACCCGGATGACTTCCAGTACCCGATCCCCGGCAACGACGACGCGATCCGCTCGGTCTCCCTGCTGACGCGCATCATCGCCGACGCCGCCGCCGAGGGCCTGCAGCAGAAGCACAACCCCGAGTCGGGCGACGCAGAGCCGCTGGCCGAGTGGGAGAAGGAGCTCCTCGAGGGCTCCGACGCTCCGGCCGCTGAGGCCGCTGAGGCTCCGGCCGCTGAAGCCGCTGACGCTCCGGCCGCTGAGGCCGCCGAGGCTCCGGCAGAGGCCGCTGAGGCTCCCGCCGCTGAGGCAGCCGAGGCTCCGGCAGCGGCCGCTGAGGCTTCCGCAGCCGACGCCACCGAGGCAGACGCCAAGTAAGTCACCCCACACGTTCAGATACGAAGCAAGGAGCCACCACACATGGCCAACTTCACCATCGCCGACATCAAGGCGCTGCGCGAGCAGCTCGGCACCGGAATGGTCGACACCAAGAAGGCGCTCGAAGAGGCTGACGGAGACGTCGAGAAGGCGACCGAGATCCTTCGCCTCAAGGGCGCGAAGGGCAACGCGAAGCGTGCCGACCGCTCCACCAGCGAGGGTCTCGTCGTCGCTCGTGAGATCGACGGCGGCGTCACGCTGATCGAGCTCGCCTGCGAGACCGACTTCGTCGCCAAGAACGAGCGCTTCATCTCGCTCGCCGACAAGGTCGCCGACGCTGTCGCAGCCGTCGCCGCCGACTCGGTCGAGGCGGCGCTCGCCGCTCCGGCCGGCGAGCAGACCGTCGAGCAGCTGATCTCCGACGAGGCGGCCATCATCGGCGAGAAGGTCGAGCTGCGTCGCGTGCGCACCGTGACCGGAGACGACGTCTCGGTGTACCTGCACCGCACCAGCAAGGACCTGCCCCCGCAGATCGGTGTCGTCGTCGCGTACAGCGGTTCGGACGCCGAGACCGCTCGCAGCATCGCGCAGCACATCTCGTTCGCGAACCCGTCGTACCTCTCCCGCGAGGACGTCCCGGCCGCCGAGGTCGAGAAGGAGCGCGACATCGTCACCGAGATCTCCCGCAACGAGGGCAAGCCCGAGGCCGCTCTGCCGAAGATCGTCGAGGGTCGCGTGACCGCGTACTTCAAGCAGGTCGCGCTTCTCGAGCAGGACTACGCGAAGGACAACAAGCTGTCCGTGGCCCAGGTCGCGAAGGATGCCGGTATCACCGTCACCGACTTCGCGCGCTTCAAGGTCGGCGCGTAACAGCCTCAAGGGGGTTCGGATCGGAGATCCGGACCCCCTTCTTCATGCCCAGAAGGCACTATCTTGAATCGGGACGAGAGGAACCCATCCATGACCGAAGGCACCGGACGCCGGCGCGTCCTCCTGAAGCTCTCCGGCGAAGCGTTCGGCGGAGGCCAGCTCGGCGTCAATCCCGACATCGTCGGTCAGATCGCCCGTGACATCGCGGCAGCTGTCGACCGTGTCGAGATCGCCATCGTGGTCGGCGGAGGGAACTTCTTCCGGGGCGCCGAACTCAGCCAGCGCGGCATGGACCGCGGCCGTGCCGACTACATGGGAATGCTCGGCACCGTCATGAACGCCCTCGCATTGCAGGACTTCCTCGAGCAGGCCGGCGCCGCCACGCGCGTGCAGTCGGCCATCTCGATGACCCAGGTGGCAGAGCCTTACATCCCGCGACGCGCTGAGCGGCACATGCAGAAGGGGCGCGTCGTCATCTTCGGCGCCGGCGCCGGTCTGCCGTACTTCTCGACTGACACGGTGGCCGCCCAGCGCGCGCTGGAGATCGGCGCGCAGGAGGTGCTGGTGGCGAAGAACGGGGTCGACGCCATCTACACCGCCGATCCGAAGAAGGACGCCAGCGCCGAGCGCATCGAGCAGGTCACCTACCGCGATGCTCTGCAGCGCGGTCTCAAGGTGGTCGACTCCACCGCATTCAGCCTGTGCATGGACAACAACATGGACATGCGCGTGTTCGGCATGGAGCCTGCGGGCAACGTCACCAAGGCGCTGCTCGGCGAGCCGATCGGCACGCTCGTCACCCCCTGATCGACCTGTCGCTCAGGGTTCGGCGGCACAACGCCGGATAGAATCGTTCCAAAACCACGACCTAAGGAGCACCCGTGATCGCGGACGTCCTCGCTGATACCACCGCACGCATGACCCGCGCGGTCGACGCCGCCAAGGAGGACTTCGCCACGGTCCGCACCGGGCGCGCGAACCCGCAGCTGTTCCAGAAGCTGATGGTCGACTACTACGGCTCGCCCACGCCGATCGCCCAGCTCGCCTCGATGGCGAACCCCGAGGCACGCACGCTCATCGTCACCCCGTACGACAAGAGCGCGCTGCGGGCGATCGAGCAGGCCATCCGCGACATGCCGAACCTCGGAGCGAACCCCACGAACGACGGCAACATCGTCCGTGTGACGATGCCGGAGCTGACCGAGGAGCGCCGCAAGGAGTACGTGAAGCTCGTGCGCTCCAAGGGGGAGGACGCCAAGGTGCAGATCCGCGGCATCCGTCGCAAGGCGAAGGATCAGCTCGACGGACTCAAGGCCGAGGTTGGCGAGGACGAGCTCGCCCGCGGAGAGAAGGAGCTCGACGCCCTGACCCGTCAGTACGTCGACGCGATCGATGACGCGCTCAAGCGCAAAGAGGCAGAGCTGCTCGAGGTCTGACGGCATGGCAGGCGAGAGCGATTCCGGCGAGCAGCCGCTGACGCGACGAAAAGCCCGTCAGGGCGATGCTCCCGCTGGCGGCGATGGGTCCGCGCGCCCGGCTGCCGGCGACGGGAGCGGCGGCGCGGATGCGGAACGGACCCTCTCGGATGCGGCGTTCCCGGCCTTCGACGCCGGACGCATCCCGCCTCGTCCGCCGATGCCGGCCGTCGACGGGGCGGAGTCGCATGCGCTGCGCGAGCAGTGGCGCGCCAGGCGCGGCGAGTTCGAGTCCCACGTGACGCAGGCCCGCGAGCAGTTCGATCAGGCGAACGAGCGGATCAAGCAGCGCACGGGACGCGATCTGATCGTCGCCATCCTGATCGGCGTGGCGTTCGGCGCCGTGCTCATCGCGTCCCTGCTGTTCATCAAATGGCTGTTCCTGCCGATCGCGATCGCGGCCGGTCTGCTCGGCACCTACGAGCTGTCCCGGGCACTGCGCACCGGCGGGCGCCGGGTGGACATCGCCCCGCAGCTGATCGCGGGTGCCGCTGTTCTTCTGACCGGACCGTTCGCCGCACTCTGGCTGAGCTGGGTCGTGCTCATCGCCGCGGTCGCCTTCGTGAGCGTGTGGCGGATGATCGCGCAGATGGTCGCCGCCGACGGACGCACATACGGCGCCGTGCTCGCGGATGTCGTGGTCGGGGCATTCGTGCAGGTGTACGTGCCGTTCCTGACCTCGGTGGCGCTCATGCTGCTGAGCCGAGAGAACGGCGAGTGGTGGGTGCTCGGATTCATCGCCGTCGCGGTCGCTGCCGACACCTGCGCGTACGCGGCGGGGCTCGCCTTCGGCAAGCACCCCATGGCCCCGCGGATCAGCCCGAAGAAGACCTGGGAGGGCTTCGGGGGTGCGGTGGTCGGATCGCTCGCCGTGGGTGTGCTCCTCGCGATCTTCCTGCTGCAGCTGCCCTGGTGGTGCGGTCTGATCTTCGGCGCGGCGATCCTCATCTTCGCCACCATCGGCGATCTGGGCGAATCGATGCTCAAGCGCGATCTCGGTATCAAGGACATGAGCTCCTGGCTTCCCGGACACGGCGGTCTGCTCGACCGGCTCGACAGCATCCTTCCCTCCACCGTTCCGGCCCTCGCTCTGTACCACCTCCTCACCCCTCTGATCGGATCCTGATGACTGATTCCGACCTCGAGACACTCGTCTCCGGACATGACGAGGTGCCGCCGGCATTCCCGTTGGCCACGGGGCGCCAGCGCGGATACCACCGTGCAGCGGTCGACAGCTTTCTCGACTCCGCCCGAGCGGCGTTCGAGGCGTCGCGCGACGATTTCGGGGCGGACGACGTGCGCGCCGCATCCTTCCCCCTGGTCAGGGGAGGGTACGTCATCGCTGATGTCGATGCGGCCCTTGCTCGGGTGGAGGATGCTTTCGCGCAGCGCACCCGCGAGCGGGCGATCAGCAGCGTGGGTGTGGATGCCTGGGTGGCTCGCGCGCGGGGGGACGCTCAGCAGGTGCTCGATCACCTCAGCCGGCCCGCGAAGAAGCGGTTCGCACGCACGAGCATCCTGACCTTCGGCTACCGGATGGACGAGGTCGATCACGTCGGCGACCGCATCTCGGCATTCCTGCGGGACGGCGAGCCGCTCGACGTCGAGCAGGTGCGCAGCGCCGCCTTCCGCATGCAGCGCGGTGGCTATCGGGAGGAGCAGGTGGATGCCCTTCTCGACGCCACGGTGGAAGTGCTCCTCTCGGTGCGCTGAGGCGTTCTCGGTGAGTTCTCATGGATGTGATGCTGAGCTGTGCGTAGACTGGTGGCCATCGTGACTCCCGATAACGAATTGATCTCGACCGCGACGCGCCCGACCGTCTCGCGTGCGAAGAGGACCCCGACGCGTCAGCGTGTCAGCGCTGTGCTGGCCGGCCTCGCGGTCGTCGGCATCTCCGCTGCCATGATGGCGCCGAGCGGTGTCGCTGTCGCCGATCCCGAGCCGGCCGATGCGCCCGTGACCGCCTTCTCGCTCGCCTCCGCCGACACGCAGAGCATCACCGTCTCGGTCGAGAGTGCGGACATCGTGTCTGTCAACCGCAGTGCCTTCGAGGTCTACGTGAAGCCGAAGCCCACCCCTCCGCCCGCGCCGGCGCCGGCGGAGAAGACGAAGGCAGCGGCTCCCAAGAGCAGCCCGCCCGCGCAGCCGCGCTACACGGGTGGCGGCTCCAAGGAGGAGTGGATGGCTGCTGCCGGTATCGCGAGCAGCGACTGGCCGTACGTCGACTACATCGTCTCCAAGGAGAGCGGCTGGAGCCCGAACGCGACCAACAAGTCGTCGGGCGCGTGCGGCCTCGTGCAGGCGCTGCCCTGCAGCAAGGTTCCCGGCAACGGCTACGACCCTGTCGACAACCTCCGCTGGGGCAACGGGTACGCCGTCGGGCGCTACGGGAGCTGGGCCGGAGCGTACAACTTCTGGACGCGCAACCACTGGTGGTGACCGGGCGTCATGCCACGCTCCCATCGCCGCAGGCCTGAGCGCGCCGCGTCTGACGACTCCTTCGACCGGCTTCTGGCCGGGTGGAAGCGCACCGAGACGAAGCGCGGCCGGGAATGGATCGTGCAGCCGATCTCGTCGGGTCAGGCGCACAAGGAGTATCGGTGCCCCGGATGCGCGGGCAGTATCTCTCCCGGTACCGCGCATGTCGTGGTCTGGCGTGCGGACGGGGTGATGGGGGAGAATGCCGACCTCGCGTCCCGCCGGCACTGGCACACCCGCTGCTGGCGCATCGACTGAGCGCGCCGATCCTCGCTCAGCGCTCGTTCATGCGCGGGATCAGCACCTGCCGGTAGATGATCAGGATGCTCGCCGCGACCGGGATGGCGATCAGCGCACCGAGGAGCCCGAGCAGCGCACCGCCGGACAGGGCGGCGATGACGACCACCGCTCCCGGAACCGACACTGCACGGCTCATGATGCGCGGCGCGATGAAGTACGCCTCGAGCTGCATGTAGATGAAGTAGTAGATCGCCGCTGCCAGAGCCGTCCCCGGTGAACCGACCCCGGGCAGCAGGCAGGCGAGCACGATGATCGTCGATCCGGTCAGGGTCCCGACCAGGGGGATGAGCGAGAAGAAGAAGGCGACCACGGCGAGCACCGCGGTGAACGGGGCATCGATGATCGACAGGTAGATCATGCTCAGGATGCCGTTGATCACACCGAGGGAGACCTGGCCCATCACGTAGTGGCCGACCGAATCGGTGATCTGGTCTGCGATGTCGATGAAGCGCTCGCGCCTGGACGCCGGCACCAGCTGGTAGACGGCGCGCTTGAGCGAGGGGGTCGAGGCAGTCATGTAGATCGTGAGGATCAGCACGATGAACGCACCGAACGCGCCGGCCAGCACGGCGCCGCCGACCACCCACACGCCCTCGCCGATGGTGGTGCTCCATGCGGTCACGCTCTTGGTCCACTCCTCGGAGGTGATCCAGCTCTCGATGTAGTCGAACACGAGGTTCACCTCGAGGTTGGGGAACGCGTCGGTGAGCCAGCCCTTGATGTCGCTCACGGTCTGCTCGCCGTTGACGAACAGCGGCGTGATGCGCGTCACCAGCTGCGTGATCTGATCGGTGACGACGGGCAGCACGATCAGGATGACAGCGGCGAAGACACCCAGGACGGCGAGGATGGTGAGAAGCACAGCGGCCCAGCGGGGGAGTCCGCGGCTCTCGAGGAAGGTGACGAGCGGGTCGAGTCCCAGACTCAGGAACAGAGCCGTGCCGATGTACAGGATGATCGTCGACAGTGTCTGCGCCCCGGCGAGCAGCAGCAGGCCCAGGCCCACGCCGAGCGTCGCCACCAGCGCGGTGCGAAAGGGACTGTGTATCTTCATGGCTCTCCTGGTCGACCTGCGAAGATCCTAGTTGCTGCTCGGTGCGACGCCCCCGCGACGGGCCGCATGCGCATCCTGCCGGGTCGGGACCTCCGCTTCGTGGGTAATGCCCAGCTGGTTTCGCTAGTCTGAAACGTCGAGCGGACCGGCGGCGGATGCCCGGTCACGTAAGGAGTTGATTCGTGCGTTTCGTATGGGCCGTCGTGGCCTTCGTGCTGGCCACGGTTCTCATCGGAGCCGGGATCGCCCAGCGCACCATATTCATGGGGCCCACAGAGCAGACGATGGCGCTCTCCGTCGACGGATCACAGCCTTATCTGCTCGTCGATGCAGAGGTGCTCAGCGCACACCCTGGACTGCAGACGCTGCTCGTGCGCGGCGAGGGCGAGATCTTCGCCGCCTACGCCCGCACCGACGACGCCGAGGCCTGGCTCTCCGACACGAGCTACACGAAGGTCACCCTCGGGAAGGGCGATCGCCCGGTGAGCGAGACCGTCGAGCCGCAGCAGGCACCGGCCGGAGGCGGCGAGACCTCGGGACGCAACCCGGCAGGCTCCGATCTCTGGCTCGACTCGTTCGCCGAGGAGGATTACCTGGTGACCGGGATGCAGCTGACGCCGGGACACAGCGTGCTCATCGCGCGTGACGGCATCGCACCCGCGCCCGACGACGTCGCCGTCAGCTGGGGCGTCGACAGCCGCACCCCGCTGGCGGGTCCGCTGATGACCGCCGGCGGCATCCTCCTGCTGGCCGGTCTCGTGCTCTACTTCCTGGCCATCCGACACCAGCGTCGCGGACGCGGGCCGCTGCGCAAGGGTCCGGGGCCGCTTCCGGCGACGCAGCCGATCGAGATGCAGGGTGCTCCCGAGCGTGAAGCCATCGAGGGTGACGGAACCGCCGTCGACGACGACCGTCCGGCGAGCGGTCGGACCGAGCCCGCCTCCGGCGCCGACGAGGGCGAGGAACGGGCATCCGGACGCACGCCGCGCACGGCGCTGCGACGCCGCCTCGCACTCGGGCTTCCCGCCCTGACTCTGACCGCCGTGCTCGCGACCGGCTGCACCTCGGACTCCTGGCCGGATCTCGGTGCGGAGACGCCGACGCCGACTCCCACGCCGACGGTGGTGACCCCCGAAGATCAGAAGCCCCCGGTCGTGACGAAGAAGCAGGGTCAGCGCATCGTCTCGGAGATCGCCAAGGTCGTGAAGCAGGCCGACACAGATCTCGACATCGCTCGCGCGGAGACCCGTCTTTCCGGCATCGTGCTCGAGGGCCGGCGCACGGAATACGCTCTGCGCGGGGCCATCGCCGAGCGCACCGAACCGCTGACGGCTCCGCGCGACAGGGTCAAGATCGTGCTCCCGGAGGCGACCGACAGCTGGCCGCGCACCGTGCTCGCCCTGACCGTCTCCGAGAAGGACGAGAAGGCAGCGCCCGTCCTGCTGACGATGACACAGGACGATCCGTGGTCGAACTACCACGTCACCGAGATGGCCGACATGCCGGCCGCGGCTGAGTTCCCCGACGTCGCACCGGCCTGGCTCGGCACGACCCGCATCCCGGCGGAGTCGCCTTTCCTCGCGCTGGCGCCCGATCAGGTGGCGGAAGCCTTCTCCGATTTCGTGGACGACGGTGACAAGAGCGAGTTCGCCGGTCGTTTCGACGCCACCGCCGAGAAGCTCGCCCAGAGTATCCGCGACAGTCGCACCAACGTCCTCACCGGGCTCAAGGAGAAGCAGGCCGACACCACCTCGTCGGTCGCGTTCGACATGAAGGCACCCGACGAGACGCCGCTCTCCCTCGCCACTCTGGGGAGCGGTGCGGTGGTGGCCGTGCGCGTCGACGACGTGGATACGATCACACCGACCACCGCCGATGCCGTGATCCGGATCGGCGACAATCAGGAGGCGAGCGTGCTGACCGGCGTCAAGGAGTCCGCGAAGGGCTTCACGACGACCTACGGCATCCAGCTCTTCTTCTCCGTGCCCGCGCAGGGCTCCAAGGAGCAGATCCGTCTCCTCGCATACCATCAGGACCTCCTCAGCGTGAAGGTGAACCAGTGACCGAGATCTCCGCTGCCGCTCTGCGCGGCGCCGTCGACCTGTCCTCTCTGCGCAACCGTCCGGCCGCGGCTTCCGCACCGGCGGGACCCGCAGTGCCGGCCGCACCCGGCGATGACGCTCCGGATGTCGTCGTCGACGTTACGGACCAGTCGTTCGGGGAGATCCTCGAGCTGTCGCGCTCGGTTCCCGTCGTCGTCGACCTCTGGGCGGAATGGTGCGGGCCGTGCAAGCAGCTCAGCCCGATCATCGAGAAGGTGACGCGCGAGCAGCGCGGACGCGTCGTGCTCGCCAAGGTCGACGTCGACGCCAACCCGCAGGTCGCCCAGGCCTTCCGCGCCCAGTCGATCCCGATGGTCGTCGCGCTGATCGGCGGACAGCCTGTGCCGATGTTCACCGGTGCGGTTCCCGAGGAGCAGGTGCGTGAGGTCTTCGCCCGCCTGCTCGAGGTCGCCGCACAGAACGGCGTGACCGGCTCGGTCCCGTTCGGCGACGAGGCCCCGGCCGCGGATGCAGACGAGCCGGCGCCGCTGCCGCCGCTGCACGCGGAGGCGTTCGAGGCGATCGAAGCCGGCGACTACGCCCGCGCGATCAGCGCGTACGAGAAGGCTCTCGCCGAGAATCCGCGTGACGAGGACGCCAAGGCCGGGCTCGGCCAGGTGCGCCTGCTGCACCGCGTGCAGGGCCTCGATCTGCAGCAGGTTCGCGCGGCCGCGGCTGCCGGGCCGACGGATGTCGACGCGCAGTTCCAGGTCGCCGATCTCGATCTCGCCGGCGGGCATGTGGATGACGCGTTCGGCAGACTGCTGGATCTGTTCACCGCGGTCGACGGCGACAGCCGCACCCGCGTCCGTGAGCGGCTGGTCGAGCTGTTCGAGCTGATCGGTCCCGCCGATCCGCGCGTCACGTCGGCGCGCACGAGGCTCACCTCGCTGCTGTTCTGATTCGGAAGAGCGAGCCGACGACGGCGCCCGGCCCCTCAGGGGC